>JASHQH010000016.1 GCA_030037635.1 Acidobacteriaceae bacterium
CTGGCCCGAGCAATTATACCGGCCCATCCGAGGAACAGGGATCAGGGAACAGGGAGCTGGGAACGGAAAACAGAGAAACCGGGGAAAGAAGAAAGGAAGTCAATGCCGGCTTGATTCGGCTGCCTGCAACATGCTCCCTCGCGCTCTCTCCCCGGGGTCCCGGCGCGCGATTTATGCGCGCTGGGGTGGCTTGCTCCCTCGCTCCCGGCTGGGTCGCAGTGAATCGAGAAACAGCAGGCACGCGCCGATGACCACTGAAGAGTCGGCCAGGTTGAAGTCGGGCCAGTGATAACGGAAGATGTGAACCTCAATGAAATCGACTACCGAGCCATAGACGATGCGGTCGTGAGCATTGCCGATGGCGCCGCCGAGAATGAGCGCCAAAGCGACGGTGGCAAGCGTGATGCGATTGCCAAGGCGAATCAGCGCAACCAGGACAACGATGGCGGCAGCCAGGGTGAACGCGACCAGTCCCCAGCGTACGACATGGGGCGAAGCCGAGCCGGCAAACATTGAGAATGCCGCGCCCTCGTTGGTCCAATGCGTAATGCGCAGAATGTGGTCGATGATCGGGATGGCGCCGCCCATTCGCACGTGCCGCGAAACCCACGTCTTGGTCAGCCGATCGGCCGTGATCACGAGCGCTGTAATCAGCAGCAGCCAGGGCAAGCGGCGAGGCTTCGGCCAGCTCACGATGCGGCTCCCACTTGAGACGCATCCTCTTTGGGCGGCGCGATGCCCATCTCTTCAAGGGCGCCGCGGCAACGTTCGCAAACGTCCTTCCACACGCCGTAGTCAGCGGTATCGTGCGTGTAACGCCAGCAGCGATTGCACTTTTTGCCGGAGGCTTGATGTGCAAACACGGATCCATATCCCTTCAGGCCTTGAACTGAAAAGCCGCTCTCCAGCGCGTTCAGAACTGATTCTTCCTTTTCGACCAGGTGCACGCCCGAAACATTGGCGATTTCCGCGAGGTACGGGTTGAACTTCTTCAAAAACTGAAACAGCTCGCCAGAGGCTGCGATTTCAAGCTCTGCCTCCAAACCCTTCCCAATCTTGCCTGCCTTGCGCTCTGTCTCGATCTCGGCGAAGACTCTGTCGCGAACAGCGAGGAGCTTCTGCCATTCTTCCAGCACCGGCGCCGGGTTTTCCGAGAAAATCTCGCCCGGCTTCGGAAACCGCGCCAGGTGCACGCTCGCTTCACGGCCATCGACAGCGGGCAGATACTCCCACACCTCGTCGGCCGTGAAGCTGAGGGTCGGCGCGACCAGCCGCACCAGGGCCTCGGTGATCTGCCACAGCACCGTCTGCGCTGAGCGCCGCGCCACGCTGGTCGGCGCAAAGGTGTACAGGCGGTCCTTCAGCACATCGAGATAGAACGCGCTCAAGTCCACGATGGCGAACTCGTTCACAGCCTGGTAGACGCGATGAAACTCGAAAGCCTCGTACCAGCCCAGAATCTTCTGCGTCAGGTCGCGCGTTCGCGCCAGCATGTACCGGTCGAGCGGCAAAAGCTCGCTCTCCGCAATGCGGTCGCGCGCCGGTACGAACCCATGCAGATTGCCAAGCAGAAAGCGAAACGTGTTGCGCAGCTTCTTGTAGAGCTCGGCGCAGCGCTGCATCAGGTTTTCGCTGGCGGCCATGTCTTCGCGGAAGTCGACCGAAGCCACCCATAAGCGCACAATCTCGCCGCCCATTCTGCTTGCAATATCGACGGGATCGACGCCGTTGCCAAGCGACTTCGACATGGCGCGGCCCTCTTCATCGAGCGTCCATCCCGCCGTGGCCACATGCGAGTAGGGCGCGCGGCCCCGCAATGCCACCGAGGTAAGCAGCGACGAGTGGAACCAGCCACGATATTGGTCGCCGCCCTCCAGGTACAGCACCTCGTGATCGCGTCGCGGGCCGGCTCCGTCCTGAAACGCCTTGTAGGCCGCACTGAGATCGGGATCCGCTTCGCAGACCGCCATCCAGCTGATGCCCGAGTCGAACCACACGTCCAGAATGTCTGTTTCTTTGCGGAACGTAGTACCGCCGCACTTGGCGCACTGCGCGTGAACCGAGGCCAGCAGCTCTTCAGCCGCAGGGGTGTGCCACGCTTCCGCGCCGTCGCGCTCAAACAGATCGACAATTTTGCCATTCAACGCCGCGTCGATGATTGGCTCGTTGCAGCCCTGGCACATAAAGACAGCGATGGGCACACCCCAGATGCGCTGACGGCTGATGCACCAGTCGGGGCGCGTGGCGATCATGTTGGTGATGCGCTCCTTGCCCCACGCCGGATCCCACACCACCTTGTCGATCTCCTCGATGGCAAGCAGCCTGAACGTAGTCTCCGAGCCATCCGCACGCTTCATTGGAGTCTCAATCGAGATAAACCACTGCTCCGTGGCGCGGAAGATGACGGGATGGTGGCAGCGCCAGCAATGAGGATAGGAGTGTTCCAACTGCCCGCCGCCCAGCAGCGCGCCGCGCTCCTCAAGCATGGCCACGATGACCGGATTGGCGGCCCATACCTTGAGGCCGTCGAAGGCCGGCGGCTGCGCCAGGCGCCACGCCTCGGGATCGACGTGGATGTACCCCGCCGCGTCGACGCGGCTGGTCGGATCGAGGCCGTATTTCTGACCCGTGTAGAAATCCTCAGCGCCGTGCGAGGGCGCGGTGTGGACGGCGCCTGTTCCGGTATCGGCCGTGACGTAATCGGCGAGCACGCCCAGAATCGAGCGCTCGAGAAAAGGATGCTGAAATGTAGCGCGATCCAGCGCGGCGCCCTTGAAGCGCGCGATCTGCCGCGTGGGATTCAGGCAGCAAGCCGCGGCGACCTGCTCAGCGAGCGCGGCGGCAACAATGTAGACCGGCTTGCCCGGCGCCTCAACGGCCTCCAGCGCCACGTAGTCGAAGCCGGGATGAAACGCAACCGCCATTGACGCCGGCAGCGTCCACGGCGTGGTGGTCCAGATGATTGTCGAAACCTGGCGGCCGGCAAGCGCGGGATCGATCGCCGCCGGATCTGAAGTGAGCTGGTAGCGCACGTAGACCGAGGGACTGGTGTGGTTCTCGTACTCCACTTCAGCTTCGGCCAGTGCGGTGCGGTCGTGGATGCACCAGTAAACCGGCTTGAGCCCGCGGTAGACGAAGCCTTTCTCAAGAAAGCCAAAGAACGCCTTCAGAATGCTGGCCTCGTAAGAGCGCGCCATGGTTTTGTATGGCGTTTCCCAGCGCCCCAGGCAGCCGATGCGTTCGAATTGCTCGGTTTGCAGGTCAACATATTTCTGCGCATAGGCTCGGCACGCATCTAAGACCTCAGGCACCGGCATTGAAAGCTTCTTATGGCCCAGCTTTTCGTCCACTTTGATCTCAATCGGCAGGCCGTGGCAGTCGTAACCGGGAACGTAGGGGGCGTCGAAGCCCGCCATGGTCTTGGATTTGACCACAAAGTCCTTCAGGCACTTGTTCAGAGCATGTCCCAGGTGGAGCGGGCCATTCGCGTAGGGAGGGCCGTCGTGAAGCAGGTAAACGGCCTGCCCGTGGCGGGCCTTTCGCAGCTCCTGGTAGAGGCGGAGCGAAGCCCAGCGGGCCAGCCGAAGCGGCTCATTCTGCGGCAGATTGGCCTTCATCGGGAAGGCGGTTTGCGGCAAGGTCAGGCTCGCCTTCAACTCCGGCACAGGGGACATGCAGACTCCGTTCTGATGTGCGATCCGGTTCATGGATCAGTTTAAATGGCTGTGGCGGCAAAATTCCCGGTAACTAACCAGGCGAAAGATGCGTCTATTGTTTATGGAACTTCCGGGCCCTTAAGAATATGATGGAGTGGAGAGCGAAATTCAGGCATAATCATCTGATCCCCCTGTTCAACGACCCGCTTGGATTTCGGCGCAAGCCAAACGAACAGCAACGAAGGCAAGAGATAACCAATGACACCGGATGAAACGAACGGAGCGGGAGCGGCAGCGCCAATGGACGGCCACGAGCTGGACGCCTTCCTGGGCAAAGCCTTCAAAGAGAGACCCATTTGGGTAGAGCTCTGGGAGAGCATCCGGGACGTGTTTTTCCCGGTCAAGCTGCCACCGCTGGTACTCACCTCCAAACCCATCCCCGTGCCCGACCGGATGGCCGTCAAGGCTAACCCATGGGCCATCGGAATTTCCAGCACGGTCAATATTTCCATCCTGTTGCTTGTCATCTGGCTGGGCATTCATGTGGTCCGTCAGGTGATGGGGCCTACGCAGGCCACCACGATCGACGTTGGCGACTACAACGCGCCCAAGTCTCTCACCAAGGCCGGTGGCGGCGGCGGCGGCGGCGACCGCAGTCCCGTCGAGGCCAACAAGGGCAAGCTGCCGGAAATCCAGAAGGACCCCGTCACTCCCCCGCAACCGCAGACTTTGGACAAGCCCAAGCTTCCTGAAGTGGCGGCCATCGATGTGCAAAAGGACATCCAGCTTCCGAACAATCCCGAGATGCCGATGATCGGTATGAAGACTTCGGCCAATATCCAACTCGCCTCGGCTGGAAATGGAAGCGGCGCGGGCATGGGCTCGGGCAGCGGCGGCGGATTGGGCTCGGGCAACGGTATCGGCTACGGGCCCGGCAGCGGCTGGAACACGGGCGGCGGGTTGGCGCAGATCGGCGGCAGAGTCTCCGCGCCGGTGGTCATCCACAGCGTCGAAGCGGAATTTTCTGACGAAGCGCGCCGCGCTAAGTATCAGGGCGTGTGCCTCATTTCGCTCATCGTTGACACGCAAGGGAATCCGCAAAACATTCGCGTGGCGCGGCCCCTCGGCATGGGGCTGGACGAAAAAGCCATCGAGGCTATCCGCCAGTACAAATTCAAGCCGGCCATGATGGACGGCAAAACGCCCGTCCCGGTCATGATTACCATCGAAGTCGATTTCCGGCTGTATTGATCGCGGGAATCCGCTGTGTTGATCCTGAAAATCCGTTCCAATAAAAAAGCGGAGCCACCCGGCTCCGCTTTTTTAGGCCACTGTCCTCAGCTATTGGCTACTGGCCGCTCCCCATTCCCTGCTCCCTGCAATCCCTAATCCCTGATTCCTGCCTCTTCACGGAATCAGCCAGTCGCCATCGTCTTCCAATAATTCCTTCGTGGCGGCACAGTCGGCCGGCGCTTTTGAGCACGGCGCCACGTCGGGACCATCCACCGCGCGCATCACGGCGACGAATCTCTGATGGTTCTTCATCACTTCGTCGTGGCACTTCTTGGCCACGGCCATCAACTGATCCCAGCTTCCTTCCAGCACCATTCCATTGTTCTTTGCCCGGTGGTAGAGGCCGCTGGCGTCGATAATCCTGGCCACGCCGGCAGAGGCCTCAGCCGCATTTCGGCCTTTTCCTTTTGGCTGTACATTCAGTTCCAGAAGCATGCGAGACAAGTCCCTTTCCTGGTCTTCCTCTTTAGCTGATACATCGGACGGCGTCGCAAAACCGTGACTCAGCTTACGAATTCATGTGATCCGCCTCACGCCGAAAGTGCTTTCCGAAACACGCCGCCTCGCCCTTCTCTGCGCATTGTTCGGCGTTGCCCCGTCCTTCGCGCAGCAACTGGGGTCCCCACGAACTGGTCCTGGTTCGTGGGGTGGAGCTTTACCGCGCCAAGGGTGGGAGGCCGCGC
>JASHQH010000131.1 GCA_030037635.1 Acidobacteriaceae bacterium
TCTGGTGCCGAAGAAGGGACTCGAACCCCCACACCCTTGCGAGTACATGGACCTGAACCATGCGCGTCTGCCAATTCCGCCACTTCGGCACGCGAGCGCTCCAGCGGGATCCGCCGAGCAGGCAGCAATTTTGAGTTTCGCAAACGCGCCGGTTGGTGTCAAATGCCGCGGCATCAAGGCGCAGGCTCGCTCAACTCGGCGTCTTCGCGCCTTTCTTCAGCATCCGGATTGATTTTTCCATGCGGCTCCGGCGCGTCTCTTCCTTTTTGGCTTCCTCGATCCAGCGCACGTATTCCTTGCGATGCGTGTAGCTGAGTTTTTCAAAGCCGGCCAGCACACCTTGCTTCTTGAGCAACGCTTTGAAGCCCGCGGGAATTTCGACGGTGCGTGTTGCGTCGTCTTTCCATACCACCACCGCGACTGTGTCGCCGGGCCCCTTGCCGATCTGCTCGCGGATGGCTTTCAGCACACCCAGCGTGTGGCGCGGCATCCCGCAATTCATCAACGAGCCTCGATAGGGCACGCCGTCGAGCATAGCCTGCACCGGCACGTTTCCTTTGGTGCCGAATTCCCTTTGGACGTCGAAAGGAAACTCGACACCGGCTCCGCCGCCCATGCCCGCGATGATTGTGGCTCGAAATTTGTATTTCTTCATCGATGAGAGAGTGGGCGCCCCTACACCAGCCTGGCGTCCAGCGTGATCTCAGTGTTGTTGGCGAAGAGCTTGGAAATGGGGCAGCCAGCCTTGGCGTCGGCGGCAGCCTTGTCGAAGACTTCTTTGCTGGCGCCGGGAACACTGGCCGTGGTGGTGAGCGCGATTTTTGTCACCTTGAAGCCGTTGTCGACCTTGGCCAGGGTGACTGCCGCTTGAGTTTCAATCTTGTTCGGCGTAAGGCCCGCGCCGCCCAACTGCGCGCCCAGCGCCATGGAGAAGCAACTGGCGTGCGCTGCCGCAATCAGCTCCTCGGGGGTGGTGCCTGTGGTTGCGCCCTCAAACCGCGTAGCGAACGAATAGTTGGCGTTGTTGAGCACGCCCGTCGCGGTGGAAATTGTGCCTTTGCCTTCCTTCAGTGAACCGGTCCAGATTGCACTTGCCTTGCTAGCCATAGTTCCTCCTTGGGGATGTGAAGTTCTTTCCTTGTCGATGGATGGTCGGCGCGCTGCCTGCGGAGAAAAATCCTGCGCCGATTCTCTGTTGATGTTCCGGGCGCCTGTCCGGATTTGCACGGGGGAGCGCCCTGTCTCCATGCTAATCTGTCGGGCATGTTCCCCGAGAGGCCACGCGCGTTGAATTTCGATCTTGGCGCCGGTCCCGCTGCGGAAATCTCACAAAGTGGTGCGGGCGGGACGGGCGCTGAGGCGCAGGCGGCCGAGCATCACTGCCAGGTATGCCCCACGTGCAGCCACCGCCTGACGGGCCACCGCTGCAAGCTGATCTGCACCCACTGCGGCTACTACATGAGCTGCGCCGATTATTATTAAGAAGGCATCTACCTTCCCCAGCCTTATCAACAATCCACGCATCGAGGAAACTGGCATGCGCGTCCGCGTCTTTTTGCTCTGGCTTGCCTTCGCGTCGTTGGCCAGCGCCCAATCTGCCGGTCCTGGCAAATCTGCTGATCCTGCGCCTCCATCCGACGCCGGTGAACGCGTCAGGCAGGTTTTCGCGGCCTACGATCACACCGACACGCCCGGGTGCGCGGCGGGAGTTTCGCTGGCCGGCAATGAGGTGTTGCGCGGGGCCTGGGGCATGGCCGATCTGGAGCATCACGTTGCGCTCACTGCCGACTCCATCTTCGAGGCCGGCTCCGTCTCAAAGCAATTCACAGCCGCGGCCGTGCTGCTGCTTGCCGAGCAGGGAAAGCTTTCCCTCACCGATCCAGTAAGCAAGTACTTTCCCGAACTGCCCGGCTATGGCGCACCCATCACCATCGAACAGCTGTTGCACCATACCAGCGGCCTGCGCGACTGGAGTTCGGTGGTCGAGGTTGCAGGATGGGAGCGCACCACGCGGAAGTACAGCAATGCCTGGGTGCTCGACATCGCCTCGCATCAAAAAGCCCTCAACTACAAGCCCGGCGACGAGTGGTCCTACACCAACACGGGCTACAACCTGCTGGCCATTCTGGTGCAGCGCGTTTCGGGCAAATCGCTTGCGCAGTTCACGCACGACAACATCTTCGTGCCGCTCCAGATGCAGTCGACAAGCTGGCGCGACGACTTCCAGCGCATCGTACCCGGCCGCGCCATCGCGTATGAGCAGGAGAACGGCAGCGAACACCAGCTCATGCCTTTTGAAAACGCCTATGGCAACGGCGGCCTGCTGACCACGGTGGACGACCTGCTGCGCTGGAATGACCGGTTCGGCGTTTCCAAAATCGGTGACGCATCGTTCGTCAAAAGCGAGCTTGATCCGGGCCATCTCAACGACGGCCGAACGCTCTTCTACGCGGCTGGTCTCTTCCTCACCGATCATGACGGTGTTCGCGAGATCAGCCACTCGGGGGCAACCGCCGGATATCGCGCATGGCTCGGTTTCTATCCCGATCGCCAGATCTCCGTGGCCGTGCTGTGCAATTCGGCTGAGGCCAACCCGGTGATGCTGGGGCACAAGGTTGCCGATGTGTATCTTCTTCCCTCCGGCCAAACGCCCGCGCGTCCATCTGAAATTACTCTCGGTGCCGGCATCGAGGGCCTCTATGAGGACCATCACGACCACACCACCATCTCAATCGATCGAAAAGACGGCAGGCTTGTTGCCAACGGCAGATTTGCGCTCATTCCAGTCACGTCCACATCGTTCCAGCTTTCGCCCGAAGGCAGCGTTTTTGAGCTGGTAGCGGATGCGGCCGGAAATGTGACCCGCCTGCGGGTGAAATCCTATGGGTTTGAGCTGGATTCTTTCGACAAGGTTGACCGCTCCAGTCCAAGCCGGGCTGAGATGCAGGCGATGACAGGCGAATACGTGAGCGACGAAGCCGAAACCGATTTCAAAGTGGTGCTCGCGGCGAAGGGTCTTGAAATCCATCAGCGTCCCGACGTCGTCTATCCGCTCACACCCACCTACGCCGGCGGATTCAGCTCCGAGCTGGGCAGCATCCGCTTTTTGCACGACGCGAACGGCCGCATCACCGGCCTCAGCCTGGGCGATTCGCGCATGTGGGACCTTCGCTTCCGGCGTGTCGAAGCGCAGTAGATGTGCTTCGCATTTCCGCATGGAAGGCGAATGAAATTGCCGAAGCAAAAGCAAAGGCTGCTTCGCCAGAGAAGCAGCCTTTGCACTTGCGCCGATCGCGCACGTACCTGGAGCCAGTTAGAAGATGATCTTCCCCGCAAATTGCAGCTCGCGCGCAGGCAGCGTAGACGAAATGACACCGAAAGTTCCCGCGGCCCCAGGGCTCGCCAGAGGCGATATGCCATTCACGGCTGGGCCTACGTTGGGCAGGTCGGTATTCGGATCGCTGAAGTTCACGCGGTTGAACAGGTTGAACGCCTGGGCGTTGAACTGGAGATTCGCCTTCTCTGTCAGCTTGAAGTCCTTGATCAAACCAAAATCCACGTCCCAGTAGTCGAATCCGCGGACCGAGTTTCTGGCCATGTTGCCGAATGTGTTGTAAGTGGTGCTGCCGCTCGGAGGCGTGAGCGGCGGGGTGCTGATGTCTGCCAGGTCAAAGTACTGTTGATACGACTTGTTCGACGCGATGACAGGGCCGCTCACGTTGGGGCGGTAAGAGTTGCGGCCGTCGACACTGGTGAGCGGCGAGACCGACTGGTCGAAGTTGGGGCTGTAGGCAAAGTCGAGCGGGTCGCCGCTGCGCCCCGAGACGATGGTGGTTGCCTGCCAACCGCCCACCACCTCATCCACTGCGCGGCCGGCGTTGGGCAGCAGCCACTGGCCCTTGCCGACCGGCAGCGACCAGAGCAGCGCTGTTGAATTGACGAGGGGATAGTTGTAGGCCGAGATGCCGCGGTCAGCCTCCACGTCGTAGATGTTCTGCACCGACGGGATGCCGTTGCCGCAGTTGTCGCAATTGCCGCCGCCATCGAGCGCCTGCGGAGCAATATCGATGTCCTTGGACCAGGTGAAGGATTCGAGCAGGTAAAGCCCCTGTGAGAACCGCTTCTCCACCTTGGCCTGCAAGCCGTCGTAATCGGAGTACGCCGAGGGCAGGATGCCGGCGATGGTGAAAAAGAGAGGATAGGGAACGCGGACTGTGGTGGGAGTACCCCCCTCGGCGATGTCGAGCGGAGCCGAACCGCCCTCCTGGGCCTGGTTGATGTCGTTCACGATGATCTCGTTGACCCCCCAGTTGCCGACATAAGAAAGATCGAGCAGCCAGCTATGCGTCAGGTCGCGTTGCACATCGAGGAACCAGCTCCGCACCTGGGTATCGGGCGAGCTTTGAGGCATGTATTGCAAAGTGTCAAAGTAGGTGCTGTAGTTGGTGGGGCTGACCAAGTTGGCGGGAAAGCCGCTCTGCACGTTGCTATAACCCGACGAGCCAGGAACCGTCACATTCAGCGCGACTACGCCGGAGGGCGGGTTCATGCTGAGGTAGTTGGAGCCCACGCGGTTCCAGTGGGAGTAGCTGATGCCGAATCCGCCGCGGATCACAGTCTTGTCGTCGATTGCATACGCTGCGCCGAACCGCGGCCCGAAGTCCTTGGTGTTGGGATTGATGGTGTAACGATTGCTGGAGCTGGCCTGCTCAATGGTCTGCGTGGTGGGGTTGAAATTGGCCATTTGATTATTGGCCTCGTAGATGGGCGTGAAGAACTCATAGCGCAATCCCAGGTTCAGGGTCAGGCGCTGGTTCACCTTCCAATCGTCTTGCAGATATCCAGCCCAGCCCCAACTGCGAAGTTGGCTGATGGTAGGGCTGGCCAAGCCCATTTCGGCCTGGTAGCCAAGCAGGAAATCTGCGTAGTCGAACATGCGGACGTTCTCGGTCGTCTGCGGTCCGGTCACGCCGTAAAGGTCGTTGTAATAGCCGTAGCCGGCTCCATAAGTGGGTTCGGTGTAGACGTTTCCGCCCAGCACCGGATGCAAATCCTGCTGCGCCACGTGGACCATCTGGTATTCGATACCGGCCTTGAGCGAGTGGCTCTTCAACTGCCGCGTGTAATTCACCTTGGGATCCCAGATGGTCGGATTCTGGTACTGGGGGCTGGTCCAAAGCCGGCCCAGGCTGGTCCAATTGCCATCGATAAAGTATTGATAGGTGACGCCGCCGAGATATTGCGGGTCGGTGGGCAGGCCGGACAGCGCGAGGTTTCCGGTCATTGTGTTTTGTCCGGCCAATGCCGGCTTTTTGCCGGCCTGCATGCTGGAAAAACCGAAGCGGGCTTCGAGCACGGAAACCGGGCTGACGGTCCAGGTGACGCCGCCTACAACGTCCTTGACCGGCGCGTAGACCTGGCCATCGCCATTGTCGCCGGCAATGCTGGGGCTGCCGTCCGGGTTGAGGAGGCTGCCGGGATCGTAGGCGTTCATCCGGCTCTGCGAGTAGCGCACAAAGAGGCGCAGGCTCTCGCGCGGCGTCCAGTCCACCTTGGCGTCACCCTTATCCTTGTCGTAACTCACCGGTTCGAGAATGATGTAGTTGTAGGGATAGGCGCTGTTAAGCGTGTTCGTGTTAGTCGGATTTGGCACGTAACTCAGCAGTGCTGCGGCGAAGGGGATGACGGCTGAACTGGGAATCTCGCCGTTCAGATACTGCGTTCCGCCATAGGCCGCCTGATAGGTGGGCCCGGCCGCACCCAGGCCGATGCCAAAGTCCGTCGAGCTGGTACACGGGTTCTTGCCCACGTTGTAATTACAGGGATTGCTCACGGGCAGGCCGGGGCCATAGGGGTTCGCGAACCCCGTATCGGTATCGTCGATCAGATAATACCCGAGCGCCGCGCCGCAGCTGGTGGTGCCGGCCAGGCCGCGCTCCGCACACGAGGGCAGTTGAGACGGGCTGGTAGATGAGGCGGTCTGGCGAAAGCCTTCGTAATCGAGGAAGAAGAAGAGCTTGTCCTTCTTGATTGGCCCGCCTAGATCTCCGCCAAATTGGTTGCGGTGCATAGCCGGCTTGCCGCCCACGTCGGGCGGGAAAAAACCTTCGGCATTCAGGTCGGTATTGCGCAGGTACTCCCAGGTGGCCCCGTGCCAATCGTTGGTGCCGTACTTCGTCACCACATTGACCGTGTCGCCGCCTGCGCGCCCGTACTCCGCGCTCTCATTGTTGTTCACCACCTGAAACTCGGCGACGGCGTCGGGCGACAACTGCACCACCTCATTGCTGAATCCCTGGTTCGACGTGCCATAAAAGTTGTTATCGACGCCATCGAGCAGATAGTTCGAGTAAACGCTGCGCAGTCCGTTGACGATGAATGCGCCTTCGCGGTTGCCGTAGCTCTCTTCCGTCAGATTGCTGGGGCTGGGAACCACGCCGGCGGTAAGCTCTACCAGTTGTGAGTACTCGCGCCCGTTCAAAGGCAGCTCAGCGACTTCGCGCTCGCCGATCACCTGGCTGTGCTCGCTGGAATCGGTCTCCAGTTGCTCCGCCTCAGCCGTCGCCGTCACTGTGGAGCTGGCCGACGCCACCTTCAGCTGCACGTTCACTCGCTGCGCAGCGCCCACTTGCAACTGAAAGTTCGCCACGGAGGTCTCAAATCCCTTCGCCGAAACCTCAAGCCGGTATGGCCCGATGGGAACGCCGATGAACTGGTATTCGCCCTGCGCGCCCGTCTGGGAGTTAAGAACCGCCGCAGTTGCCGTGTTGCGCAGCAGGACCTGGCAATGCGGAACGACTGCCCCGCTGGGGTCGGTGACGGTTCCGAGAACGGTCGCGGCGTCAAATTGCGCTCTGGCGCCGGCGGTCAGGGTGACCAGCAGAAGAAATAACGCGAAACGCCGCATGATGGCTTCTCCTCAAAATCAGCTTCTGCCCCTCTTCGCAGGCGCACTTGGGGCGGTGCAGCGTTCGCCGCCGGATCTTTGAGCAGCGGCGGAGCGAGGACGAGCGGTTTTTGTGGGTCTTGGAAACAATCTATGTTGCGACTGTCCATTGTCAACCCAAAACCCGGCCGAGCCGTATTTAAATTCGAAGAACTGTGACTCAAATCACCAAGATTGACAAGGAAAATCACTGCGCAGAGGCACTTACGCCGGGCAGACAACGGCCGACTCGAGCAGTACGGAAATCCAAGGAAAAATTGGTGATCGGGCCCTCAGGCAATGTCTTGACTGGCGGGCGGCGCAATTAAATCGAGGGGCAGGGCGGGCAGCAGATGCGCACGAGCCAGTACCTTGCGAGTCAGGCCCGTCAGCGCAATGTTGGCCGCTTCGCGCAGCGGAACCCAGCGGCGCTCGCCGCCGGTAACGGTCATGCCTTCCACGTCGTCTTCAAAAACGGTGCGAATGCGCACGTAATAACTCACCTGCATGATGGCATGGCGCAGGGTCATACGCAGGTCGTTGGCCGGGACCTCGGCGCGGGTCAACGTAGGCAGCTCCCACATCCCCGGCATCACCGTAAAGTGCGCGGGGCGCTGTTCTAGAAGCACCTCGCGCGTGCTGGGGCCTTTGGTTTTGCCGGGCTTGGGACTGGTCCGCACGGAGAGCGCGTACGACACTGCGCGGCTCATCATGGGCACTCTGCGCGGCGTCTTATGCTCGCCCCGGGTTTTGCAGTTCGCGGAAATCGGGCACACCAGGCACTGCGGGTTGCGTGGCGTGCAAAGCGTCGCGCCCAGCTCCATGATGGCCTGGTTGAAGTCGCCCGGATGGGCAGGATCGAGAAGCTTGCCGGCGAGGGTTTCGATTTTGCGCCGCAGTGCGGCACCGCCGCCTTTGCGGCTGCCGGCGTCCCATCCGGCTATTCGGCACAGCACGCGTTCCACGTTGCCGTCGACCACCGCAACGCGTTGACCGTGCGCAATGCTGGCTACCGCCGCCGCCGTGTACGCGCCGATGCCGGGCAATGCGCGTAGCTCTTCGGCACGCGCCGGAAGATTGCCTCCCAGATGCGCGGCCACAAACTGCGCCGCCTTGTGCAGCATGCGGGCCCTCCGGTAGTAGCCCAATCCGCTCCAAAGGGCAAGCACGTCCTGTTCGCCGGCAAGCGCCAGCGCTACCAGCGTGGGAAAGCGATCCATGAAGGTGCGGTAACGCTCCACGACCACGGCTACGCGCGTCTGCTGCAGCATGATCTCTGAAACCCAGATCGCGTAGGGATCGGTGCTTTGCCGCCACGGCAGGTCGCGGCGATGCCGAGCGTACCACGCCAAGAGGCGGTCGCGCAGCGCGGCGATCGTCGCGGGATCGTCGTCAAACTTCGCCATGGGGTCAAGATTACGGCATGCGACCGGGCGCAAGAGGAGAGTGAATGTCTGGCGAAGCTGTTGACCGTGACGCATGGCCCTTTCGATGTATTGTCGGCGGACGACGGTAACTCTACGATCTGAGAACAGCCTAAGTTTTTGGGGAAAAGACCGGGCGCAGACGTGCCGGGGATTCGGCTGGGCAAACAACCAACTGGCTTTCAAAAAATTTCACTTTGAGCTGCGCTCGAATGGAGGCGCTTTGAAGAACTCTGTTGTTTTGATTGCACTTGCTCTTTTTGCCGCGGCAGGGTATGTGCCTGCGCAAACCACACAAACCGCGAGCGACGAGCCCCTGCCGCCACCGCCGGCCAATTATGCCGTTACGACAGTGGCGCCTCACACCTGGGTACAGCCCAACTACGAAACTGCGCCGTTTTCCCGTCTGGCCTTCGGCGGCGGGGTATCGACGATGGGCATACGCCTGCAAGTCGCGGTGATCGCCAACCGCCACATTGACCTGCGCGGTGTGGGTAACTTCTTCAACTACTCGCTCAACAACGTTTCGGTGAACGGCTTGCTGGCCAGCGGATCGGCGAATTTCTCCACCGCTGGAGCCTCGGTGGATTTCTACCCGTTCCCCAACCACGGGTTCCGGGTGAGCCCGGGCGCTTTGTTCTATAACCAGAACCAGGTCACTTCAACTGTGGTCGCCCCGGGCGGCACATCGTTCACGCTCGATGGCTACACTTACTACTCGTCTGAGGCGAATCCCGTCACGGGTACGGGAAGCGTTGGCCTGCACACGCAGAGCCCCGCGTTCTCTTTGACCACGGGTTGGGGCAGTATGATTCCGCGTCGTGGCGGCCACGTGTCGTTCCCGCTGGAAATCGGCGCGGCATTCTCCGGGGCGCCCACCGTAAATCTCGCGCTGACTTCAGGACAGGTTTGCACAAACCCGCAAGGCACCGTCGGATGCGTCAATGTGGTGGGCAACTCGGAGGTTCAGGCGAACCTGGAGGCCCAGCAGGCCAAGTACCAGAACGACCTGAACCCGTTTCGCATCTATCCGATCTTTTCGACGGGCATCGCCTTCAACTTCAACCTGCGCAGCAGCGCAGTAAGCCCCGCCGCCCGGCCGCAATAGCCGGAGCGAACTTTGGGCAGGCGTGCGATGCCGGGTCCCCAAGTGACGGCCTCGCCTGAGTATCGCGGACGCCAGACCTTGGGCAGGCGTGCGATCCCGGGTCCCCAAGTGCGAGGGACCCGGGGCACCCATACTCGCAGCTGGGTTATGTAGATCCCGTTAGCCGAGAAGCTGGGCGACAATTTCCGTCGCAGCCTTGAGCGCCGCCTCGATCTGCGCCTGATCCTTGCCGCCGGCTTCGGCCATCTCCGGTTTGCCACCGCCCGAGCCGCCCACGAGCCTGGCAACGGCGCCCACCAGCTTGCCCGCCTGAATGCGCTGTGTAAGGCCCGGCGTGACGCCGGCGATGATGGCCACTTTGCCGTCAGGCTGCGCCGACCCCAGCACCACTACGCCCTCACCGAGCTTGACCTTCAGGTTGTCGACCAGGGTGCGGAGTTGGCCGCGCTCCAGATTGTCAGCGCGATGCGTGAGTACCTTCACGCCCTTCACTTCGACGGAACGGGAAAGGGCGTCATCGAGACCGCCGGCTGCCGTCTTCATGCGCGCTTCGTCGAGCTCGCGGCGCAGACGCTTGAGCTCGTCTTCCTGGGCTGCGAATTTTGCGCGCAGGCCGTCGGAAAGATTGTCGACGGAAGGAACGAACTGCCCGGCGACCTTGGCCAGGTCGAAATCGCGCCGGAAGGTGTCGAGCGAACCGAGCCCGCTGATGGCTTCAATGCGGCGCACGCCCGACGAAACGGACTCCTCGGCGGTGAGCTTGAACAGCCCGATCTCGCCTGTGGCCGCGGTGTGCGTGCCACCGCAAAGCTCGGTCGAGAATCCATCGTCGAGGCGCACTACGCGCACCTTGTCGCCATACTTTTCGCCGAACAGCGCCATGGCGTGATACTCGTTCACAGCCACATCGATGGGCACATCTTCCAGCGTCTCCACGCGCGCGTTCCTCAGCACCTCGCGGTTGACGATCTCTTCGATCTCCTGCAACTCTTCGTCGGCGACCTGGGAAAAGTGCGAGAAGTCGAAGCGCAGGCGGTCAGGGTGCACCGCCGACCCAGCCTGCTTCACGTGCGTTCCCAGCACCTGGCGCAGCGCCGCATGCAACAGGTGCGTGCCGGTGTGATTGCGGCGGATGGCATCACGGCGCTCTCCGTCGACTTGTGTGTTCACGAGGTCGCCGACGGCGAGATCCTGCTTGAGAATCGCTTTGTGCGCGCGCACCCCCTGCACGGGGAGCGTGCAGCCG
>JASHQH010000132.1 GCA_030037635.1 Acidobacteriaceae bacterium
AGTCGCATTTCTATGTCATGAGCATCGATTGTGCGGGCGGCTTCTCTGCCGCGCTTCTCACGGTTGAGTGAGGTTTCGAGAGCCGCGATGACAGAGTCGCGAAGAGCCCCGATTTTTCTGGCTACCGATGCCTCGCGCAGAGTGCGGGCCTGCTCAAATCTGGGGTACAACTCACTTTCAAAGAACTGATCGAGGAGTGGAGCGTACCCCGGCAAGGAGCTCACCGGATGAATCTGTGTGTTAATCCCGAGTTCGTGCTTTAACTGTGCTTGGATGTATCCCGTGACCCTGTGGAGATCGCCTTCTCGCAACAGGTCCGCCTTGCTGAGCAACACAATGGATGGAATACCGCCTTCATAAAGAAGGCGGAGTGTCCCGATGTCTTCATCGTTGAGAGCCACTCCGGCATCGATCAGTAGTAGGGCTAGGTCGCAGGCTGGCAGGTAAGCAAGTGTCTCGGCGGCTCCGCGCCGGGCAAGCGACCCCAGGCCAGGGGTATCGACCAGAAGGATACCTTTTTTGAGACGTGACGAAGGAACTTCAGCCATCGCTCGGACAATGTTGCGCACGTTTCCGGGATTGCCCTGCTCGGAAATGAGTCGCGAGAACTCTTCAAGGGAAACCTGTTCTACTCTCCCACTAGCAAAGGTCACTTCCGCGCGCAGGGAGTTTCCATAGCGCAGCTTCGTCGGCACAGCCGTGATCGGGTTCACCCCGACCGGTAGGACATTTGTATCCAGAAGCGCATTTAAAAGCGAAGACTTGCCACAGCTGACTCGCCCAAAGAGGGCCACTTCAAGATGATTGTCCTCCAAGCGATGTGCAAGAGAACCAACGCGTGCCCGGAATTCAACCAGTCCATGGCGGGTGATGATCTCTTCGAGTAGACGCAGGAGTGCGACATCGTGGCCGGTCTGCTCGAGCTCTTCCAGGCGGCTTTGAAGGTTGGTTCCGAACTCCTGGCGGATGTATCGCTGCATACTTTGCACAACGGATCGGAGTTCGTGGACTACGCCGGTCAGTTCGTCGGCCGCATCAGCCGGAACCGCTCCCGAGCCTCGCATGTAGCTTGGTTTAAGCTCCTCAACAGCAATGTCGATGAACTCCAGATGAGTAAGCACGGACCTGGTGGCCGGTATTTCCGGGGGTTCAGGCTTCATCTTCTGCCAGGCGAGCGAACGTAGAAGCTGTTCGCGGATCCTGCGAATGTGATCTTCAAGCACGCGCGCCTGTGCAGGGGTAATGTCAATGACATGATGAGGGAAAGGAGATGGCGAGGCTGCCTCATTAAGGACCTGCTCTATCTCCGCGAGGAGTTTGTCAATGTATGAGCATGTGATGTACAGGCGTCGCTGCTGAGCACCGTTGAGCTCGCCTGGGCTCTGCGTATCTGATACCTCGGGTTTAATTTCGGGCATGACTCCTCCAAGTGTTCGCGCTTCGAGGAGTCATTTGCCCTTGTGAGCCGTTTCGGTGGACTCCAACACCACTTGCCAATTTCTTATGCCTTCACTGGCTTCTTACGGCGCTCGTAAGCGCTCACGCCTGCATAGCGCCCTTTGGATCCCAACTCGCGCTCGATCTCCAGTAGCCGGTTGTACTTCGCGATTCGCTCGCCGCGGCAGGCGGAGCCCGTCTTGATCTGGCCCATGCCGGCCGCCACTGCAAGATCGGCAATGCTGGTGTCGTCGGTTTCCCCTGACCGGTGAGAGATCACCGCGCCGTAACCGTTCGACCTCGCCATCTCAATGCAGTCGAGTGTTTCGGTGACAGTCCCGATCTGGTTGAGCTTGATGAGAATGGCATTGGCGATGCCATCCTCGATTCCCTTGTGAAAGATCTCCGGATTGGTGACAAAATTGTCGTCGCCCACGAGCTGAATTTCATCTCCCAATTCCTTCGTGATCGATATCCAGCCCAGATGGTCGTCCTCCGCCATACCGTCTTCCAGCGACCAGATCTCCGGGTACTTCTGAAGCCAGCTCTTATAGAGCGCGACCATCTCGACAGGAGATTTCCTGCTCTTGTCCGATTTGGCAAAGACATATTTGCCCTCGTCGAAAAACTCACTGGCCGCTGGATCGAGCATAATGGCGATATCTTTCCCCGGTTTGTAGCCAGCCTTCTGAATGGCCTCGAGGATCAGTTCGACCGGCTCTTCGTTAGATTTCAGTTGTGGAGCAAACCCTCCCTCATCGCCAACGCCGGTGCTATAGCCCTTCTTGTGCAGTACCCTCTGGAGGGCGTGGAACGTTTCCGCAGACGCACGCAACGCCTCACTAAAAGAAGGGGCGCCTACAGGAGAGATCATGAATTCCTGGAAGTCGACGTTGCTGTCGGCATGCTTGCCGCCATTTAGCACATTGAGACCGGGCGTTGGCAGAAGATTGGCCGGTTCGTCCACAATGCTTGCGTAGAGTGGGAAGCCACGGTCCTTAGCCGCGGCAAGGGCCACAGCCAGTGAAACGCCAAGAATCGCGTTGGCTCCGAGTCGGCCCTTGTTGGGCGTGCCGTCAAGTTCGCATAGCTTCTTGTCGAGCCCTTTTTGATCGTTGGCATCAAAACCGCGGATAGCTTTCTGAATTTCGCCCTCCACATGCCCTTTCGCTTTCAGTACGCCCTTGCCGCCGTAGCGGGATTTATCCCCGTCACGAAGTTCAACCGCTTCGCGCTTGCCGGTTGATGCCCCAGACGGCACCTTCGCCGTAGCAGTGACTCCGTTCGACAACGTCGCAGTGACGGCCAACGTGGGATTGCCACGGGAATCCAGAATTTCAAGCGCATCGATTTTCGCAATTTCAGACATGATGATTTCGCTTTCCCGGCCATAAGGCCGATTGTTATGAAAACATGAGCACTCGGATGAAGAGATAAATCACAGTTGCCGAACTGCAATCTTGCATCGCCCAGAGCTCTCGCTCAATGGATGCACAATCCTCATGACCAACTCCTTTCTTGCCTTCAGTGGACAATCATGACCGGGCAATGCGAATACTTGAGAACTCGCTCTGTATTAGAGCCCCGCGCCCATCGATGTAATACAGTGTGACCGCTCTTGCCCATCACGATTACACTGGCCTGTATCTTGTCGGCCACTTGAATGACCAGTGCCGCGGGGTCTCCGACAGCAATCTCCGTCTCGAGTTCGACCTCCCCCTGCTTTGCGCGCCCCCGCACTGAATCGAAATAACGCTCAAAGCGATCACGCTGATCGTCGAGCACCCCACGGAGCTCCGCGCTTTCTGCAGCCTTCGGCAGCCAGATGACCGACAGCACATGCAGCTTGGCATTCGCATCTCTGGCCATGGAAAACGCAACGTTCAAAGCGTGCTCCGCATGAGGCGTTCCATCAAACGCCACCAAGATTCTTTGAAACCCAGAAAAAACAGGGCTTCCCATCTCGCTCACCAAGACTCATTAGGCAGACCGATGTTTCGCCAGGCGCAGTACTTGCGTATTGATCGTTTGGAAAGCAGGGCATTGCGAGGGAACGATGCCGATCGCACCAGGGCGCAAAATCCGACGCGTCGAATCCCCACCGCGATCAGAGCAGACCCCACTGACAAAGCTGCCACGAACCATGGACTAATCATGGATCCAAGCTCCTTCAGTTTTGTTCGGGGATCGCTGCCGGGACATGACTCCGCAACAGGATTCCCTGTCAGGAGTCATCATCTGTCCGGCCTATTCGGGAGGACAGCGGTTAAAGGTGAACTCCGTCACCTCAACTTAAGACTATGGTTGCAAATAGCTAAAGTCAAGCGGAGCGCACTGTTCTGTCGAAGCACCGAGTACTCACAAAGAGAAATTGCACAGCTTCCGGCGATAACGTACTTAATTTAAAGCATTTATTTCGGCAATAATATACTTGACTAATGATT
>JASHQH010000133.1 GCA_030037635.1 Acidobacteriaceae bacterium
GCGAGCAGAACTTGCGCTGTATCATCGGTATCCGGGTAAAACTCATTGTTAAACTCGAAGTACCATCCTCCGGGATCGGTGCTCCGCACTTTCACTGCCCAATCGCCTTTGTGCCGAACCTCTTTGGAAAGCATCCAGTCGACAGCCTTGAGCAGGCGCGGATCGCTGCGCGACAAACCGGCCTCGCCGAGAACATAAACGGCCTGAGCGGTGTCCCATACCGGGCTCATGCAGGGCTGCATGCGGAAGGTGGGTTCGGGGACCTCCGCCGCCGGCGGCTGCTCGATGCCGAGTTTTTCAAACTCGTCGCGGGCCCGGATGACCTGCGGATCGTCTTCAGAGTAGCCCAGGCAGCGCAGCGCGATGATGGCATTGAGCATGGCAGGATAGATGGCGCCGAGACCGTCGGACATCTCGAGGCGCTCGAGCAGCCATTTTTCTGCGCGTTTGAGCGCCAGCTTGCGCAAAGGGCGGAGATGCACGGCCTCAGACCAGTGCATGAGGCGATCGAGAGCCAGAAAGAAATTGCGCCACGAGAACAGGTGCTTGCGGTCGACGCGCAGGCGCAGGATGGAGTTGGTCCGGCCGCCAACGAAAAGCTCGTCAATTCCCTGCTCCGGCGCAATCTTCTTGAACGGCTTTTTGGCGTACATGATGGCCAAGGGCACAATAATGCTTCGTGACCATGCGGAGATTTCGTAAATATTGAAGTAGAACCACCTGGGAAAGAGGACGATCTCAGGCGGGATGGCGGGAACGGCGTCGTAATCGTATTGGCCGAGGCCGCACAGATACATTTTGGTGAAGGTATTGCACGCCGTGACGCCGCCGTGGGCGAGAATCCAGTGGCGGCATTTTTCGAGGCGCGGGTCATCGGCGCCGACCCCCATGAGCTTGGCCGAAAAATAGCACTTGACCGAAAGCGAAAGGTTGCCCGGTCCACCGGGATAGAGGCTCCAACTGCCATCGGCGTTCTGGTAACGCATCATCTCAGTGAAGGCGCGATGCAGGCGGCCAGGATCGCCGCTTTCAAGCAGGGTATGGAGGAAGATGTAGTCGGCCTCGAGCATGGAATCGGCTTCGAGCTCGCAGCACCAATAGCCGTCGGGATGCTGGCGCGAAAGCAGGTACTCGCGCGCGCCGACGATGGCCGATTCCACGTCGGCCATGCCAGCGTCGATGCGGCCGAAGCGCGGCGTGGCGGATTGTGTCTTCTGCTCTTCGCGAATCATGCGCTTAAAATCGTCTCCAGAAAACCTGCTGTTTTGCCGGCCCTTGACTGGGGTGGCAAGCCCTCATGCGACATGCCCCGGATCGACCTTACGGCCGGCTATCCGGGGCATCGAACATCAGTGAACGGGCACTGGCTGAGAACCACTTGCGCTCCCGATAGCCTGGACGATTTCAGGCGGCAGGCCAAAGCGCACGTTCTCCGGCATCACTTCTACTTCTTCGACGTTTGTGAAGCCGTTGTGTCGCAAATAATTCACCACGTCCTCAACCAGGATTTCAGGCGCCGAGGCGCCGGCGGTGACGGCAACGGTTTCGACACCCTCGAGCCAGTCAGGATTGATGGCCCCGGAGTTGTCAATCAGATAGCCGATAGTGCCAAGGTTGCGCGAGACCTCGACGAGACGGTTGGAGTTGGAGCTGTTGGTTGAGCCCACCACCAGTACTAATCCGGCCTGGTGGGCGACATTGCGGACGGCCACCTGGCGGTTTTCGGTGGCGTAGCAAATGTCCTGCGAGTGGGGGCCCACGATGTTGGGATATTTGAGTTTGAGGGCGTGAATAATGTCACGCGCCTCATCCAGGCTGAGGGTGGTCTGCGTGAGATAGGCCACACGGTTAGGATCGGGAACCTGGAGGGCCTCGACCTCAGCCACGTTCGAAACGACGTGGGTGACATCGGGCGCCTCGCCCAGCGTACCTTCGATTTCGTCGTGGTCGCGATGGCCGATGAGCACCAAGGAATACCCCTGCTTGGCGAATTTGACGGCTTCGAAGTGGACTTTGGTTACCAGCGGGCAGGTGGCGTCGATCACCTTGAGATGGCGGCTTTTGCTGTGCTCCCGGACCGCCGGAGAAACGCCGTGGGCGCTGTAGATAACGCGCTGGCCATCGGGAACATCGTCGATTTCGTGAACGAAAATCGCGCCTTTTTCGGCCAATTCGTTGACGACATAGCGGTTATGGACGATTTCGCGCCGGACGTAGATGGGAGCGCCGAAGGTTTCAAGCGCGATCTTGACGATGTCGATGGCACGGACTACGCCGGCGCAGAAACCCCGTGGTTTCAGTAGCAAAACCCGTTTCTGGCGGGAGGTTGGACCGGCAGAGCTGTGATCGGGGACGGATTCGGCAACACCACTACTCACACTTCAATTATATCAACGGGCCGGTTGAACCGGCAGAACAGAAAAGAAGAAAGCGGGCGCAGGTGCCAGACGCAGCACTCCTGTCGAAGCGGAGTTTGCATCGAAATGCCTGAGTCCGGTGAGCGAGGCTTGGGCCGGAACCAGGAGTCATTCGCTATGTGTGCAGAGAAAACGAAGAAATGCGCCAACGTGCCATGCAATTGTTCGCCCACCGATGGATCAGACTATTGCAGCGCCTATTGCGAGGGCGCCGAAGAGGCCACCGGCGTGGTGTGCCACTGCGGCCACCCGAGCTGCCAGGGTGACGTTTCCAGAGT
>JASHQH010000134.1 GCA_030037635.1 Acidobacteriaceae bacterium
AGGAAGTGCAGGGATTCCTCTATAGTCCCGCCCTGCCCGAAGCGGAATGCAGCGCGCTGCTGAGCGTGGGCAGCCTGAGTTTTGCTGAAAATGTTCCGGGGCTGGCTGCGCCGGCGCTGGCCGTTCTGCCAGCGGCAGATGAAACCGTGCAGATCAGCGGTTGACCGCCCGTCCCGCATCGATAGAAACAGCCGCAGATCCTTCGACTCGATGCGCTCAGGATGGCAGACGCTGGCGACACGTAAAGCTGTGCTGGAACCGGTCTAATTCGGCGCCGGCCGCTCGATGTGATCGATCACGATCACGTCCACCGGCCCGCGCGCAGGCCGCAGCTTCAATCCGAGCTGTTCTTCCATCGCGGTAAAGATCGAAGGCCGCGGGTCCGAAGCATCTGCGCCCTCGGGCGCAAATTCCAGCGTGAAATCGTAACCGCCTTCGAGGCCGGTCTTGTCCACGATCGGCCTGCCCACGATGGAGGAGAGATTCATGGCCAGGTTTGCAGCAGAGACTGCATGCGCGTCGATTCTGCCGCTTGCATAGTTGGCGTTGGCCTCGGCGCCGGGCGCGGACGGCTTCATTTTCAAGCCGCCTTTCGAGACGGTGAGGACGTAGATGGGCAGATCCCTCGCGACGTGGTGGATTCTCACCCCGAAGCGGTCCGCAAGCAGCTGCTGCAGCATCGACTTCGACTGTTTCCAGCGCTCCATGCCGGGAAGTTTCTCAAGCGCGGTTGCCGTGCCGGCGTCCATCTTGGCGTGAATCGAGATGGGCTCCGATTTGGCCCATTCGGGCAGGCCCTCAATCTGCTCATCCATCAGGATGCCGAAGGCAGTGCGAATCACCATCACGAGGGGCATGCCGCTCATCTCGAAACTGTCGGGCGTGAACCTCATGAAGCTGTTGCGAGAGTCGTCGGGCTTGACGGTGACAGCTTCGTAGGTGAAAACCCGGGCTGAGGCGGGTTGCGGCGGGGTTGCGGCTGCCTGACCGAAGGCCGGGATGGCGCAAACGAACAGCGCAGCGGCGAGCAAAGATTGTGCGGGGAGTCTGGCGGAGCAGGAAACACGCTCGGTCATCTTGCAGACCATGCCTTTCGTGAGCGCTTCTATTGTCGCTCCGAAGCCAGGTAGACGGCGAGTCCGCCGAGCAGGGCCAGCCCGGCGAAGGCAGGAAGCAGAATCATCCAGGTCCAGCTTTGATCCGGAGTTACGGTCGAGAGGAGCGCGTTCCAGTGCAGCCCGCCGGTTTGCCCGAGGTGGTCAAGCCAGGTGAGCCAGGCAATGCCATGGCGGGCCTCGAAACCGGTGAAACCGGAGGCCGCAACCAGAGCGGCTACGAGCGCAAAGATCTCGGCGCCGAGAAGCGGCCGCGTAAGGCGCTCGACGGCAGCGTTGCGGCGGCGCAGTTGCGCGCGCCAGAACAAAATCCCCGGAGGCGGCAGCTTGGCGGCGGCAAGGGTTTGGGTGCGCGCCTTCTGGAAGGCTTGCGAAACGAGCACCAGATCGCCGCATGCGCGGCAGGTGCTGACGTGAGCCGAGAGTTCCGGATCTGCGGCCGCGGGCCATTGGCCTAGTTCGACGAGGCCGCGCACTTCGTTTTCCCGCGGGCAGGAGAGCCTCATGCTTCCCTCCTATCGGGCGGGTTTTGGTTGCGGAGGAGGGCTGCGATCTTGTGACGGGCACGGAAAAGCAGAAGGCGGATGCTGGCCGCGGCGAGGCCCGTCACCTGCGCGATCTCGCGATGCGAGTAACCTTCAGCGTGCGCCAGCCAAAGCAGTTGGCGCTCGCGGGGCTTCATGCGGCGCAACGCGGGCCCGAGCAGAATCTGCGAATCGGTTTGCTCTGCACGGCTTTGCACGGCAAAGAATTCTTCGGGGATCTCCTCAATGGAGGCAGCGCGGGGGCGGCGCCAATGATCGCGCAGCAGGTTGGTGGCGATGCGGAACAGATAGAGCCGTGCGGCCGCTTCGCCTTCAGCGAAGAGCGAAGGCGCGCCGGCCGCGCAGAGGAAGCGCACATAGCTTTCCTGCATCAGGTCTTCGGCCAGCGCGGGATCAGACGAGCAGCGCGCGAGGTAAGCCCAGAGCGGGCGCGCCGAACGGGAGTAGAACGCGGCGAAGGCTTCATCGTCCATGGGGCTCTCACAGGCGCGCTCGCCGGCAGCGTCTACTGCGCCGCCGGCGAATGCGCCCGGTAATGCGAATTCCCAGGACATAGTGGCTATTACGCTCGTGGCCATGGCCAGGTTCCTCAAATGTCAAGGCCGCAACTGGGGGCCGGTGGCGCTTTCAAGATCAGCCTTGTCGGGCAGCAAACCGAGGCGCTTGGCGAGGAACCAGGTGACTGCTGCGGAAAGGATAAACCCGAGCCCCGGCGTGAGCGCGAGGGTGCCCAGTACGGCCATGGGGGTTTCCATGTCGGGTCCGGCGTGACGCAAGAAGAGCAAACCGACGCCGAGCAAAGTGAGCACGATGCCGACCTGCAGGGGCGTGAGCACGCGGGCCACGGCGTTGGGCATGCGCTGGAACGAATCGGCGTCAGAACCGGAGGGCGGCGCGAGGAAGAAGTTCCTGCCGGCATCGCTTTGCATGTAGGCCACCAGATCCTGGCTGGAGCCGAACTTATCGATCAGGCGGCTTTGCATGTCGGTTTGCATCCTGAAGGTGCGGTTCCAGCGATGGCTTTCGACGAAGAGGCGGATGACCCAGACCATGGCGAGAAAGAAAGCGGGAACGATGATGATGGGAATCAATCTGCTCATCACCTCTGCGGCACTGGAGGAGTGGGATGGCTGCGGCGTGAGCTCGGGCCAAATGACGCGCTCCAGCGCCTCGTCGCGGCGTCCGCCGCCCTGGTTCAGGTTGCTGAAGAGGTAGAACTCGGGATTGCGGGCCACGTCGGGGTGTGCGAGAAGAAACTGCCCCAGCTCAGGATTGTTACGGGCCACGTAGGCCTGATCGGAGAGCAAAGACGGGTCACGCGCCACGACGGAGGTGAGCACGGGGCTGAGGCGCAGAAGCTTGAGGAGCTGCTCCTGGGTGCTGGCTACATCGGCGTCGCTGGGCGCCTGTGCGGCGGCGGCTGGCGTCCTGGTTGGCGCCGGACTAATTTGGGCTGCGAAGGCGGGGCCGCAAGAGAGGGCCAGGGCGGCCGTGGTGAGAACAACGAAATGCAGGAAGCGTCTGTGGCCGTTCATTTTGATGATCCTCGCGTTGGGATGTGACTCGTACGCGTCTGCACATAGAACGGATCGGCAGCCACATTGGTTAACAGTGAAGGGGATGGGCGGGGACCTGCGAAGCATTGAAGGGTTAGAATCGATGTGGTTGCGGGGCTCCTGCCCGCACTGCATTGATTTCCCGCACGCATGGGGGCGTTCAAGCATCCGTGTGGCGGGTATCTGTGTGGAATCAGGTGGCCATGCGAGCAAAAACAGCTGTGGTGGTAGGCGCCCAGTGGGGTGACGAGGGCAAGGGGAAGATTGTGGACGTGCTCAGCGAGCG
>JASHQH010000135.1 GCA_030037635.1 Acidobacteriaceae bacterium
CCGTCGCGATAAGTCCCCAATGGCCTCTGGCTCGTGCTAAAGCACCGGGCCCTGCAGCTGCGAGTTCGGGAGCCGCGAACATTTTGCCTATTCTAATCCAGCCCATTTGGCCGGCAGGAGCGAAAACTTGAATTCACTGCCGTTGTTAGAGGCTCGATAGCACCTCTTCCTGCGTCGGTTTACGCCGATACATCCATCAGCCGCGATATAGCGCCGGCAGGAGAGCGGCATGAAGCAGGCATATCGCGCGGCACTCGTACTCACATTCATCGGCACGACCGCCCTCGCGAATTCCCAAGACTCTCAAGTTCCTTTTAGAAGGCTCGAGAACGAGTCCCATCTGCAAGACCTCCGCGCCGCAAACGAACCGGCCAGCGTTGTTGCCACGGAGTCTCGGCCATCCGCACTTGCCGGCAGCGCATTCATTCCCGCGCGCTCCACGCAGTTCCAGCATCCGCGCATTGTTGACCGAAACTATTCTCTTCTGAACGGAATTCACGTGGGGTGGCGGTCTTCGACGTCGAGATGACCCAGCATTGCATGGCAGAGCACAAATGCAGGAAGGGTAACCCAATCATGCCCTCAGCGCAGGCAGGAGCCGTCACCGTCGCCTTCGGATTCGTCGGCAACGCGGCGGCATGCAGCTACTGGATGAAGAGACATCAAATGCGGGTCTGGTGGATGGCGCCTGTAGTCGGCATCGCAGCTCACACAGCCGGCGCAGCCACCGGCCTTGCGCTCCGTTGAGGATGTTGTCGAGGAGCCGACGCAATGGCGCAAAACATCGCTGTACAATCAGCGGATGACTCAGTCTCTATCCTGTTTCCGGAGGCGGTGCGATCGAGCCCATCAGGACCCAATGAGAAGGGGTAAAAGAAGTGGGCATCGCCGCAAACAGTTGATTCTTTGTTGTTTATGGCGGGGACGACGGGGCTTCGCGCGGGTCGGATCAAGATCCCAACCCACAAGGTCGGCAAGGACATTTATGAACTGATCACATTTCCTGGTCGCCGTAGCTTCAAGCTGCGAGCTCGCAAACGGACCGTGGAATTGAAGCCGGACAAAGTCTACACGCCAAGTGAGGTTGCAGTGCTGCTAAACGTAAGTTATGACACCGCAGTTCGTCGCACGCAGAACATGAAAGGCTATCGCTGGGAGCGCCCCGACAGTTGACAAACTTCATGGAGTCCGACTGAAGGGCCTGTGTTTTCAGCGTGCAGATTATTTTTGCGGAGCACAGGCGAATAGAGTTTTCGCGATGCACTGCTTCTCATCTCAGTTCAAAGGAATTAATTGCGTGAACCTGTGTGTTAATGCTTCCGCCTTGGCTTGCTCTCCGGCCCCCACGTAGACGCCCAATAGCACTTCGGCGGCATTCAGATTCAATGGATCGAGGTCGAGCGCCCGCTCGAGGTGGATCTCAGCCAGATCATCTTTCCCCAGTGCAGCGTATGCGGAACCGAGGCTGGCCTCATCGGGCGAGGACCTGGGAGCACAGCGCACGGCAAGTTCAAAGGCCATTGCGGCTTCTGAGTATTGCTTCCCAAGCAGGAGCGCATTCCCCATGGCTTCATACACTCCACTGTCCTCTGGAAACTGCGGTTGCACACTGGTGAGAATGCGATAGCCGTTCACAATTTGTGACTGCGACTTTTGGTCAATGCCTGCTTCGATCGATGCAATGCCCAAGTTACGCTGAGCAAGCGCAGGCGGCGGAACTCTCCACGGTACGATCCCCACGGGGTCGACAGCAGGTGCGTCGACCTTTGCTAACTGAATTCGGTGGTCGGTGAACACGGTATGGGCGCCGTCGGTAGTTTCCTTCTTCGGCATGTGACAGCCGATGCAGTTGCTCGTTTTGGAAGGATGGACGGCGGCAAAGTGAGTACTCGCGTGGCAGGAGAGGCATTTGGCGCGAAAGTACGTCACTGGGTCGACCGGCTCATTGTGCGGGTCGTGACAGGTACCACACCAGAGCTTATTCCCGCTTGCGCGTTTGCAACGGCTCAACGCCAATTGTTCCGACTGACTGATCACTTTGAAAGGTGGCTCCGCGCCTTTGGGCATCGCATAACGATAAATCGTAAATGTGCTTTCCAGCGGCTCTCCTGGGGCAAAGTCCTGAAATCTCTTGCCCGGATTCAGAACTCTGGCCACACCCTTTAAGTGGCATTGCTCGCAGACACTATCGCGAGCGTCGGGACTCAACCTCGCGGGATTAACGATATTCGAGGCGCTGGGCTGCCGGAGGTGAGCGTCAACCGGGCCATGGCATCGACTACAGGTGATCGCAAGGTCCGCAAACGGGTTGGTTGCGTACTCGTTCTCTGTTCCTGAAACTGGTGTAAACGAGCCTGCATGACAGAAAAGGCAACCATTATCGATAGGTCGCGTAAAATCCGGATATGGCCATCTTTCATATCCCGGAGCAAGGCCGTAGGCCGCTCTGCGCTTGTAATATGCAACCGGTGATTGATACAAATGATTGGCCAGCGAAATGATATAGCCGTTCGCATGCGTTCCCGAGCCGATCACATACGCAATCCGAAAGGTTTCAGTCCAGCCCTGGCTTTCCAGCTTTTGCCACGCTCCTTCTCGATTCGAATACATCCGGATCTCTGTTCCGGGGACTTGCACGGTTCCTTGCGGCTGCTGCGCGGGAAGGCGCATGGATTGAGCCATCTTTGAGCGAGCAAAACCATCCACTTCCATCTCGTGGCAGTCGACGCAATCATCCGCTTCATTGTGCTCTGCATTGGAGGATTCCTGGGCTCTGACAGGATGCTCTGAAGCCGGGTCAAGCCTGACGACTGACAGACATGTGAGACAGAATAACCCCGCCAACGTGCATGCAATCCCTGCCCGATGCTCCGGCTGCATTTGCGGCAACTCCCGCGCGCTGTAATTTGTCTTGCGAAGCTCCACTCAATGTAAGCGTCCGAGCCTCGCCATTGTCAACTCCGACCGAAGATTCCGCATAACTCCCACTGAAAATCCTGCCACTTTGGTTCGGTCGCGGTTTGCAGTTGCAGCCGGTTGGAGTGAAGATGAGACTGGCCGGTGAAGGGTAAGGAAGTTAAATCAAAACTACTGTTCGCGCGTGCGGTTGTCATGGCCCTCAACAGTAACTGGTGAGAGTTGCGATGCCTGCGCTGATCGACGCCGCGAACATGAAGAAACGCGATGGCGCCGGAACCAAAAAGCTTAGGAGCCCTAATTTCCTACAACGCAAGCGATAAAACCGAATACGACCTTGCCGGAAGTTGGAGCAACATCCGGGAACCAGACTGCGGGTTCTCGAGCGTCTGCGGCGTCACCCGTTTCGGATCCGCAAACGTATTTCCGGCTTTCAGATCCGGCCCCGTCATGGTCACAAATCCGGTCACCCCGGTCGGAGTCGCGTGGCGCCACGTCACTTCCACATCCTGCGCCTTGTCCAGGTTTCTGTTGAAGAGGAATAATGCTGCCGCTTTGCTTGCGGTATCGATGGTTGCTGCCACATCCACCCACGCCACTTCGCCGAAACCCGGCGATGGCAACCCGAAGTTATCAATCGGACGGCCCAAGGCCGCCACCTCGAATCCCGGCCCTTCAGGTTCAACGCTCAGCGCACGCCCGCGCGCATACTTCAGCGCCCACGCGTACGGAAAGTAGATGGTGTGCCGCAAAATGCCTTCCGCGTTGGTTGCAATCGGCGCAATGACATTCACCAACTGCGCCAGGCATGCCACTTTCACGCGATCCGAGTGCCGTATGAGCGAATTTGCCAGCCCGCCCACAAGCAAGGCGTCCTCAAGGTTGTACGGCTCCTCTAATAAATGCGGATGCGGCTTGCCGTGCCCGTCGGTAAAGTCTCCGCTACGCGCGCGATACCACACGTTCCACTCATCGAATGACAGCCACAGTTGTTTGTCAGAGCGCTTCTGCGCGCGCACCACGTCGCACACCGCCGCAATCTCACCAATCTGCCGATCCATGGCCAGGTTCATCGCCATATAAATCTGGCTGTCGTGATTTGTCTCCTCATCGTTTCCCCAGTAGTGATGCAGCGAAATCGCGTCCACCACGTCGTAGCACTCTTCCAGAACCGTTCGATCCCACTCGATGTATGTCGGCATGAACGGCCCGCTCGAGCCGCAGGCAATCAGCTTGATCGCCGGATCAACCGCGCGCATCTGTCGCGCCGCATCGGTCGCCTTGAGTCCATAGTCGCGAGCAGGCATGTGCCCGATCTGCCACGGCCCGTCCATCTCGTTTCCGAGACACCAGAACTTCACACCGTACGGCTCCGTGTAGCCATGCGCCCGCCGCAACTGGCTCCATTTGGTGCCGCCGGCTAGGTTGCAATATTCCACCAATGCCGCCGCGTCTTCCGCCGTTCCCGTCCCAAAGTTGAGGCCCATCAGGGGCTCCGTCCCCACCAGGCGCGTCCATTCAATAAATTCGTCGGTTCCGAACTGGTTGGTCTCGAGCGAGTCCCACGCGCGGTCGAGCACCGTCGGCCGTTTGTCCTTCGGCCCCACGCCGTCCAGCCAGTGATAGCCCGACACAAAGTTGCCGCCGGGCCAACGCACAATGGGCACACCAAGCTCGCGCACTTCCCTGATCACGTCGGTTCGAAATCCGTGCTCATCGGCGAACTTCGACGCAGGGTCGTACACGCCCTCATAAATTGCGCGGCCGAGCTGCTCAAGGAACGACCCAAACAGCTGATGGCTCACCGGCGCGATCTGCCGGCCGGTGTCGATAATCACCCGGGTTGTTGTCGTGCTCTGCGCAATTCCAAACCGCCCGACGGACGCTGCGGCCGCCGTCGCCATCCCTGCCTTCGTCGCTTTCTCGATGAACTGTCTGCGCGAAACTGCTTTCATTGTCACTTTCCTCCGCGGGATGGTCCGAGGCCATAAGTAGACGCAACTCACCGTCGGCAATGCCGCTTCATATTCAGCTAGGTTTTTTCTCCCCAAAAGCTCCGGGCGGATAGTCAGTCGATTGGCGAACCACAAGGTGCGTATCGATCTTATATTCCCGCAGTGGATTGTTGCCTTCGATATGAGCCTTCAGCGCCTTCACCGCGGCATTGGCCAGATCGATCCGAGACATTTGAACCGAGGTTAGTGGTGGAAACATCACCTTCGCAATTTGAATATCGTCGAAGCCGATAATCGAGAGGTCAGAGGGGACTCGGATTCCGACGTGATAGGCCTTGTGCAACACGCCGATGGCGATCATGTCGTTTGAACACACCAGCGCCGATGGCCGACTTGAACAGTCCAGAATTCGCTCCATGCCCCGGATCCCACCTCCCAGCGTGTGATCGCCTTCGACCTGCCACTCCGGTCTCACCTCGATACCGCATTCATCGAGGGCCTTCAGGAATGCTGTCGATCTTGATTGAGCCGAATGCAAGGCCATGGGGCCTGAAACGAATCCGATCTTCCTGTGTCCCAGCGCGGCCAGGTGCTGCACTCCTTGTCGTATGCCGTGCGCATAATCAATCTTCAACAAGCTGATCCCCGGCCGGTCGGGCCCGACATCGACGAAAACCAAGGGGATTTTCCTATCGGCGAGCTTCTGGAACAACGGCTGCTCGAGGCCAAAGGTGAGAATCGCCACTCCCTCGACCTTGCGCTGCAGCAGGCGCTGGATGCCGAGCTCCATGCGTTTGGGATCGTAGTTGGTCGAACTGATCAGAATCTCGTATCCGTTTTCGATTGCCACATCCTCGAAGCGCTGGATCAATTCCGGAAAAAACGGGTTGGTGATCTCCGATACCACCAGGCCGAGCATTCCGCTGCGGCCAGAACCCAGGGCACGAGCTTGCGTGTCGGGAACATAATCAAGCTCGTCGATGGCAGCCCATACGCGCTTTGCCAGCTTGGCATTGACCGTGGGTATGCGATTGATGGTTCTGGAAACGGTAGCTATAGAAACATTCGCCTTCCTGGCAACGGCATGGATGTCGAGCGTCGAGCTATCCTGCTTTGATTTTTGCCGGGATTTCAACGTTCTGGCCCTTGTCACCTTGGCACGCTCTCTGAGTTCTTTGCCCTAAATTTCGAACCCCGTCAACCGCCTTAAGGAAAACCCCCC
>JASHQH010000136.1 GCA_030037635.1 Acidobacteriaceae bacterium
CCGAGTCGGCCTTCGGATCGACCGAAGAAGACTGGTTCAACATCTGGGAGTTCCGCGGTCATCCCTGGGACTACTACGGCAAGCCCGACAGCGAAGATCCCTTCCGCAAGTGGTCGCCCTCGCTCTACGCCAAAAACTTCCACACGCCCACGTTGGTGATTCACGGCCAGCTCGATTACCGGCTCGACGTGAGCGAAGGATTGCAACTGTTCGACACGCTGCAGCTGCTTGGTGTGCCCTCCAAAATGCTCTATTTCCCCGACGAGGGCCACTGGGTGCTCAAGCCGCAGAATTCCGAGCTCTGGTACAAAACCGTGAACGGCTGGGTCGATCAGTGGACGGGAAAGGCAGCCGGTGGCCGGTAGCCAGTAGCTTGCAAAAAGCAGGGGAAGGTCGAAGCCACAAACTTGCGCGGGGAACTCTGTATTACAGAACTGGGATTTGTAGTACAATTGACGGTATGAAGACGGTGGCGCAACTGCGATTGGACCCGGAGACCGGGCGAGTGCTCGACGGCTTGGTAAGGAGCCAAGGGTGGACTACGTCGCAGATTCTGCGCAAAGGAATTCATCTTGTCGCAAGGGAAGCCGGAAAAACTCCTCCCATCAAGATTCATGGACTCGGGGAATTCGATTTCGGGGTCACCGATCTCTCCACGAACAAGAAGTACATGGAAGGATTCGGCCGGAACTCATTGCCCGGCGGGAAGACCAGCAGAAAAACAGTGAAGCGGTAAGATGCAGCCTGTCCTGCTCGATACAAGCGTAATCGTTGCATGGCTCAACCGGCGAGACCAATACCACGAGCGATGCGTGGCCGCGCTGGCCGGAACCAGACAGCCATTCGCAACCTGCGAAGCGGTCATTACCGAGTGCTGCCACCTGATGCACTCAATTCCAGCAGCCATCGACAAGGTTTTGGAAAACCTCGCTGACGGGACCTTCCAAGCCCCTTTTCGACTCACGGAATGCGCGATTGCGGTTCAGGAATTGATGCGCAAATACCGCGATCTGCCCGCTAGTTTTGCCGATGCCTGTCTGATTGCCATGGCCGACCAGCTCAACACCGGCAACATTCTCACGCTTGACCGTCATTTCAGGCACTACCGCTGGCGGCGCAATCGTAAATTCAACCTGCTCATTCCCCTGGACTGACTCATGCCGTTCGGCCGACCCGCGAACAAAAAAACTCCGCTCGATGAGCCAGCGCTCTACGATTACGCCGTCAAGGCTCTCGGTCGAGCCATGCGCACTGAGGCCGAGCTGCGCCGGCTGCTCGGCGCGCGCGCTCAGCCCGGCGCACGCGGCGAATCCGCTATCAAGAGCGTCATCGCGCGCCTGAAAGAGCAGCATTATCTCGACGACGCGTCCTATGCCGAGGCGTACGCTCGCCTGCGCCAGGAAAACGACAAGCTGGGCGCCCGCCGCGTGCGCCAAAAGCTGGCGGAAAAGGGCGTTCCCTTGCGCATCGCGCAGGCGGCGGTTGACGCCCGCTACGGCCAGACCAATGAAGAAGCTCTCGCCCGCGAGCATCTCACCCGGAAACACATCCCAAAACCTGAAAGCCGCGAGGCCACGGCGCGCGTGGTAAGGCGGCTGGTGGCGGCGGGATTCTCGACCGGCGTCATTTACAAAATCCTGCGCCAGTGGGACGTGCCCGATGAGGCACTGGCTGCGCTCGACCAGCTCGAGGCCGAGCCGCGCGAAGACTAGCGCACTGGCCAGCGCGTCGGCCCACCGCACCCCTTTTGTCAAGCTCCGAGCCCGCCGGCCCACTCCACGCCGGCGTCCCTAACCTATTGATTTCTCGATCTTTGCCCTCTCTCTCCCTTGCTCCCCGCCTTTTTGCAGATTATTTCCTTCAAATCGCTACACTCGAACATAGGAGCGGTTCTGTTCTGCGCGGCCGGCCTTCAATTCAATCGGATGGAGCTGAATCCTGACGCGCGAAAATGCGGCTTTCGAACTTGCTGAAAATCCAGCGCGCAGTTGTTTTCAAAGGGCACGAGTTTCCTCGTGCCGCAAACGTCCTCATTTCGGCGCGGCTCTAGCCGCTGAGGGATGGTTTTCTTTGAGTGAAGCGCCCAGCGGCAGGTGTTTAGCCGCCAGCCGTTGAGGGTACCGGCGCCGGCCGCGGAGCCCGAAAAACAGAATCGCGGCAAAACAAAGGCGAATCTGCCTCGAAAAAAATTTCGGCTTATACCCCAGGAGGGTATAGTATAGGAGGTAACTCATTTAGAATCAGTAAACCGGTCTCGGAATGGCCCTTAAATTGTGCCGTTTTTGGCCTCAAATCGAGCCCTTTTTGAGCACTTTTTACCCAGAATTTACCTCAAAATCGGCCAAACCGGACCGTCCACCGGCCAGCTACAGGAAAGCTGCGTCCCGATCCGTTTCCGACCAGGAAGCAGACCACCCTTCCCCATCCCCCCTCGCCCTCCGGGAATGAAGGGAGCTCTCAAAGAGCTCTCTCAGCTCCTTCGCGAGGGGTCCGCTCCGGCGCGAAAGGGTTGGGCCGGCCATCGGGATTGCGGACTTCGCCGAAGCGAGTTCGCGTGCCATGCGCACCTTCGCGAGTGAGCCGGCTCGCTGCGCCTGCAACGCGCCGCCCGCTACACTAATTGAGTCATGCAATTCCGCTCGGGAAATGAGATACGCGAGCTCTTTCTGCGCTACTTCGAGTCGAAGGGGCACCGCCGCGTGCACTCTTCTTCGCTGGTGCCGGCCAACGATCCCACGCTGCTGTTCACCAACGCCGGGATGAATCAGTTCAAAGACCTTTTTCTGGGCGCAGAGAAACGCGACTACGCCCGCGCCACCACCTCGCAAAAATGCGTC
>JASHQH010000137.1 GCA_030037635.1 Acidobacteriaceae bacterium
GCAAAATTTCGAAGGCGTCGGCCTCGATCCAGTCGACTTCTGCCAGAATTTGCGCGCGATTGGCTTCGAGGTTGCGTTCGGCCACCTCCAGCGAGCTGCGCGACGCGTCGATGCCGGTCACTTGTCGGCACACCCGGGCCAGATGCAGGGCGAAACCTCCCTGGTAACAGCAGACATCCAGCGCGCGGCCCCCGGAATCGGAATTTGCCGGCCCGGAATTCGCCTTGCCGAGCCGGCGTACCCACTCCTCCGCCGCGGCGTAATTCGTGCGCTGGTCGAGAAATGCGCCGGTCTTCTGGCCCGCGTTGGCGTCGAAGTAAAAGGCAAGGCCGTTCAGATGGAACTGCGTGCTTGTGGTCGCATGCTCGGGATCGGCAAGCCACAGCGCATCATTGCCGGGCGCAGGCAAGCCCTCCAGCTCGCGAATGCGCGGATCGGGCCGCTCGAAGATGGCCGCAGGCGCAAGTTCGTCCCGCAAAACCCGCACGCAGGTTTCGCGCACGCCCGCTGCGAGCAGCCCTTTGGTCTGAAGCTGCAGAACTACCAGCTCACCGTATTTGTCGGCCACCAGCCCCGGCAGCTCGTCGGCCTCGCTGAAGCACAGGCGGCATGCGTCGTTGGCGGCGTCGAGCATCGGTTTGCGCCGCGCAATCGCGCCGCCCAGCCTTTTTTCCAGCAGCTTGAGCCAACCGCGCTGGTCGAGCGCTTCACGCGCAATCAGGCGCAGAGCAATCTGCGAAGAGGGGCTATAGAGCGCCGTGCCCAGAAACATGCCGCGCTGATCGGCCACAGGCAGCAGTGCCGGCGCTTCTTCTTTCCCTTCTTGAAGCGTAATCGCTGCGATGTCGGATGCGTAGACCCACAGATAACCGGCGCGCAAACGATCGGCGGCGCGCCGCGTCACCACGGCGCCCAGAGCGGCAGCTTGCCTATGCGCGGTTGCGTCCTGGCCCGGCGCCGGCCGCGAATCTTCACTCGAACGCGCGCCATCTGCCTTGCGCACCTTCACCCGCGCGCTGCTCTCCTCGGGAGCAGTCACTGCTGCGGAACGTTTTCGGCTGTCCGCTTTCCGCTTCGAATTGCCCGGCTTGGCCATCGCTCTCCTCCCAAGGGTAATTGCCCCGCGAAAGGAAGCGAAATGGCTACGCCGCTATTTGGCCTGTAGCGTCTCCACATAGCGGCTCACGTTGCTGATTCTCATCGCCACCATGTTGGATTGCGTCGGCGATTGGTCCATCGTGCCAAACAAGCGACCCCAAACCGGCATGGCGGTCCCGCCACGCGCCGGATTGCCGTCACCGAACTCGAGAACGGCCACAACGTGGTTCGACGGGAACCTTCCACCGTGACTCTTGCTCAGGAGCGCCAGATCTGCCGGCTGCTGCTTGAGCGCTGAAGCCACCGGGCCCTGTCCCCTGCCGTCAACCCCATGGCACGGAGCGCAATAGGCTACGAACATCTGTTGGCCATTCGTGGCCGGGGTCCTGGTGATCGGGATGACAACCTTGACCGTCGACTGCTTTGCATATCCTGCACCCACGGCCAATGCCGCGGCCAATGCAATCAAAGAGAGGTTTTTCAACATAAATGCCTCGTTTTCCACACTTAACCCGACGCAGATCATCCCCCTTTTCTTAACGCCGCTGATGTGATGGCGAATACCGAGGCATGAATTTCTTGGTACGTTGGTAATACGCAAGAATCAAAGCAAGCGCAGCGAGAAACGTCAACGAAATTAACAAGTTACGGCAAGTCCGCGCATGCTCGCTGAGCGTGCGGCCCGGCCGTCGCTCCCGCCGCCGCGCCCCAACGACAAGCAGCGTTCGTTCGGGACCCTTAAGCTCTCTGGTTTGCTATAGCTGCTCCAAACGCCGCCCGCGCTGACGGGGCTTGACTCAAAAGTGCCGGAACCCGCTCATTTCAAACCGGCCAACACAAGCGGCCTATAATAAAGCATGGCGACCATCCGCCAAACTGTGCCGCTTGCGGACCCCGGTGTTCCCGCACCTTCCGCAGAGGCGCCGGTTCCCACCCCCAGCGTGCCCTCTCCCCGCAAAGACCAGCGGCCCGTCAGCGAGCGCTTTGACGCGCTGCTGCTTCAAGTCCAGGCCAACCGGCCCAATGAAGATATCTCCTTGATTCGAAAGGCATGGGACTTCTGCGTCTCGCACCACGAGGGACAAAAACGCCTCAGCGGCGAGCCCTATATTGTGCATCCGCTTGAGGTGGCAGAGGTGCTCGTGGAGATGAAACTGGACGCCACCGCCATCGCCGCGGCCCTGCTGCATGACGCCGTGGAGGACACGCCCGCCACCAGCCAGGAGATCGCCGAGCGCTTTGGCGACCAGGTGGCCCACATCGTTGAAGGCGTAACCAAGATCGAGAAGATTCAGTTTGCCAATCGCGAGGACCGCCAGGCCGAAAACGTGCGCAAAATGCTCTTGGCCATGGTGAGCGACGTGCGTGTGGTGCTCATCAAGCTCGCCGACCGCCTGCACAACATGCGCACGTTGGAGTTTTTGAAGCCCGACCGGCGCGAGGCCATCGCCCGCGAAACGCTCGACATCTATGCTCCACTGGCGCACCGCCTGGGCATGGGCAAGGTCCGCGGCGAGCTTGAGGACCTTGCCTTCCGCTACACCGATCCCGTGGCCTATGAGCACGTGGCTGCGGCGGTAGAGGCGCGGCGCGCTGAGGGTGAGCAGTTCCTGCGCGGCGTTGAAGACACGCTGGTCGAACAATTGCGCGAGAACGGCATCCAGGCGCGCGTGGAGTGGCGCATCAAGCGGCTCTATTCCATCCACCAGAAGATCGAGCGCATCAAGGCTTCGTTCGATCAGGTGTACGACCTGCTTGCCGTACGCGTCATCACCCAGGACGTGGCTTCCTGCTACGCGGTCTTCGGCCTCATCCACACGCTATGGCGGCCGGTGCCGGGCCGCATCAAGGATTTCATCGCCATTCCCCGCGCCAATCGTTATCAATCCCTGCACACCACGGTGATGAGCGCGGGCGGGCACCAGTTTGAAGTGCAGATTCGCACCGAGGATATGCACCGCATCGCCGAAGAAGGCATCGCCGCGCACTGGAAATATAAAGCGGGCGGCGGCACCATCACGGCTCGCGACGAAGAGCGCTTGAACTGGATCCGCCAGCTCTTCGAGTGGCAGAAGGAGATGACCGATCCCAACGAATTCCTCTCCAGTCTGAAGATGGACCTCTATCCCGACGAGGTCTACACCTTCACTCCCAAGGGAAAAGTCGTTGTGGTTCCCGCGGGCGCAACGCCCGTCGACTTCGCCTACACCATCCATACCGAGGTGGGCCACACCTGCGTGGGAGCCAAGATCAACGGGCGCATGGTGCCGCTGCGCACCAAGCTGCGCACCGGCGACATCGTCGAGATCGTCACCCAGAAGGATCACAAGCCCAGCCGCGACTGGCTCACCTTTGTCAAAAGCCCCCGCGCGCGCAACAAGATCAAGCACTGGCTCAACGAAGATCAGCGCCTGCGTGCGGTCGAGATCGGCCGCAAGCTGTTGGAGCGCGAAGCGCGCCGATTCAAGGTGCCCATGACGCAGATTGACGACCAGGATCTGGGGCGCGTCTCGCAGGAGTTCGGCGCCGCCACGGCCGCTGACCTGCTCGCCATGCTCGGCCAGGGCAAGCACACCGCGCACCAGGTGCTGGGCAAGCTGGCGCCGGGATTTGCCAAGCCCGACGCCGAGCCGGGCGCAGACTCAAAATCGGGCCAGCCGGCCGCCCCCGACGCTGCCCGCCAGGTGCAATTCGCCGGGTCGGAGTCGCTGCAGGTCGAGGGCCAGAACGATCTGCTCGTCTACCGCGCGCGATGTTGCAATCCTATTCGCGGCGAAGAGATTGTGGGTTACGTCACCAGGGGCAAGGGCGTGGCTGTGCATGCGCGCAATTGCCCCAATGTGCAGAACCTGCTCTACGAAAGCGATCGGCGCATCAATGTGGAGTGGTCGCGCGCGCCCGGCGGCGCCACCGGCCAGGCGCCCCGCTATCCGGTTAAAGTCACCGTCTTCTGCGACGACCGCACCGGCATGCTCAAGGAACTCACCGCCGTCATCTCCGACGAGAACACCGATATTCGCGCCGTTGACCTCAAGCGCGACGAAGAGGGCGAAGCCATCATCGAGTTCGTGGTCGAAGCCGAAGACGTGCGCCACCTGAATCGCCTGGTGCTGGGCCTCCGCCGGGTGAACGGCGTGCGCAAAGTCGAGAAAACGCAGAAAGTGTAAAAAGCAACCGGGGCTGACCGTGCCCCTTCCTTTTTGCGTTCTTGCGAAAAAGGTCGGAACCCGGGGCCGCTGCGCTCTTCTCTCAACCGCTTGTCCCCACGACTTAGAAAGCTGGGAGCTGGAGGCTCGAAGCTCTCTCATGCCACAGATCGACCCAATCCTGGACGGCATCCGCGTCCTCGACGGCGGCCTGGCCACCGAACTCGAATATCAGGGCGCGCGCATCGACGACCCGCTGTGGTCGGCGCACGTTCTCGAGGACGACCCCGCGAAGGTTGCCGCGGTGCATCGCGCCTACATCCAGGCCGGCGCCGAATGCATCGCCACCTGCAGTTATCAGGTGTCGCGCATGGGCTACGCTGAGGCGGGCCTGCCGCCCGAGCGTGCCGATGCGGCGCTGCTGCGCTCGGTTGAAATTGCGCGCTCCGTCGCCGCCGAATTCCCTCATCGCCGCGTTCTCGTCGCCGCGTCGCTCGGGCCCTATGGCGCAGCGCTCCACAACGGCGGCGAATACCACGGCAACTACGATTGCTCGTTCGACGATCTGGTGCGTTTCCACCGTGAGCGCATCGAAGTCTTCGCGCGTGCCACCGCCAACCAGCGCCCTGATCTGATCGCCTTTGAAACCTTCCCTTCTCTTGAAGAAGCCCGCGCCGCCGGCCGGGCCCTCGCGCCCTGGCCTCAACTTCGCTGCTGGTTCAGCTTCTCGTGCCGCGGCCCGCAACATGTGTCGCACGGTGAGCGCCTGGCCGAGTGCGCCGCGCTCGCCGCTTCCTTTCCGCAGACCGTGGCCATCGGCGTGAACTGCGTTCCGCCCAGGTGGATTCCGTCGCTGCTTGCCGAGTTGCGCGCAGCCTCCGGCAAGCCGGCGATCGTCTATCCCAACTCCGGCGAGGGCTGGGACGCCGCGCGCCGCTCCTGGACCGGCGCCAGCGATCCAGCGGATTACGGAACTCAAGCCGCGCAATGGTTCCACGCCGGTGCGCAAATCGTCGGCGGCTGCTGCCGCACCCGCCCCGCCCACATCCGCGCCGTCGCGCAGGCAATAGCCGCAACCAAAAGTCGGTCATCCTGAGCGAAGTCCGCGCAGCGGACGGAGTCGAAGGACCCGCATCTAGGCTTGGCCGCCAGGCGCTGTGCAGTTTGGAAATTGCCCTTCTCGCGTTGCGCTACACCAGCTCCAGTTCCGCCCCTCTTTTGTGTGGCGGAATAAAGCACTCGGCGCGCGAGACGATAGCCAGGTTTTCGCGCTCCAGCAGCTTCCGGATCTGGCCGCGGGCGTGGTCGGCCCAGGGTCCACGGTTGTCGAGCTTCAGATAAGCACGCCAGTGGCGCAGCGCGGAGCGGTTCTCACCCATCCGCTCATAGGCCAGCGCCACGTTGTAATGCGCGTCGGCGTATCCCGGCGAGAGCGTCACCGCCTTGACGTAGGCGGCAATGGATTCTTCCAGGCGATCGAGTTCGTCGAGCACGTTGCCTAGATCGAAATAAGCCAGCACATAATCGGGATCGGCCACGGTGGCGCGGCGGTAGAGCTCTTCGGCGCGGCCGTATTGCCGCAGATGGAAAAACATGGTGCCCAGGTTGATGCAGGCAGCCGCGTAGTTCGGATCGAGTTCAAGGATCTTCTCGTAGAGCCCGATGGCCTTCTGCTTCTCGCCTGTCTCTTCAGCCTGCACCGCCGCGTGGAACAGCTCCGGGACATTGCTCCACGACACAGCGCTCGGCCGCCGCAGCGGCGACGGACCGGCAGAGGAAGCCCTCTCATCGAAGTCGAACAGCAATTGGCGGCGGATGGGATCGACCACGGCGCCGCGATGGCGGAAAGCCAGCCGCGTTCCCGTGCGTACAACGCGCGCCTCCAGCAGCGGGTTGGCCATCCCCGCCACTGCCTTCATGGCCAGAACCGAATCGCGGATCGACGCCGACGGCACCGATTCAGCCCGCAGCGCCCGCAAAATGCGCAGTTGCCCCAGATCCTGAAAGCTGTATTCCTCGCGTTGGGAGATCAGCCCGGCTCGCTCCCAGGCTTGCAATTGACGGGAGCTGATTCCAATGATGCGCAACACATCCTGACGGCGATAGAGGTTCACTCCGGTCGGCTCCACAGTTGGTACAGCGTGCGGGTCGTCGATCGCGGCAGCACTTCGACCCCGTTTCCGCGCAGCCTCAGGGATGGCACGCGTGTTGCACTCCACAGCCAAAGAGCCATTCCCATCCCCAGGTCCGCGTCAACTTCTCAACGGCATCAAGAAAGCGCTCTGCTTGCGATTATGCCAAGAGTCGCCGTGAATAAAACGCCCGGAATCGCCCGCGCAACAAAAAACTCGTGGATAACGGGTGCATGTCTTGGTTCACGCGCAGATGTACACAGCTCTTCCACCGTGAAGCAGCGCTAAACGCTGATTGGCCCCGCCGCTCAGTGATGCGCTGCGACGGTTTCGGTGTGCATTTCGCCCGGCGCGCCCTGCGCCTCGCGCAGCGTGAGCACCGGGCAGAGCGCATGCGCCAGCACCCGGTACACGGTGCGGTCTCGCGTCAGGTTCTCAAAGGCTGAGCGCTCGGTGGCACCCAGCACAATCAGGCTGGCGCTCAGCGCCGACGCCGTGGCCAGGATCTCGATGGAAGGATTGCCATGGACCACCAGCGGCTCAACCCCTGAGCAGCATCGGGCGCCCGTCTCCTCAGCCAGCTGCCGCAGCTCGTGCATCGCCGCTGAGTCAAGGCCGGTGGGCAGCCCCTTGCGCTGCATCTCAGGAATGGGCGGCAGTACATGAAGCAGCACCAGCCTGGCTTTCTGGGCCGAAGCCACCTGGCAGGCAAGCGCCGCGCTCGGGCGAGAGGTCTCTCGTAGTGTGGTGGCATGCAGGACAATTCGTTCATCCTCACTCGCCACCCTGAGATGAGCCTCGGGTCCCACGGTCATAACCGGGAGGTAGACCGAGCGCAGCACTTGTTCTGCCACAGAGCCGATCAGCAACTTGCCTAGCCTGCTGCGGCTCCGCGTCCCCACCAGCACGCGGTCGGCCTGAAATTGCCGTATCGCGGCTAGAATCTGTTGCGTGGCGTGGCCCTCGCGCACCAGCGCATCGCAGCGAATCCCGCGTCGGCTGGCGTGATCGCACCAGGGCCGCAGCATCTGCTCCGCAATCTCCAGCGCGCTGCCCGTGTCGTAATAGGGCATTCCACTGGCATCGGCGTTAATCGATTCTGACGACGAGAGAACGTGAAGAAGGATGAGCCGCGACCCCGTATCGGCAGCCTGTTCCAATGCAAACGGCATGAGACGGTTCAGGTCGCTCAGGTCTGTTGCGGCAAGAATTGTGGCCGGATGAGACCAGCGGAGGAAGTCGGAATCGCGCATCGCGAAGACCTCACACCGGAGAGCGTGTCACCGAAAGAGAGCGCAGGATGTGCCACACAGCACCCGCACATGTGATTTGGATCACTCCTGCGGGATTTGCCTCGCAGATGCCGCGGCTGCGATGATCGCTCCGCACGCATCCACCGGAGGAATTTGCGTATGAATAGGGAAGTGGTTTGGATTGCCGCCGCAGCGTTGGCAGTGGGCGCCTGGGCGCAATCCCCATCTTGGTCGCCGTCGCCCGATCACCTCACATTGCCCGTCTGGCCGGGTACGCCGCCCGGAGCCAAAGCCAATCTACCCCCTGAGGCGGACGTAACGAAGCCAACCGATGGCCTGGGTGCCGGCCGTCCCGTGATTCGCCTGAGCAACGTCTCCACGCCTGCCATCACGCTCTACCGCCCCAGTGGAATCAATTCTGGTGTTGCCATCCTGGTGTTTCCGGGAGGCGGCTACCATTGGGTCTCCATTGACCTGGAAGGCACCGAGGTCTGCGACTGGTTAAACTCCATCGGCGTCAACTGCGTGCTGCTGAAGTATCGCGTGCCCGACAGCGGGCCTTATCCCAAGTTCGCGGCGGCCTTGCAGGACGCGCAGCGCGCCATGGGCGTGGTGCGCCAGCACGCGGCCGAGTGGGGCATCGATCCGCACCGCGTCGGTGTGCTGGGATTCTCCGCGGGCGGCCACCTGGCTGCGGCCATCAGCAACATCTACCAGAAGCGAGTCTATGACCCCGTCGACGCCGCCGATCAACTGAGCTGCAGGCCCGACTTCGCCGTGGTCATGTACCCAGGCTACCTGGCTCTGGCAGACCAGAACTTCGCGCCCAACCCCGACATTCATCCTACGGCCGATACCCCGCCCACATTCATCCTGCAGGCCGAAAACGACTACACCGCGCACGTTGAAAATGCGGTGGTGTACTTCATGGAGCTGAAAAATGCCAAAGTTCCCGCCGAGCTGCACATTTACGCCGAAGGCGGGCATGGATTCGGCATCCGGCCGAGGGACCTGCCTATCATGGGCTGGCCCAAACTGGTCGAGAAGTGGCTGCACACCATCAAAGTGCTGCCGCCGGAGTGAAGCAATAGAATCGTCCCATGCTGCTTGCCGTAATTACGATCTCTGACCGTTGCTCCCGCGGCCAGATGACCGATACCGCCGGACCCGCCGTCGCCGCGCTGCTCAAACGCGAGTGGCCGCAGGCCGAAATCGTGAGGAGACTGCTCACCGACGACGAGAGCGCAATTGTCGCGGCGCTGGAGGAGTTCACGCGCCAGGACGCGGCGCTCATCCTGACCGTCGGCGGCACGGGCCTGGGGCCGCGCGATGTAACACCTGAGGCCACGCGGCGCGTGATCGACCGCGAAGCGCCGGGTCTCGCCGAGGCCACGCGCGCCAGGAGCGCCCAGCGCAATCCCTACGCGTGGCTTTCGCGCGGACGTGCGGGTCTTCGCGGGACGACACTCATTGTGAATTTGCCCGGCAGCAAGCGCGGCGCCGAAGAAAGCTTCGAAGCCATTGCGCCGCTGCTGCGCCACGGGCTCGAAGTGGCCGCGGGCGCGCAGAGCCACCCCTGAGATTGAGAACCCAGCCCAGCGGCTTATCGCGCATTTGCGGGCGCAACCACGTACTCATACTCCAGCGCATCCCTTCCCGTGTTCTCAACATTGTGGCGGGTAGCCGGCGGAATATACACCAGCGCGGGAGCAACGAAGCGCAGTCCGGGTTGGCCGTCAATCTCATTCTCCTCAAACAACTTACGCAATCAGTCTGGCAAACCGCAGCCACCCAGGAGAATTAGTTTCGCTAAATCGTAGCACGAACTGTAGAATCGTGTGACGTAGGTCACAGGCGATGCTCCGAAACCGCGGTTATCGTTCCTCTATGCGTAGCACATCTACCAAAATCGTGGCACTTGTCTCGTTTGCTTTCTTTGCGGGGCTGCTTTCCGCGCAACCATCCGCAGCCTCCAGCCAGGCCCCCGGCCCGCAGGATCACCCGCTCGCAGCAAGCCAAACGGCCGTCCAGCCGCAGCTCTCAGGAACAGTAGTTGACCCGTCTGGCGCGGTAATCGCCGGGGCCGCCATTCAGGTTCAGCGCGCCAGCGGTACGGTCCTCAAAACGACCCGAACCGAAAGGGACGGCTCCTTCGCGATTTCCGGGCTCCCGGCAGGCAGTTATCAGCTCATTGTGTCGAGTCCCGGTTTTGAAACCAGAGAAATGCCCGTCGTCCTCGCGGAAACGGGCGCGCTGGCTCCAACACGCATCGCGCTGGCTGTGAGTCCCCTCAGCACCACCATCAAAGTCGATGGCCGTCAGGACGATCTGATCGGAATCGCCAGTTCCGCCGGTCAGGTTACGGTGGGCGCAGTCGAACTCCAGAATCGTCCGCTTCTTCGCTCGGGCGAAATTCTTGAGACGCTTCCCGGCCTCATCATCACGCAACACGCCGGAGGCGGCAAGGCCAACCAGTATTTCATGCGCGGCTTCAATCTCGACCACGGCACCGACTTTGCCATCTTCATTGACGGCATGCCGCTCAACCTGCCGTCGCACGCGCACGGCGAAGGCTACTCCGACATGAACACCGTGATCCCGGAGTTTGTGGAGCGCATCGATGCGGAGAAGGGTCCTTATTATCCCGAGGTCGGCGACTACGGCTCCGCGGGAAATGCGCACGTGACCATGTACAAGACGCTGCCGCAAAACTTCGTCCAGGTTGACGGCGGCATGTATCAGTTTGCGCGCTTCGTATTCGGCGTCTCGCGCCGGCTGGGCGCAGGCAATCTGCTCTACGGCGGAGAAGCCTATCACGACGGCGGTCCATGGGTGCATCCCGACAATTACTACAAGTTCAACGGCATCCTCACCTACAGCCAGGGCTCGGACGACCGGGGCTACAGCATCACGGCCCGCGGCTATGCTGGAACGCGCTGGAACTCGAGCGATCAGCTCCCCTACACGGCTTTTACTCCCACCGCTCCGGGCTACATCGGAAACTACCAGGGCTTCTTCGGCGCGCTCAATCCTGAAGACGGCGGACACTCCCACCGTTACAGCCTGCAGGGCGAATGGCATAAGCGAACGGCGAACTCTGAAACCAGGCTGATGGCTTACGGCTTCTACTACGACCTGAACCTGTGGTCCGATTTCACCTACTACCTGGTCGATCCCTACAAGGGCGACCAGTTCGAGCAGCAGGACCGGCGCTGGGTTGCCGGCTTCGACCTGCGCCACACCATCGTCGGCAAGTTCTTCGGCCGCCCGTCGGAGACCACCTTCGGCCTCCAATACCGCGAGGATTGGATCCACAACGGCCTCTTTCGTGCCGAAGATCGCAGCCGCACCAGCAAGACGGACTACATCGCCGGCTTCGACCCCAGCACCGGCCTGCAGGCGGTGCTGCCCCCAAACACCGACCAGAATAAGTTCATCGAGGTGATCGGCAGCCCGTGGGTGAGCAACAAGATCCAGTGGGCGAGCAAGTTCAAGTCCATCATTGCTGTGCGTGGCGACGACGGCAAGGGTGTTCTCACCAGCTTTACCAACCCCACCACTCTGCCCATCAACCCCAACACACACCAGTCGATCAATAAGTTCCTGCCCGGTCCCAAGGCCAGTTTGATCTTCGGTCCCTGGCACAACACAGAGCTCTATCTGCAGGGCGGATTCAGTTACCACACCAACGACGTGCGTGGCACCTCGCAGATATTTGAGCCGGTTTCGCCGGATTGGCCGTACCTGAATTGCACCAACAACGGCTGCAACACCACGCCGTCGGTCCCGCCCAGCCAGGGCTCGTCCAAGATCGCCTTCCTGGCGCAAACCAAGGGCGGTGAGATTGGCATTCGTACTGCGGCGGTTCCGCATCTGCAGAGCACCGCGGAGCTCTGGTACCTGCACAGCAATTCTGAGCTCATTCAGGACGGCGACACCGGAGGCACATTTGCCTCGCCGGAGTCCAGCAACCGCTGGGGCCTCGAAGTGGGCAACTACTACACCCCGGTGGAGCACTTCGTCCTCGACGCCGACTTTGCCGACTCCCGCGCCGTATTCGCCCAGACCGATCCGGCGGATTCGACCTTCATGACCAACCCGGCGAGTCCGCATCTCTGCCCGAAAAACTCGAACTGCTACAACCTGATCCCCTTCCATGGCTACTACGGCACTTCGGTGGGCTCGCAGGTGACTGACCCGAATTCCGAGTACAACAATGCCGGCTCGTACTTCCAGCAGAATCCCAACAGCGCCCGCCAGGTTCCTGAGGCCGTGCGCTGGGTGGTCTCCACCGGAGCCACGATGCAGGACTTGAAGGGCTTCTCGGGCAGTATCCGCCTCCGCTACTTCGGGCCCCGCCCGTTGACCTCCGACGCGCAATATACTTCGCCCGCAACCGCCTTGGTCAACCTGGGCGCGACCTACAAGTTCAATCGAAACTGGAGCCTGGTGGGCGAAGTCCTGAACGTGCTCAACCGTCGCGATCACGATGTGGACTATGCCTACGTATCGCAAATCGCACCGGCGGCCACGTTGCTTGCCGGCACGCCGCTTGCGGCACGCGCCCCGCAGCCAACCGACGCCAACTATGTCAGTGAACTGCAGACGGTGGCCACCGCTGTGAACACCAACGCGGCATTCACCAGGGTGATGCACCCCGTCGAACCCATCCAGGCGCGATTCACTTTGCGTTACAGCTTCGGCCGCTGACCGCGCGCCGCCCCGCCATCACATGCCACGTCACCGCAGCGGTGATATCATGGCGCGTTGTTTTCGAGGTACATGGAGGACGACGTGAAACACGGGCTCGTTTTTGCGATCGCCGCAGTGGCGCTTTTGGCAGGGTGCAGCAGCCAGAACCAGCCTTCGGGCATTCCTGTTCAACCCAAATGGAAGGGACCGCCTTACCGCATCGCGTTTGACACCAAGCCCACCAAGCCCAACCCGGCGGGCATCACCATTCCCACCATTACCTGGAACGCCAATCCCAACGAACTGGAGAATCGAGCCATTCTCGTCGTGCGCTTTGACACCACCGGCGCCAAAACCGACCAGCCGGTGATGGACCAGATGATCATGGGCGCGACCGATATCGCCGGCGCTCAGGGAGCCCTTCCCGCCGACTACATGGATTTGGCCGACCAAGGGCTGGGCAGGCTATTGGCCGCCTACCACATGTCAGGAAAAATCAAGATATCTGCGCTGCTCGCCCGCTCCTCGCTCTCGAGCCAGGCCGGCGACGGCGAAATCCAGGCCAAGGCCCTGTCCGACTGGCTCTCGACCGAGCTGGTCTTCAAAAACCCCCACGCAGGCCACTAGGGTCCGAAGTTCGCGTCATAATCGACCGGTCATCCTGAGCGAAGGGAGCGCAGCGACCGTAGTCGAACGGGGACCTGCATCTGTGCCCTAACGAAACTGAACGTTGCCCCATCCTTTCCGCGTCTTTTGCGGAAAGGGTGGGATCGCACCTGACCGCATCAAGAAGACCCTCGTTGCCCCATCCTTTCGCCGTTCTTGGGCGAAAGGGTGGGATCGCACGCCGCGAGTCTCCTCAGTCAGAAGCTCGCATCCTTTCGCCGTTTTTGGGCGAAAGGGTGGGAAACCACGAAAATCTTCGGGTCTTCATGAAGTTGTTCCCACGCCTCATTCCCTGTCAAGCCCCCCAGACCTCTCCATCGCGCTCCAGCATTCCCTAACTCATTGATTTCTCACTCCCTTGCGCCCTCGCTCCCTTGCTCCCTGCCTTTTGCAGATTATTTCCATCAAATCGCTACACTCGAACGTAGCAAGGATGGACGGGAGCAGCGGCCTTCACGCCGCTGAATCTTGGCGCGCGAAACGCGCGGCGTGGTTGCCGGCGCCAAAATCGCTCTCTGCGGCCTGTGCCACGAGCCAAAGGAACGATTTTGGGGCAAAACAAAGGCGAATCTGCCTCGGAAAAAATTCGAGCTCATACCCCCCTGGGGTATAGTTTGGAGGATAACTCTTTTAGAATCAGAAAACCGGCCTCGAAATGGCCCTTGAATTGCGCTGTTTTTCGCCCCAAATCGGGCACTTTTTACCCAGAATTTACCCCGATTTCGGCAATTCTTGGTCGAGTTCGAGCCGCGAAGAGGACACCGCGGGAAAGCTGTGCAAAATCGCCTCTCGGCCTTCCACGGCTACCGGCGATCGGCGACTCCCTGCCGTCCTCACTCCACCTCGATCGTGGTCGTGAGCGCGATCTCGGCCGACGAGTCTCCGACCATCAGGCTTACCGGTTCATGCTCCACGCGGAATGCGCCTGTGCGCTCGTCCCAGTAAGCCAGCCGCGACGCTGGCAGCTCGATGGTGACGGTTTTGGTTTGGCCTGGCTCGAGCGGCACACGCTGAAACCCCTCAAGCTCCTCGCCCGGACGCGCGACCGCGGAGTGAAGGTGTTTTACGTAAAGCTGTACCACCTGGTCACCGGCGCGGCTGCCCGTGTTGGTCACATCCACGCTTACCCTCACCGATCCGTCTTCAGCCAGGCGCGGCGTGCTGGTGCGCAGATGGGCGAACTTGAATGTCGTATAGCTCAAGCCGAATCCGAACGGATAGAGCGGCTGGCCCTTGAAGTACATGTAGGTGTAGCCGTCGCGAATGTTGTAGTCCATGCGCGGCGGAAGCTGATCGGCCGATTGCGGCCAGGTGGTGGCGAGATGACCGCCGGGATCGTATTCGCCAAACAGAACCTTGGCCAGCGCCGTGCCCTCATCCTGCGACGCGTGAGCCATGGTCAGGATGGCCGGAACATTGGCCTCGCTCCAGTTGATGGCGAATGGAAAGCTGGCGATGAGCATCAGCACGGTCTTCGGATTCTTGATCATCACCTGCTTCACGATCTGCTCCTGGGCCAGGTCGATGATTTCACGGTCACGGCCCTCGCGCCCGTCGCTGGGCACGGTACACGGCAGCGTGATGCCGCCGCCCTCGGTGGGCGTGTTGTACCATTGGTGCGCTTCGTCGCCGCAGGTGGGATCGTTGCCGATCACGACCACGGCGACGTCGGACTCGCTGGCGGACTTAAGCGCCGCTTGTTCACCGTCCGGTGCGTCGTAGGCGGCGTAGTTCACCGTGACGCCGGCGCCGGCTTCCTTGCGAATTCCCTCCAGAGGCGTGATGGCGTAAGGCGGCGTGCCTCCATACCAGTCCCAGTGAACGGCATCGGCCAGCGGTCCAATCACGGCGATGGATTTGATCTTGCTCTTATCGAGCGGCAGAAAGCCGTCCTGGTTCTTGAGCAGCACTACCGATTCGAGCGCCATCTTTTCCGCAACCTTCCGGTCGCGGTCTGTATTCCAGGGCTCCGGCGAATCCTTGATGCTCGTGTAAGGCACCATCTCCGGCGGATCAAGCAATCCCAGCTTGATCTCGACGCGGAATTTGCGGCGCAGCGCCTCGTCGATCTCGCCTTCCTTCAGCGAGCCGTCCTTCAACGCGGCTTTCACCTCGTCGTGGTAGCGGTCGAGGTACTGGTTGATGCCGGCCTTCAGGCACGCGACAACTGCCGCTTCCTGATCGGCGAAGGCGTGGCGCGGATTGACGAGAAGCGTCACCGCTCCTCCGTCGCTCGAGACCACCGCAACGCCCCACTTCGCGATGAGCACGTTGCGCAGCACAGGATTGACGGCCATGGGTGTGCCGTTCCACGCGTTGTACGAGGCCATCACGGCTTTGGCGCCGCCGTCGACAAAACCCATGCGGAAGGGAACCGAATAATACTCCCAGAACTGGCGCGCATCGAAATCGGACGACGTGTGGTTGCGGCCGTCTTCGTTCTCATTGGCCAGGAAGTGCTTGAGCAGCGCCGCGCCCTGCCAGTATTTGGGATTGTCGCCCTGCAAGCCGCGGACAAATGCGGCTGCCATGGTGCCGTTCAGGAACGGATCTTCGCCATAGACCTCTTCACTGCGCCCCCAGCGCGGATCGCGGTCAAGATCGGACTGCGGTCCCCACAGCATGAGGATCTGGCGATTGTATTTCGCCGTCTGCGTGATGAAGCGAGCCTCGTAGCCCTCCACATCGGCAGCGGCGCGAACCAGCTCGGGATCCCAGGTGGCGCCCATGCCCGGCGGTTGCGGAAACTGTGTGGTGGTGATGGGCTCGCGCCCCGGCCGCGGCTGCCGCTGCACCACTCCGTGAATGCCCTCTGAGGCGCCCATGTTGGGCACGCCCAGCCGCGGCACACCGGTGTCCGTGCCCAGGCAGTCGATCTTCTCGTCCACGGTCATGAGCGAAAGCAGATTGGCGATGCGCTGCTCAGCAGGCAGGTTGGGATCGTCGAAGGGATAGTGCCCGAGATGCCACTGATCCACTTCCTGCCTGGGCGGGCGAGGCTGCTGCGCGAATGCGCAAACGGCAACGGCCGCGGCAACGCAAAGCAACAAGAGCTTGGAATTTTTCATGACGAAGGCGCGCTTTCCCAGGATTCGTACAAATTCCGGAATCCAACTACCGGGCCATTCTATTCCAGCGCCGTCGCTTTCAGCCCCAGAGCTCAGTTCGAGGTCGGCACGAAGCCAAGGCTACAATCATGGAGTGGGCCGAAGGGAGTTTCCGGCTGAAATCCGTTGTGCTTACCGTCGTATTGATCTTCACCGGGACGCTCGCTTGCCACGCACAGGACAAACCCGCAGCAGCCTGTAACTTTCCCTACGATGGCTTTGCCACATCGTCTCACCAGCAGCCGCAAATCGCCGAGTTCACGATAGGAACCGCTCTGAACCTTGAGCTGTGCGGTTCCAGCAGCGGATGTGCGGCATCTCGCACGGCCATCGCAACGCCGGTATGGATCCTTCGCAAACAGGGAGCGTGGACCTGCGGTTACTACTCCGGCCGCAGCGGCGCCGGAACAACGTGGATCCGCAGCGATGCGTTGCGCGCAGTGTCCTATGATGCGCATCCGCCGCTGAAAGCGTGGATTGGAACCTGGACCGGCGGCGAAGACCGTGTCGTGATCCGCTCTGCCGGCGCACCGGGAATGCTTCACCTGGCGGGTAACGCTGTTTGGCGTGGCCGCGAGAACGATGTGCATTTCGGCGACATGAAAGGCGACGCCTCGCCGGCCGGCAATCACTTGCACTTTGTCGAGCATGGACCTGACAGCTGCACCATCGATCTGACCCTGCTGAACCGTTATATCCTCGCCAGCGACAACCAGCTTTGCGGAGCGCTCAACGCGCGTTTTCAGGGCGTCTGGAAGCGTATCGGCCCCTAGCTCTTTCCTCTGAAAATGCCGTAATGTGTGATGGCATCGCGCAAGAAAACCGCCAACCAACTAAAGTCCGTTCACTGCGGCGTAATCAAATGATGCGCGATGGCGAAGAGCGCCAGCTCCAGACGCGTGGAAACGCCGGTCTTGTCGAAGATATTCGACAGATGGCGCTTGACCGTCTCTTCGCTCAGGTTGAACTGCTTGGCGATGTCGCGATTGGAGCAGCCCTCGACAATGCAGCCCACCACCTCGAGCTCGCGCGGCGTGAGGCCATAGGTCTTGCGCTGCGGCACAGCGGCCTGCTGCATCAGGTCGTGCAGCGCCGATACCAGGTTCACCACGCGCTTGCCGCCGATCCAGTAGTCCCCGGCATGGACGGTGCGGATGGCGGTTTGCAGGTGGCTGGCCAGGGCGTCTTTCAGCACGATGCCGCGCGCGCCGATTTGTAGAGCCTCGATAATCTGCTGCGTGGTAATGGTAGAAGTAAGCAGAAGAATTTTGGCCGTGGATGGGCCGCTCATGATGGCCCGCATGGCCTCAAGACCGGGCAGGCGCGGCATGGCCACGTCGAGCAGCAGAACATCGGGCTGTTTCTCGAGGGTTTCGGTAATGGCTTCGTCACCGTCGGCGGCATCACCCACTACTTGAAAGCCATCTTCTTCTGTGAGCATGTTGCGCACGCCAATGCGCACCACGGGGTGGTCATCCGCCAGCACAATTCGAATGGGTCGATCCATTGGAAGTACATGCCTCCGCGGCGCCCGAACCGCGCATTTGGGAATGCTTAGGATCAGGCAGGCAATTCAGCATCCAGCATACGCTCCAACCCTTGCGCAGCGGCGCGCAAATCGCGAAGCAGGGCAGCACTGTTATCCAATTGGTTATCCTGCTGGCCGGACGCCGATTCCAGCAGCGCCCCCAGGCGAGCGGCCTGCATGGCCCCGGCCATGCCGCAACCACCCTTGATGGCGTGGCCAATGCGGCGCACTTCAGCGGCGTCGTGCTTGGCCATGGCGTTTTCAAGCGCCGGAATGCGCCACGCCAGATCGGCAACCAGGGCGGAGTAGATTTGCCGCACCGCCGGTTCGGGCATCATCTTGCGGAACTTGGCCAGAATTTCGGGACTGATGACGGGTTGTTGCGGGTCGAGGAAGGAGACTCCTGCCTGCGCCTTCCGCCCGTCGATGAGACTGCGCAGCGCATCGGCGTCGAATGGTTTGCGCAGATAGCCGTCGGCCACCACGCCCGGGCGCGCTTCGCTGGCGCTGATGAGGAAAATCGGAGCGCGCGTGCGCTTGCGCAGCTCGGCAATCAATTCGTTCCCGCTCAGGCCGGGCAACTGCACGTCCATCAGCACGACGCCGGGCCGGAACGTTCCGCCATCCAGGATTTCAAGCGCACCTTGGCCGCCTTCGGCGGTATGCACCGAGTAACCGCTCATGGTGAGCAAAGTGGCTGACACCTCGCGGCTCACAAGATCGTCGTCGATGAGCAGAACGGCGGGTAGTTCCTTATCCCGGGCGAGCTGGAACATGCCTCTAGTGTGCATCCGCCGCGCAGAGAGAGCGAGCAAAAATCTTTGAGCCCGTAATCTCCTTGGTTCCGAAGCGGATCGAAACCTGCGCGGAGCCAGATTGGCCGCCGCGGAGCCAGACCCGCCCTTGCCCCAAATCCAAATTCGCGGCGGGGGTGGGAAACCCATCGATCAGCTTTGGTCGAGCCTCGGGGCCGCAAGAGGTGGCCTCAGTGCGTGGTAGCCGCCGCGGGCAGCTCGACGGTTGCGGGTGCCGGCAAGCCCTGGCCGTTCTGCCAGGCGGCCGTCGCCGCTGCGAACTGGTTGGCCCGGCGCTGCCAGCGTTCGATTGCCAGGTCGTAGCGGACGGTCACGTTGCTCAGCCAATAAGGGCGATTCTCGCCCAGCCAGACTTGGCTGTACTCGGCTTTGAGCGCCGAGTAGGCGTCGCGCAGGTCCTGGCAGCGGCCATTGTCGCTGCTGATTTCTTCTAAAGCACGACTGTCGGCGTCGTGATGCGCCGCATCGTGTTGCTGCGCAGCGGCCTCGCCATACGCCGAAGCAATCTCCTGCGCCAGCTGAAACTTCAGGCCGATAAGGTCCAGGCGGCGCGCGCCCAGGTCCATGGCGGTAAGCGCGCCGGGCTCGGCAAGGGCCGGGTTTTCCGCGCGCGCCTGCTCCAGCAGCACGATGGCCTGCTCGGCGTGAATCCGCAAATCGTGCGCCTGCGGCAGCAGTTTTGCCGAAACCTCCTGGCCTTGCGCGCTCCAGGGGTCGAGCCAGAACAGTTGGTCGCTGGTCATGTGCAGTTGTGCATTGGCTATGGCTTCGTGCGCGGCCATCAGCTCTTTTTCCGCGTCGTCGATCTTGCCGCTGGGATCGCGATGAAAGATGGCGCCATAGGCGTCCTGATAGTCGGCGATGGAGCTTTCGCCCGGCTGCCACGCCGCGACTGCGCCAAACAGCACCGTATACCAGTCCATGTTGAAAAGGCCTTCGCCATCGTCGTTCCACACCGTGGTGAGCGCGCCCGTCGAACCCAGCCGCTGTCCGTCTCGAATAAAGCCCTGAATATTCCAAAGCGCGGTCCGAGCCACGGGAAAAACTTCATTCCAGTTGGCGTCGCCGGGCGCAACCCACGTCTCAATACCGTTTTTCGCAAAGGGCTCGATCATCTTGTCGAAGCCGCTGCTCTGCGAGTACTCCCACGGAATCGCAATCATGTCTTTGGGTATGCCCGGAACAGCGTCGGGATTGGCGTCGCCGATGTCGCCCCAAAACAGCAGCCGGCGGTTCAGCGGCGCCAGCTCGTCGTGAATCTGCTTGAGGAACGCCACGTACACCGGCCCGTAACCCTGCTGCTGGACCGCGTCGTGCGTGCGGCCCACGCCCAGGTCAAAGGTTTCGTCGGCTCCGATATGGATGAAGGGCGAAGGAAACTCCTGCGCGATCTGGCTGAACCAGTCCTTGATGAGCGGCAGCGTACCGGGCTGGCCCGGAGCCAGAACATACCCGTGCGGCGTTTCCGCGTCGTCCTGGTAAAGCTCCCACTTGAGCACGTGATGAAGATGGCCGAAGGCCTCCTGCTCCGGCACGATGGTTACGTGATACTGGCGCGCGTAGGCGACCAGCTCCGCAACTTCAGCCGGCGTGAGCGAGCTGCCTGGGGGCGCAGCCAGCGGCTGATCGGGATAGAGCAGCGTGTGCTCGAAGTACGGCGAATAGATGTTGATCTTGAATGAAGCAAAAACGCGAATCTGGTGCTTCTGGAATTCGAGCGTAGGGAACGGACCCCGCGAGAGATCGTCGTCGATGCCGCGATAGCGCATCGCCGGCCAGTCGCGCACCGTGCCTGTCGGCAGCACGCGCGGCGCGCCCGGCAATGGGAGCAATTGCTTGAGCGTCTGCACGCCGTAAAAGATGCCCGAGCCGGTTTCGCCTACGATGGCTGCCTCGTGCGGCTCGATCAGGAGAACGTACCCCTCCGATTCCATCGCAGGATCGAAGCTTAGGTTGTTGCGCGCCAGAATCTCCTTCGCCTGCGCCGAGTCCCTGCGCAGCAGGGTGATGCGATAGGGCGGCTGCGCTTGAGCGGCGCGGGATCCGTCTGCCTCAGGCGCGATGGCCTTGATCGCCGATTCCAAATCGCGTGCGGCAAAGTCGTCTTCGTCATTGCGCACCGGCACAGTCACCACGATCCGCGCCGGCAGATCGGTAGTCTGGCCGAAATGCGCCTCACGCGGCGCAGGCAGCAGACCAATTGGCGTTTGTGCGGCGCTCAATACAGGGAACAGGCAACAGAGAACGGGGAACAGAAGACACGAGATCAGCCGGATTGGTTTGAGGCGCAGCAATGGCTCCCTGCTTTCCGCTCAGGCGATTGAGCGAAGGAGGTGGATGCGATGATTGTAGACTGAGAATCGGATTTTCCAGGGACGCATCGCTATGATGAACACCATCGGGTCGCCCCACGCGCGTGCGCAAGCGGCGAGCGTGGCCATCCGCCGCTACAACCTGTTTCTGCTGCTGGTGGCGGGCCTGGGCGGGCTGCTCTACGGCATCGACGTGGGCATCATCGGCGGCGCCGTGCCCTACCTGCAGGCCACTTCGGGGCTGACGGCTGCCCAGGTTTCGGTCATCGTGGCCGCCGTCCTGCTGGGCAGCGTGTTCTCCACCCTGTTCTCCGGCCTTCTGGCCGACTGGATGGGCCGCAGGCCGCTGATGATCCTGAGTGGCTGTGCGTTCGTCATCAGTATTCCCGTGATTGCGCTCTCGCATGGCTACGGGCCGTTGTTTTCAGGCCGTCTGCTGCAGGGCATGAGCGGCGGGCTCATCGGCGTGGTGGTGCCGCTTTATCTGGCCGAGTGCCTCGCGGCTTCCAGCCGCGGCAAAGGCACGGCCATCTTCCAGTGGATGCTGACGCTGGGTATCGTGGCCGCGGCGCTGATCGGCATGTACTTCAGCTACCGCGTCGAAGCGGTGACGCGGCTGCACGACGCCACAGCGCTTTTCAACTTTGAGAATCAGGCATGGCGCAGCATTTTCTGGGTTTCGCTGCCCCCCGGCGCTCTGTTCGTGCTGGGCAGCTTCTTCGTCACCGAGTCGCCACGATGGCTGTTCCGCCGCAATCGCCAAGAGCATGCCTACGCGGCGCTGCTTCGCTCGCGCAGCGCGGAGCAGGCGGCGCTGGAGCTTGAAGAGATGGCGGCAACGGCGCAAGCGGCAGCAGCCTCCACGGGTGAACGCGTGCGCGATTCGCTGTTGCGGCGCAAGTATGTGATCCCTTTTCTCCTCGCGTGCGTCATTCTGGCCTGCAACACCGCCACCGGCGTAAATTCGGTCATCGGCTACAACACCGGCATCCTCCTGCAGAGCGGGCTCAGCGATCTGCTGGCGCATTGGGGTTACGTCATCTTCACGGTCACCAATTTCCTGGCCACAACCATCGGCATGGTACTGGTCGATCGCAAAGGCAGAAGATTCCTGCTGGTAACAGGCACCAGCGGCATAATCGTCGCCATGGTGAGCGTAGGACTGCTCTTCAAGACGACGGAACGACTGAACGTGGATTGCCGCAACGCCGTACAGGCGCTGGTCGCACCGAACCAGGAGCTGACGCTCCGCCTCACGCCCGCTGAAGCAAGCCGCCTGCTGGCCTCCGCCGCCGCTTCAGGCACCGGCAACTCCCTCGGCATCGACAGCACGCGTGCGTCTTTGGCCATCATCTACTCCTACGGCGACTTCACGGCCGCCACCAGCTTTGTACGCTCCGACGATCCGGCTGCCGCGCCCATCACCATCTCGCGCGCAAGCTGCGTGCCCGCCAACCGCGTCGAGGCGTTGTTCAGCAATCCGTTCGCAAACCTTAAGGCCGCGCAGACCGCTCCGCTGGTGATTCAAAAGGCGCTCCTGGGCGAGGTGCCCCATGCCGCGCACGGATGGCTCGTAGCCCTGGGGCTCTACTTGTTCATTACGTTCTACGCCATGGGACCGGGCGTCGTGGTTTGGCTGGCGCTCAGCGAGCTCATGCCCACGCGCATCCGCTCCAACGGCATGAGCATTGCGCTGGTCCTCAACCAATTGGTGTCGACCACGCTGGCCGCCATCTTTCTGCCTTTCGTCAGCAAGCACGGCTATTCGTCCATGTTCTTCCTCTTTGCCGGCTTCACCGTGATTTACCTGGTCACGGCGGTGTTTTTCCTGCCCGAGACCAAAGGCAAGACGCTGGAGGAAATCGAAGCGCACTTCGAAGGCAACAAGTCGGCAAGTTAGCCAATCGGCAAGTCGTTGGCCGGAGAGCTTGAGAGGCGGCGCGCTCAGTGGCTATGCCCCACTGGGGACAAGAATTCGTCTCGCGTGGCGCCCTTGACGTACCAGTCATCGCGGCGAAGCGGGAAGTGGTTGACGCCGCGATCGAGGCGGCTGAGCAGAACCTGCTGGATGGCGATGTGGCCGCTGCGGAAGGCTGCAGCAGATCCGGATGTGTAGAGCAGCCAGATACGGTACGTTGATTCCGGGACAATCTTCAGGACTGCTTCCTTGTTCCGCACCAGCCCTTCGGCCCACTTGCGCAGCGTCAGCTCATAGTGTTCTCGCAGATTCTCCACGTCGCGCACTTCAAAGCCGGCGCCCTCCGCCGCCTTCACCACGTCGTTGAGGGTCACCAGCCTTCCATCGGGAAAGACATATTGCTCAATGAACGATCGCCGCGGCACCGGCGCAGTTGGGCATCGGACAATGCCGTGGTTGAGAAACGTGCCGCCGGGCTTGAGCAGCCCGCGCACCGTGGCGAAATAAAAGGGCAGGTTCGGCAGTCCAACATGCTCGAACATGCCCACGCTCGCAATCTTGTCGAAGGATTCGCGAAGGTCCTGGCATGCGCGATAGTCGCGATGCTCGACCGTACACGAATCCGTTAATCCCGCTTCGCGGATTCTGCGGTTGGCAATGCCCGCCTGCTCGCGGCTGAGGGTGATTCCGTGAGCTCGTGCGCCAAAACAACAGGCGGCTCGCAAAACCAAACTTCCCCACCCGCAACCGATGTCGAGAAAACGCTCGCGCTGCTTCAGGCGCAGCTTGCGGCAGATCAGATCGAGTTTCTGTTCCTGCGCCTTGTCGAGTGAATCGCCGGCATTCCGAAAATACGCGCAGGAGTACACCAGTGTTTCGCCAAGCCAGGGGCGGTAAAACTCTACGGGCAAATCGTAGTGATAGGCGATCGATGCCAGATCCCTTTTCTTTGAGTGCCTGCGCCCATGGCGGGACCAGCGCTTTAGATTCACGGCATGGACCAGAATGAATTCGAGGGCGCGCTGCCGCAGGCCGCGAGGACGACCCATGAGATACTCCGCCAGCGAGAACGCCGATAACAGGTCGCCCTCGACGTCGATCTCCTTGCGAACAAACGCTTCTCCCAGCGTGACCTCATCGGGACGGCCGGCCAGAGTCGCCAGCGCATCGGCCGAGTGAATCACCAGCGTGAATGCGCTCCGCACTTCCGCCTGGTTCCATTGCCAGCCGTTCCAAAGGCGAATAGAGAATGCGGGGCCGGCGTATCCGCTGAACAAGCCGGTCAACTGGCTGCCCAGCCGCTCCTCGCGAGATTCGGTTGTACCGGCGCCCATAGCTTGACTCGATGAAAGCGATGGATAGAGAGCAGTATGACCGGATATTCATCAAGCCAGCATTGATGACAGGTTCGCGGCGACCCTCCAGGGCGCTATCGCAAAACCACTGTATCCCCGAAGCAGCGTTGCTCCAGCCGGCGCGACCGGCCCCGTGCCCCCGAATAACCTGATCTCTCGCGGTTGGGGTGGAACCAGCAGGGAGCGGCGACCCGGCTCGCTCTGAGACACGAATCGGCAATTCTGCTTTTGCCGTGTGGCCCCGCTGTCATTTTACGCTCTTTGCGGCACGCGGACTCGCGCACGAAGACAGAAGTGAATAGGGATCGCCCAAACACCAAGGGCGCCCGCGGTGCGGACGCCCCTGAATGTTCGGATTCTCTCCTGGTCCCCAAAAGCGAAGGACCAGGGGCACCGCTGTTATTTGCTGCCGCTCTGCGCTGTGCCGTTCTTCTCGTCGAGCGCGGCCTGCGCAGCGGCCAGGCGCGCGGTGAGCAGACGGAAGGGCGAGCAGGAGACGTAGTTGAGGTCGATCCTGTGGCAGAACTTGACTGACTCGGGATCGCCGCCATGCTCGCCGCAGATGCCGACCTTCAGGTTCTTCCGCGTATTGCGTCCTTTGGCCACGGCGCCCTTCACCAGTTGTCCCACCCCCGCCTGGTCGAGTGTGGCGAAGGGATCCTGCTTGAAGATGCCGGCCTTCAGATACGCAGGCAGGAACGCGTTGATGTCGTCGCGCGAGATGCCGTAGGTGGTCTGCGTCAGGTCGTTCGTGCCGAAGCTGAAAAACTCGGCCTCTTCGGCGATCTGATCGGCGGTAAGAGCTGCGCGCGGCAGCTCGATCATGGTGCCCACCATGTAATCCACCTTCGCGCCCTTCTCCTTGAACACTTCATCGGCCACGCGGCGCACGATAGCCGCCTGGTTGCGCATCTCCTCGATCGACCCCACCAGCGGGATCATGATTTCAGGATGGGGATCGCCGCCCTTGGCTTTGACCGCGACCGCTGCCTCAATAATCGCGCGCACCTGCATCTCGGTGATCTCGGGGAAGGTGATGCCCAGCCGGCATCCGCGCAACCCGAGCATGGGATTCATCTCGTGCAGCTCTTCCACGCGCGCCAGCAGCGTGCGCAGCCCCTTCAGCTTGGGCGAGCGCGGCTTGGTGTCTTCAAGGTGCTGGATTTCGACCAGAAGATCTTCGCGCTTGGGCAGGAACTCGTGCAGCGGCGGATCGAGCGTCCGAATGGTCACAGGCAGCGACTCCATGGCCTTGAAGAGGCCCACAAAGTCGGCCCGCTGCATGGGCAACAGCTTCTTGAGCGCCGCCCGGCGATCCTTTTCGTTGTTGGCAAGAATCATGGCCCTCATGTGCTCGATGCGATCTTCGGCAAAGAACATGTGCTCGGTGCGGCACAGGCCGATGCCCTCCGCTCCGAACAGCCGCGCCTGCTTGGCGTCGCGGGGAATGTCGGCATTGGCGCGGACGCGCAGCCGCCGGACAGGATCCACCCAGCTCATGAACTTGACGAGATCGGGATCGTCGGGCTGCGCGGGCAGTGTTTTAAGCTGGCCCGCGATCACTCTGCCCGTGGTGCCGTCCAGCGAAATCCAATCGCCCTGCTTGAAGGTCTTGCCCTTCACCCGCAATTCTTTCCTGGCTTCGTCGACCGTACAGTCGCCGGCGCCGGCCACGCAGCACTTGCCCATGCCGCGTGTTACCACCGCGGCGTGCGAGGTCATGCCCCCGCGCGAGGTCAAAATGCCGTCGGCCACCTCCATGCCCGCAATGTCCTCGGGCGTGGTTTCGCCGCGGACCAGGATGACTGACTTGTAGGAGCCGTCATGGTGATGCTTCACGGCCTCTTCGGCGGTAAACACGATCTGGCCCACCGCGGCGCCGGGCGAAGCCGGCAGGCCGGTGGCCAGTACCTCAACGTTCTCGCCCTTTTCCACCAGCCGCGGAACCAGGAAGTCGTAAAGCTGGTTGGGCTCGACGCGGTAGACGGCCTCTTCCTGCGTGATCAGACCTTCGCGCACCATGTCGATGGCCACGCGCACCGCGGCCAGCCCCGTGCGCTTGCCGTTGCGCGTCTGTAGCATGTAGAGCTTGCCATCCTGGATGGTGAACTCAAAGTCCTGCATGTCGCGGTAGTGCTTTTCCATGCGCCGCGTGATGTCTTTCAGCTGGTCGTAGACCTTCGGCATCGCCTTCTGCAGATCGCTGATCGGGTTGGGCGTACGCACGCCGCTCACCACGTCTTCGCCTTGCGCATTCATCAGGTACTCGCCGAAGAACGTGTGCTCGCCGGTGGCAGGATTGCGCGTAAAGCCCACGCCCGTGCCCGAGTTCTCGCCCAGGTTGCCGAACACCATGGCCTGCACGTTCACCGCGGTGCCCAGCCAGTCGTCAATGTGGTTGATCCGGCGATAGGTCTTGGCGCGCTCGTTTTCCCAGCTGCGGAAGACGGCGTCCCGCGCGGCAGAGAGCTGCACCAGCGGATCCTGCGGGAAATCCTTCCCTGTCTCCTTCTTCACCAGCCCCTTGTACTCGGCGATGATCTTCCTCAGAGCCTCGGGAGTGAGCTGGTAGTCGAACTTCACCTTCTCTTTCGCCTTTACCCCGTCGAAGATGTGCTCGAATTTCTTTTTGGGAATATCGAGGACTACGTCGCCGAACATTTGAATCAGGCGGCGGTAAGAATCATAGGCAAAGCGGGGATTATTGCTGCGTTTGGCCAGCGCTTCCACGGCCTGATCGTTGAGGCCCAGGTTCAGAATGGTATCCATCATGCCCGGCATTGAGAACTTGGCGCCCGATCGCACCGAAACCAGCAGCGGATTTTCTCCCGCGCCCAGCTTCTGGCCCTGCATTTTCTCCAGCTTCTCAAGCGCAGCCAGCATCTGTTCGTCGATTTGCGGGCTCAGCTTGCCGCGCATGTACTCCCGGCAGGCCTCGGTCTGGATGGTGAAACCGGGAGGAACCGGCAGCCCCGCGTTGGTCATCTCGGCCAGGCCGGCGCCCTTGCCCCCCAGCACGTCCTTCATCTTCCCGTTGCCGTCGGCCTTGCCGCCGCCGAAGAAATACACGTACTGCTCAGTGGTCGTTGAGCTCGCATCGGCGAGCGGATGCTCCAAAACAGCCTCTGTCATGGGATCAAATCTCCGTTGTAGGATTCCGCCACGCGGTCCATATGAAAGGGTAAAGGAACCGAGGCCCGGCGCGCCAATCGAGATAAGGCGACGGGCCGGCCGTACAAGGCCCCTGAATACTGCGGCTGCGCCCGGCGGGTTCGTTGAGTCGATAACAGGAATATCGTCCAAGGGTTAGAGCCGCCTGTGCCAGGGGTCACATGGAAGGCCCAAGTTGCCGGTGCAGTTCCCGGTTTGGAGCATCGCTTCCCATAAAATGAGACGCGATTGCGGGACCAGACCGCTCCCGGCCCCCTCGAATAGAATCAGCCTGTCCGCATTTCCCCATCCCAGGTCCAGCCGAGGTGTTTCGATGCGCCGAATTCCCGTAACCGTCTCTTTCTTTGCTGCCGCCATAGCCGCAGCCCAAATCCCTCCCGGAAGCCCCATTGCACCCTTCATCAGCGTCAATGCGCCGGTCTTTGTTCTCGATCACGTGCGCGTGATTGACGGCACGGGTGCGCCCGCCAGCGAAGACCAGGCCATCGTGGTGGTGAACGGCAAGATCCAGTTCGTGGGCGCTGCTGCTTCGGCCAACATTCCCGCAAGCGCGCAGCGCATGGACCTCGCCGGCTACACCGTGATCCCCGGCATCGTCGGCATGCACAATCACCTCTACTACACCGACTCCTACGCCGTACAAATCGCCGGCGGCAGCGTGGAGGAGCCGGGGCTCTTCGTTGCCGAGATTCCATTCACTGCACCTCGGCTGTATCTGGCCGCGGGCGTCACCACCATGCGCACCACCGGGAGCCTTGAGCCCTATACCGATCTGAAGGTGAAGAGCCGCATCGACACCAACCAGATGCCGGGACCGGATATGGACGCGACCGCGCCCTATCTCGAAGGCGCGCCCACGCTGTTTGCGCAGATGCACGAGCTGACCGGCCCCGACGACGCGAAGCGCATGGTGGACTACTGGGCAGACGAAGGTATGACCTCGTTCAAGGCCTACATGAACATCACGCGCGACGAATTGGGGACGGCGATTCGCGAGGCGCATGCGCGCCACTTGAAGCTGACCGGTCATCTTTGCTCGGTGACGTGGCCCGAAGCCATCGACCTGGGCATCGATGACTTCGAGCACGGCCCGGTGTTTACTGACACGGAATTCGTTGCCGGAAAGAAGGCTGACGCTTGCCCGCAAGGCGGCGAAGCCAGTTGGGCCAGGCAGGAGATCGGCGGGCCAGCCGTGCAAGGCCTGATTCAGAAGCTGGT
>JASHQH010000138.1 GCA_030037635.1 Acidobacteriaceae bacterium
AGGATCCGTGAGATCTGCTTGGGATCCACTTCGACGGCCACGGGATCGCGCCCGGGACCGTAGAGCACGGCTGGAATCTTGCCCGCGGCGCGAACGCGGCGCGCGGCATTCTTGTTGAATTTCCCTTCGCGGGGTTTGGCTACGACGACTTCAGGCATTTCTCGTTGTTCTCGTTTCTTTGAAAGATCGGGCACGGAAATACAGCTTCTAGCTTTCAGCCGCTAGCTTCTAGCCGGCTGGTTATGCAATCTGCTGGATCATTCCGCTCCCTTTGTGAAGGCCAGCTTCGAGCTGGTCGTTGCGGTTATGCAGCAGATCAACTAATCTGCCGCCCCGTTTCTCGCTTCCTCAGTAAAACGCGAGTTTCAATCTCCCGCCGAGCGAGCTGGAAGCTCAGCTAAACAACGTACTGACACTCGTCTCCATGTGAATGCTCTCGATGGCCGCGCCCAGCAGGCCGGCGATGGTGAGCACTTTGATCTTGGGCATCTGGTGCGCCGGATTGTTTCCCGGCGCGGTTAGCTTCTGCGCCGCTTCGCGCAGAGGAATGGTATCGGTGACCACGAGCTGTTCGAGCCGTGAGCTGGCGATGCGGTCGATAGCCGGCCCGGAAAGCACGGCGTGGCTGGCGCATGCATAGACCGCAGCGGCGCCCGAGGCGTAAAGCGCGTCGACGGTCTTCACCAGGGTGCCTGCGGTGTCAATGATGTCGTCAATGATGAGGCAGGTCTGGCCTTCCACGTCGCCCACCACGTGCATCACTTCGGCAACGTTCAAATCGGTGCGGCGCTTGTCTACGATGGCCAGAGGCGCGCCCATTTTCTGCGCGAAGAAGCGTGCCCGCTCAACACCACCGGCATCAGGCGAAACCACGGTGAGGTTGGGCAGGTTGAGGTCGCGGTAGTAGCTGACCAGCACCGGGCTGGCGAAGAGATGGTCGACGGGAATGTTGAAGAATCCCTGAATCTGGGCGGCATGCAGATCGACGAAGAGGGCGCGGTTGGCTCCCGCGGTGGTGAGCAGGTCAGCGATGAGCTTGGCGCTGATGGCAACGCGCGGACGGTCCTTCCGGTCCTGGCGCGCGTACCCGTAGTAGGGCACCACCACCGTGATACGAGCCGCCGAGGCTCTTTTGAGCGCATCGATCATCACCAAAAGCTCCACCAGGTGCTGGTCCACCGGATAGCAGGTGGGTTGCACCACAAATACGTCGACGCCGCGCACGTTCTCAAGCAGCTGGAAGTAAACTTCGCCGTCGGCAAACCGCTGCAGCTTGGCCTCGCCGACCTTGACTCCAATGTGCTCGGCAATGGCTTGCGCCAGCTTGGGGTTCGCCGTACCGCTGAAGAGCTTGAAGCGCTTGTCCTCACTCAGCTTCGTGGACTTTTTGCGCTCCGGGGCCGGGACTTGTTTTCCGTCCTTGGCTTTGGCGGTGTCGCCCGCCCCAGCCTTGCTCCCCTCCGGCTTTTCCGGGCTTGGTTCGCCCGGCTTCCTGGTTTCCAGTGTCGCTGTCGACGTTTCCGGTCCCATTGTTAGAGCACCTCCATGCTGGTTGGCTATGGCTGCGTTCCTTGTCTGAGCGTTCAGCTCTCAGCTTTCAGCTCCTTCTATTCAGCGGGGACTGCTTTCAGTTCCCGCACAATGGAGCTGACAGCTGAGAGCTAATCGCTGAAAGCTGTCCTTCTGGCTGGGCGACCAGGATTCGAACCTGGATAAATGCCTCCAAAGGGCATTGTCCTACCATTGAACGATCGCCCAACAAACTTCTTCCGTCAGCCGACCGTGAGTCTCGCTTGCCCAGACGCCGGCTGTCAACGGTGAAAAACTGTTCTTAGTTCTCAGTTCTTAGCCATTGGCTGCCAGCTGTTTTGCCGTGAGTCGAAGAGTTACGCACGCGCAAAGCGAAGCTAGTAGCTAGCAGCTGTCTTTCACAATCATCCGGTCCCAATAAGCTGCGCGCGGCAGGGTGCGCGTGATCTGCACATTGACGCTGGGCAGCCGGTGGTTCGCGGCTTCGGCATCTCCACGGGTCAGATACAACCCGAAGAGAGCTGAACCGGACCCCGACAGCGAGGCAAAGAGGGCTGCCTCCGGTGTGCCGGCGGCCGCAAGAAGCTGCTTGATCTCAGCAAGGGAAGGATGCTGGGGGAAGACAACGCGCTCGAAGTCATTCTCGAACCAGCTCTTGATCCCGGTGCGGACAAGCCCAGACCCGTAAGTCGTCTCTTGCGGTCCGGCCAGGTCTTCCCGCGCGGAGAAGACACCGGAGGAGCCAGCCTTCGCCACCTCTCCGGAATCGCCCGAAAAGGCTGCTGCGTAAGCACGGCTCAACTTCTCCAGTCTATCGGTACTGGCCTGCGCGGTCAAACCTTCAGCGGCGCACAGCGCGTCCCAGTCGCGAAAGGCCTGCGGCGTGGAGACGCCGATTTCAGGGACGGCAACGGCGCACCAGACGGGCTCAATGTCGGGCAAAGGATAGACTTCCTGCCCGCGATCGACTCCCAAGACTGTTCCCCCAATGAGAAAAAGCGGCACGTCGGAGCCGATGCGCGCGGGAAGCTCCATGCGGCGCGTAAAAAGGCTCCGAAAGGGAACGTTGAGTTCGTTTTCCAGTCCGACCAGGGCCGCGATCGCGTTTCCTGACCCCGCGCCGAGGCCGCCCTGGACCGGAAGCCGCTTGTCGATGTGGATTTCGACTTCAGCGCTGACACCAAGTTGCTCCAAGGCCAGCGAAATCATCCTCCACGCCGTGTTGCGCTCGTCGGTGGGCACGCGGGGGTTATTGGAGCTGATCCGAATCGCGGCCGGGCCGGCGCGGTTTGCCGTAACCGTAACCATGTCATGGATTTCCAGCGTCTGGTAGACGGTGACGAGGGAGTGGAAGCCGTCTGAACGAGGAGCCCCGAGAAATAGCCCCAGGTTGATCTTGGCGTGCGATCGGACGGCCGTGGACATACCGCATCATTGTAGAGGGGCGAGAGGCGGCGGCCAGCAGTGGCGCTTGTGGCAGCGCAAGGGGTGGCGGAATGTAGAGAGGTATCCCGCTGCCGTCTGCATGCCGGACGGCGATCCCCGGCGTAGGGCGTGTTACCAAAGGCGCGCGATGGATTGCGTGCCGAAGCCCGCGCTACGCTGCTTCCTTGTACAGCCGGGCTCCCGCAAGGGTGCCAATGACGACCTCAAAGAAAGCTCCCACCGTGGTGTAGAGCGTGAGGTGCCTGGTGAACAGGTGGCTGAGATACATGAAAGCCGTGTTGGGCAGAAGGAATCCGAGGAACCAGGTGACCACACCGGCATAGATCGCGGTTTTGGGGCCGGGGCCGAAGCGGGGCCGGATGGAGGCGTAAATCCAGATGGCGGCAATTCCGCCCAGGATGCCCAACAGAAGGAAGCCGATCCATGAATAGGTGGAAAAGGGCTGCCTACCCAAGAGCATCAATTGGCCGTTCCAGTGCGGCCCCAGCCAAAGCCCATCGACCAGATAGTCCAGGAGATCGTATACGATGCCGGCGACGATGCCACCGAGAATCACGTGCCCGACGCTGATCTTTCCCATAGTGTTCTCCTTCAAGGGTTTCGGGGGATTCCGGGAGTATACGCGCGCACCAGGCAAGGTGCAAAGCGAAAAGGCAGCGGGCAGTTGGCAGGCTTAAGGTACCGGCTAAGTCCGTACCCTTCAAAAAAGAACTGAGAGGCTGCCCGAGAGGAGTGGCCGCCGAGGCCTGGCCGACGGGGAACTTCGACCGGCCAGCCGGCGTAGTATCTTGGGAACGAAGGCGGGCGCACCCATGCACCTACTTTTTCTAATCGCTTTGTACTTTCTGCCGGCCATTCTTGCGCATGCGCGTCATACGCATAACGCCACGGGAATCCTGCTGCTGAATCTCTTCCTCGGCTGGACGCTGATCGGCTGGATCGTCGCGCTGCTGATGGCGCTCTTCTCAGCGCCTTACTACGCCTATTACTATCGCCGCGGATGGTAAGGGAGGAAACGGGCCCGCAGAGTCTCGGCTGGGAGACGCGCGATTGGCTTGCGGCAGCGGCTTTGTTTGCCGCTACGGCAGGCGTGGTGCTGTGGCAAAACGCGCACGTAGCGGTGCTGTACGACATTGGCTACGTGCTCGACAGCGCCGCACGCATCGCCGCCGGGCAAATGCCGTATCGCGATTTTCCCTTCGCCCATGCGCCGCTCACTTTTGTCGTCCAGGCCTGGATCATCCGCCTGACGGGGCGCGTTTTCGTGCACCAGGTGGTTTACTGCGCGCTGGTGGGCGGGGCGAGCACAGTGCTGGCGTGGCGGCTGGCGCTCGACACCTTGCGCGGCCGTGTGAGAGCGGCCTGGACGGTGGCACTGCTGCTGGCCGCACCACTGATCGTTCTCGGCATCTACTGCATTCTGCCGAACCCGGAATACGACTGCGACTGTGGGTTCTGGATTTTGATTGCGGTGTGGGCGCTGCGCAGGGCGGATGCAGGGACTGGCGCAGGTTCTCACCGAACGCACCGACCCAGAGCGGCACTGTTCGCGCTGGCTGCGGGAGCGGCGCTTTGCGTGCCGCTGTTTTTCAAGCAGAACATGGGCCTGCCGTTTCTTGCGGCGGCCGCCGGCGCAGTGTTGCTGGTGCTAGCGAAGCGCTGGTTCTCATCGGAAAGATCCGAAATCGCCGAGTTGATTTTTGCACTCGCCGGCGCGGGCGCCTCACTGCTAGCCGCCGCGCTGGTGGTGCACTTCACTGCGGGCATTGGAAACTACCTGCACTGGACGATGAGTTTCGCCGCGCAGCGTCGTCTGCCGGGACTCGACACGATCCTGAGCATTTACCTCGATTCCTCGCTCTTGTGGACACTGCCGTGCATCGGCACAGGGCTGATCCTGCTGCGCGCCGCGCGTGGGAAGGCACGATGGTTGCAAATGCCTGCCTTCGCTCTGCTGGCCGCGCCGTTTCTGTTCACGCTTGCCTCGCTTGTGATTTATGACGATCCCGACGACCGCGCAACCTGCCTCCTGGAACTATGGCCGTTGTTGCTGGTGCTTGCCGCGGCGCTGGCTGCCGCCCATCTCTTCGCAAATTGGCGGAATCTTGACCTGTGCGCATTCGTCGCGCTGATCTTGCTGGCGGCGATTCAGGGAACGTTCTTATCGCAGCAGGTCTGGGGCTCGACCTATGGCATCTGGCCGCTGCTGGTGCTCCTGGTTGCAGAGCTGGTTGGATTTGTGGATGGCATCGAGGTGCGCGTGGGCTCGACAGGGTGGTTGACTCCGGCGCTGGCCTCAGTCATCTCGATCACGCTGCTGGTGTGCGGCGGCTTTTATGTGGGCAGCGAAGAGCGGCTTTCTTACGCCAACCTGCCCGACGGCCCGGTGCAGCACTCCACATTTCCGCATCTTGCCGGCATGTCGACCCCGGGACCCTATCTACCTGAGCTTGACGAGTTGCTGCGCTACGCCCAGGCCCACATTCCTTTCGACGAGGGGTTGATCCTGATTCCGAGCGAGGATCCGTTTTACCTTGCCACCGGCCGGATTCCGCAGTTTCCCATTACGTTGTTCGATCCCACCACCGATCCTTATTCACCGGAGGAGACGGGTGCGCTGGTGCAGTCACGCGCTATCCGCTGGCTGATTGTGAAGCGCGACCTCCAGAGCAAGGAGGATCCCACGCCGAATGGCGCGGAGACCATGCGTGTCCTGATGCCCGAATTCACGGTGGTGGCGCACCTGCGCGGCTACGACGTGTACCGGCGAAGAACGGCGGAGTGAGCGGGGTTTAGCGGGGTTGGCGGGAGGTTCGGTGGCGAGGACGGTGTCGCACCCGCCCTAGCAGAGCCAGGACGGGGCACCCGGCGAGGTTAGCGGGGTTGGCGGGATGAGGTTCTTGCTTTCCCTTTGCCCGAACGCCGCAGCTGCTCCCAGTCTTTCTCGGTCTGGTCGGCGTAGGCAACGCCAAAATCGGCGATGGCCTGGGCGAACGCGGCACCATTGCCAAGGTAGCCGGCGATCACCTGCGCGTCGCCGGAGCGTGCGTGGCCGCGGGCAAGCAGTTCACCGCAGACCTCGGCGTAGGCGCGCAGATTTGCGCCGGCGAGGTCCTCGATGTCAATGGATCCTTTGTGGTCGTTGAGCTGGCGGACCAGATACTGGCGGGCGCCGATGTGGGTCCAACCCAGAAAGGGGTCGGTTTGAATCTGCATGGCGCGCTGACCTTCGACCACGCGCTGTCCGTTGTGCGCAGGGGGGCGGGCGTCGGGCAGATAGGGAGCGTAGGCGGAAGCGGTTTCTTCCTTGATTTGAAGAAAGAGTGGATCGCCGGGGCCATTTCCTTCCATGTAAATGCAGTAGTCGCGCAGGCCCACCGAGCCGGTGCCGACCACCTTGAAGGCCACATCGGCGGGCCGGTAGAACGAGAGCAAATGTTGCCGCTCGGGTTGAAGCATCTCGCGGTAGGGAGCGAGCGAAGCCAGAATCGCCGCGGCGCGAGAACCGCGAATGCGGGTGAGCATGGGCTTCGACTCCTTGAATCGACGCGGGGCGCCGGGCCGCAAGGAAACCGGCTGCGTGAGCCGATCGAGAATGTGCGGAGGGGTTGCGCGCTCGGCCTTGGTAAGCGCGTCTTGCACAGGCTTGGCCAAGCCGAGACGGTGAACCTGAAAGCGGGCTACTTCCAGTTGGGGCATGTTCGCAAATGCGCGCATCTGCGCCGCGTAGCGCTCGACGCAGGCCAGGGCGGCTTTGTGCGCGGAGCCGGCTTTGTGTCCGGCGGCGCGCCCGGCCAGAATGAGCGAGGTGGCCATGCGCTTGAGGTCCCACTCAAAGGGGCCGCGAATGGTCTCGTCAAAGTCGTTGATGTCGAAGACGAGGCGGCCGTCGGGCGCAGCGAAGGCGCCCAGGTTGCGTACATGCGCATCGCCGCAAAGCTGGCTGACAATGCCGGTGGAGGGAAGCTGGGCGAGATCGGCAGCCATCACCGGCGCAGCGCCGCGAAAGTAGGCCAAGGGCGACTCGGCCATCATCTGGTACTTGAGCTGAATGAGGGCGGGCACGCGCCCGCGCATCGAACGCTCGACGATAGCCAGGGCTGTCGAAGTCCGATCGCTGCACTGCAAAGTGTCGTGCTGATGGCGCCTCAACTGCTTTCGCCTTGCCTGGCCCAGGGCTCGGCGCTCTTCGGGAGTTGTCCAGTGCATACGAACGGAACATACACTGTTCATCCGCACGGTGCAACACGGAGCGTGCGGTGGGTGGTGTCTGAGGTTTGATAGATTGGCAGCATGGCGAAACTTGTCTACGCGTTGAACCAGTCCCTGGATGGCTACGTGGACCACATGAAGCTTGGTCCGCCTGCACCGGCGGCCTTCCGTCACTTCATCGAGCTGGTGCGCGGCTTGACGGGCGTCATCTACGGGCGCCGCATGTACGAGATCATGCGTTATTGGGACGAAGATCTTCCTGATTGGGACGCGGAGGATCGCGAGTTCGCGGGGGCGTGGCGGAAACAGCCGAAATGGGTCGTGTCGCGTTCGCTCAAGTCAGCCGGCCCCAACGCCACGCTGATCGCGGATGACTTCGAGAGGGCGATCCGCAAGCTGAAGGCCGAGCTGGCCGGCGAGATTCAAGTTGGCGGACCAGTGCTGGCGCAAGGCCTGAGCGAGGCCGGTCTTATCGATGAGTATCAACTCTATTTCCACCCCGTTGTGCTTGGTGGCGGCCAGCCATTCTTCGCCGGCCCCCGCCCGCGGCTCCACTTGGTCGCGAGCGATTTAATCGCGGGTGACCTGATTCGGTTGAGGTACGTTCCTGCTTCATCACGGCTCTGAAATTCAAATTGAGACACAACCCGTACCGTGTACACTCTCCCTGAAGCCCAGCCCCTCACGATCGCGGCTTGAACATCCATCCCGGCCTCAGCACCGGAATCCCCTTTTAGAAGGAAGGCCCTCTTGACGCGACCATCCTTTTTTCTGGCCTCTGTCGTGGCCGCCTTGCTACTCCCGGCATTGCCCGTTGCCGCGCAGGCGCCCGAAAAGCCGTTGACAGTGGAGGCAATCTTCACGCATGGACCCATCATTGGTGAGGCGCCCGACGAGCTGACCTGGTCGCCCGACAGCAAACACCTGAGCTATCTGGAAGGGGGGGAATTGATGGATGTCGATCCGGCCACGGGAGCCACGCACGTGCTGGTGAGCGCAGCCAAGATGGCCCAATTGAACGGCGGCAACGGCTCCGAGCAGGACCGCGACCATCGCCAGCGCTACAACATGGCCAGTTATCTTTGGGCACCCGATGCCACCCACCTGCTCTTCGATTCCAATGGCCGCCTGTGGTTTTACGATCTGCACAACGGCACAGGGCTCGAGGTGGGCTTCACGGAAACCTTATCGGGCGACGATCCCAAGTTTTCGCCCGACGGCTTGACGATCTCGTTTATCCGCGACCACGGTCTGAGCATCATTCGATTGCGCGAGCCGGGCACGCCCACTATGGCTCTGGCTGCGGCGCCCAATGCTTCGGCCGCCGGCGCCGGGGAGGTGCTGAACGGCGAAGTCGACTGGGTGTATCTGGAAGAGCTGGACGTGCGCAGCAACTACTTCTGGTCGCCCGACTCAAAGAACGTGGCCTATCTGCAGATGGTGGAAACCCAGGTGCCGCAATACCCGCTCACCGATTGGATTCCCAACCACGCAACTGTGGACTGGCAGCGCTATCCCCAGCCCGGCGACCCGAACCCGGAAGTGCATGTGGGAGTGGTGAGCGCAAAAGGCGGCAGGACGATGTGGGTGAAGCTGCCTTTGAAGACGGGCGATTATGTTCCCCGCTTCGGCTGGGTCGATCACAAGACGTTATGGATCGAGACGCTGAGCCGGGATCATCAACATCGCACTATTTTCTTTGCCGATGCCGAACAGGGCGACGTCCGCCAGATGCTGGACGTCAGCGACGATAAGTTTCTTGACGAGAACTACGACGTAAGCGTGGGCGATGGAGACATTGTGCTTACCAACTGGAGCGATGGGCACAACCATCTTTATCTCTACAATTACGACTCCGATCACCCGCTTGCCGCTGCCGCGCAATTCAAGCGGCAATTGACCGAGGGCGATTTCGAAGTGGGCGATGTGTACAGCGTGGATACCGGTCACAAGGTGGTGGACTACGCGTCGAACGAGGGCGATGTACTGGACCAGAAGATCTGGCAGGTGAACTTTGCCGGCGAGCGCCGGCAGTTAAGCGCCGACGCGGGATATCATCAAGCCACGTTTTCGCCCGATGGTGAGGCTTTCGCCGACAAGTTCTCCGCGCTCATGCATCCACCGGGGCTGCGCGTTTGTTCAGTAACCAGCAGTTCCGACGCGCATAGTGCGCCAGTGCCGGCAGGCAAATGCCGGATGATCTGGGAGACGCACGCCCTCGATTCCTATCATCTTCGTGCGCCAGAAATGCTCCAGGTGAAGGCACACGATGGCACCACGCTTTATGCGACGCTGCTGATGCCGGCGGACGCAACCAAGCCGGCCTCGGTGCCGCTGATCGTGAATCCTTATGGCGGTCCCGGCGAGCAATCGGTGAGCGACGAGTGGAAAGATGGCCTGCTGTTTGACGAATTACTGGCGCAGCACGGGTTTGCGGTGCTGCATGCCGACAACCGCGGCATGGCCGGGCGCGGGCGCGCTTTTGAGCAGGCCTCTTACCGGAACTTCGGCCCGGTGCAATTTGAGGACCAGATGACGGTGATCGATGCCGCGCTGGCCAAGTATCCGCAACTCGATGGCAATCGCCTGGGCTGGTGGGGTTGGAGCTGGGGCGGCACGTTCACGCTTTACGCGCTTACGCACTCCGACCGCTTTCGCGCCGGCGTGTCGGTGGCGCCCGTCACCGACTGGCGCGATTACGATTCCATCTACACCGAGCGCTATCTCGGCCTGCCCGCGGAGGACGCGAGCGGTTACCACGATTTTTCGGTGGTTAACTCCGCGGCCAATCTCAAAGGGCATCTGCTGCTGGCGGTCGGAACCGGCGACGACAACGTGCACATTGAAAACACCGTGCAGTTTGTGCAGAAGCTCATTGAAGCCGACATTCCCTACGATTTGCAGATTTACCCACGCAAAACGCACTCGATCAGCGGCTCTGACGTGCAGACGCATCTCTTCAATCGCATTCTGGCGCAGTTTGAGATGTATTTGAAGCCGCCAGCTCAGTAGAAGGCAGCTATTCGCTTTTAGCCAGCCTCCCAGGTCTCAGAATCGAGACTGGCGCACCCGCGCGATTCGCCTGATCTTGCGAGAAGACAGCGACGCGTCTTCCGGCACGAAGAAGCTAAGGGCTAAGAGCTAACGCCGAAGCTCGAATCTAGACTTCGCGACGGTTGAACAGATCGTCCTTTTCGCGGCAGGAGCAGTGCGAGCACTCGAGACAGCAGACGAGCAGAACTGCCACGCCCACCGTGACCAGGACGGCTAAAACGCTTCCGTTCACCGTTAGCCAATGCATCAACAGCATCTCCGGTCACCATTCCGGTGCGAGCCGGCCCTTGTAGAGAGGATCAGGAATACAACAATGATCCTACAGGACCCCTAGTTTGGACGAGTATGCGCCCTTCCGGGTTATCCACTACATCTTTTGTTGAAAATCAGGTTCTGCGGAAATGTTTTGGCGAAAATCAGCTCCCATTATGGATCAGGCAGTTGTCAAAAGAGCGAAGAAGGGGCGAAAATATTGGCAAATGGCTGCGGCCTCCAACCCGATACCACCTCCCGACCCTGACGGCTGGCCTGAGGAGCTGATTCGTCTGGCTCCAGAAGCGGTGAACTCGCCGGAGGCGCGGGAACGTGCGGCCAATGACGATCGCGACGCAGAGGCGGCGCTGAATTGGCTTTTTGTGGACCTGAACTCGTACTTTGCCTCAGTGGAGCAGGAGGCGCGGCCCGAGCTGCGCGGGCGGCCGGTGGGCGTGGTGCCCACAATGGCCGATACCACCTGCTGTATTGCAGCCAGCTACGAGGCCAAGGCGTTCGGGGTGCGGACTGGAACCATTGTGGCCGACGCCAAGCGCATGTGCCCGGAGATCATTCTGGTGGAGGGCCGCCACGAGCTTTACACCGAATACCATCATCGCGTGGTGGAAGCGGTGGAAAGCTGCCTGCCGGTTACGGCCGTCTGCTCCATCGACGAAATGGCCTGCCGCCTGATGGGGCGCGAGCGTGCACTTCGTGCGGCGTTGGATCTTGGCTTGCGCGTTAAGCAAACCATCCGTGAACGGGTGGGGCCCATGCTGCGCAGCTCCGTGGGACTGGCGACGAATCGCTACCTGGCCAAAGTGGCCAGCGACATGGAAAAGCCCGACGGTCTGGTAGCGCTGCCCCTCGACATCCTGCCTGAAGCGCTCAGCCGGCTCACGCTGCGCGACCTGCCGGGCATCGGCGCGAAGACAGAGAAGCGGCTGAACGAAAAAGGCATAGCCAGCATGAACGATCTGCTGGCGCTGGACTGCGAGCAGGCCGGCGCGATGTGGGAATCGGTGTGGGGCCAGCGCCTTTGGCACTGGTTGCGCGGCGAAGATTTCGAGATGGCCGAGCTGGAGCACCAGAAATCGATCAGCCACTCGCACGTGCTGGCGCCGGAGATGCGCACGGCCGAAAAGGGCTGGGCCGTGGCGCACAAGCTGCTGCACAAGGCAGCCATGCGCCTGCGCACGCACGGGCTGTGGGCCAGCCATATCGGGCTGGCTATCGGCTTTGCGGTTCCGCGCGGGCAGAACGCCCCGGTCTCGAGCTTCGGCGTGCCCACGCGCGGCTGGCGCGGCGAGCTCAAGCTGCATGAGTGCCAGGACAACCCGACGCTGATTGCGGCGCTGCGCAGGTTGTGGGAGTCGCGGCCTTCGGGCGGGCAATACGAGCATCCGTATTTTATTGGCGTGCAACTGAACGACCTTGTTCCCGACCGCCTGCACACGCTGGCGCTCTTCGACGGCCTGGAAGAGGAGCAGAGCCGCACGCGCCTGCTGGCGACGATGGACCAGATCAACGACAAGTACGGTATGAGTACGCTGGCGCCCGCGGCGATGCTCGCGGCCTACAAGGCCGCACCGACGCGGATTGCGTTTCACAGCATTCCGGAATTGTTCTAAAAGCAGGGACCAAGGGACCGAGGGGACAAGGGACCAAGAAAACAGTTCGCAGTTCACAACAGAATGTCAAACCGAGACTCGCCTTGCGCTTCCGATCGATGAAGACATCCACGCTGCCGAACTCCGGCCCCTTACAAATGCAGGTCCTTCGACTCCGG
>JASHQH010000139.1 GCA_030037635.1 Acidobacteriaceae bacterium
ATTCGGAGTCTGTGCGGGAGCAGAGTCCCGCCCCCACCCAAGCAGAGCTTCGATCCACCCCACAGACGAGGACCAATCTGTGGGGGCCCCGGGGATGGGGCACCCGGCTGATTCGAGCTGACCCACCGCTATTCGGGGGTCCCGTGCACGAAACCGGGTGGGGAATGTAGACTTCCAACACGGCTAAAAGACAGGCATATGGCCAGGAATTCACCGAAAATCAAGCTTTTCAACGGCCGCGACTACTCCTGGATGCAGTTCAATCGCCGTGTGCTTGAGGAGGCGGAGGACGCGGCCAATCCGTTGCTGGAACGGGTGAAGTTTCTGGCCATCACGGGCTCGAACCTGGATGAATATGTGGAGGTGCGCCAGGCCGGGCTGATGCAGCGGATTGAAGACGGTTATCGCGAGCCCGGGTACGACGGGTTGCGTCCCGAAGAATCGCTGGCCGTGCTGACCGCCGAGATTCACAGCTTTGTGGCCGCCCAATACCACTGCTGGAACAAGCAATTGCTGCCCGAGCTGCGCAAGCAGGGAGTCCGTTTGCTGGATTGGGATGAGCTGAGCGACGACGCCCGCGAATTTGCCCGCGGCTATTTTCAGCGCGAAGTGGACCCGCTGCTGACGCCGATCTCGATCGATCCGGCCCATCCGTTTCCGCGGGTGCTGAACAAGGCGCTTTGCCTGGCGCTGCTGCTGAGGGCCAAGCGGCGCAGCTCCGGCCCGCTAGTGCTGGGGGTGGTGACGGTGCCGCGCGCCCTGCCGCGCTTTGTGCGCCTGCCTTCGAGCGACGGCAACCACGATTACCTGCTGCTGCAGGACCTGATCGAAAAGCACCTGGCCGGGATGTACCGCGGCTACGAGGTGCTGGCGTCCACTTCGTTCCGCGTGACCCGCAACTCCAACCTCTATTTCGAAGAGGAAGAAGCGCGCTCGCTGCTGGAAACCATCCGCGTGGAGCTGCACAATCGCCGCAAGGGCGACGCGGTGCGCCTGGAGATTGAAACCGGCGCCGATCCGGAAATCGTGGAGAGGCTGAGGGTGAACTTCGAGCTCGATGAGAGCCAGGTTTTCCGCGGCGAGGGACCCGTGAATCTTTCGCGGCTAATGTTTTTCTATGGCGACGTGCAGCGCGCAGACCTCAAGTTTCCGCCCTTCACACCCAAGCCGCTGCTGCTGAGCCGCAAGTCGACGGGCATCTTCGACGAGCTGCGGCATCGCGACATTCTGCTGCACCACCCCTACGACTCCTACGACCCAGTGGTGGAGTTCATCCAGCAGGGCGCGCAGGATCCGGCGGTGGTGACCATGAAGCAGACGCTCTACCGCACCAGCGACGACTCACACATGTTCCGCGCGCTGACGGAAGCCGGGGCGACCAAGGAAGCCACGGTGGTGGTGGAGCTGATGGCGCGATTCGACGAAGCCTCAAACATCCGCTGGGCGCGGAGCATGGAGGATGCGGGCGTGCAGGTGTTCCACGGCGTGGTGGGCCTGAAAACGCACTGCAAGCTGGCCATGCTGGTGCGCCACGACGAAGACGGCGTGACCCGGCGCTATTGCCACCTGGGCACGGGCAACTACAACCCCGAAACGGCGCGCTTCTACACGGACCTGAGCCTGCTGACTTCAGACCCGCAGATTGCCGAGCGCGTGCACATGGTATTCAACTACCTGACGGCGCACGCGGAGATTGACGATTACAGCCCGCTGCTGGTGGCTCCGCTGACCATGGCGGAAAGCTTTCTGCGCCTGATTCGCCGGGAGCAGGAGCACGCGCAGGCGGGCCGTCCGGCGCACATCGTGGCCAAGATGAACGCGCTGCTGGAGCCGTCGATCATTCAAGCGCTCTACCAGGCGTCGCAGGCGGGCGTGGAGATCGACCTGATCGTGCGCGGCGTGAGTATCCTGCGGCCGGGCGTCAAGGGTTTGTCGGATCGCATCCGCGTGCGTTCCATCGTGGGCCGCTTCCTGGAGCACTCGCGGATCTTCCACTTCGCCAACGGCGGCAACGACGAAATCTATACGGGATCGGCCGACTGGATGCCGCGCAACCTGTTCGAGCGCTGCGAAGTGGTTTTTCCCGTTCGGGACGCGTTGGCGCTGGCGCGCATTCACAATGAAATTCTGCCTGCCTACCTGGCCGATACGGTGAAGGCGCGCATTCAGCAGGCGGACGGCAATTATCTTCGCGCCGGGAAATCCATCAAAGACGCGCCGCAATTTTCGGCGCAGGAGTTTTTGATGCGGCTGGCCGAAGGCAAGACGGATCTGGACGCCATTCCCGCGCCCGATGCGGAACGCCCAGCGAAAACGGCGCACAAAGCCGCCACGGCCGCCGACTGAGGCCGATCCCGCCCGGGAGCCTAGCGTGGAGTGCTGGCCAGGCTTGACCGGAGATTCACCGCAGCGACAGGACGGCGAAGAGAGCGATGCCGATTCCTGCAAGGTCTTCAAGCACAGCGGCGGGCCAGTCACGGCCGAAGAGCGAAGCCAGTTTGGCGCGGCACGCTGCTCCTGTGAATGTACCCGCAATCGCGCCGGCGGCTCCCAGCAGCAGACCGAGGAGAATGGAGTGCCGACTTGCGCCCAGGGTGGCGCCGCTCAAGGCTCCGGCCAGGATCCTGGCAATGAAGGGACGCGGCGCTTTGCGGCTGCCGGCTTGGGGAAGCTTGTCGTAAACCAGCTCGCAGACCTCGAGAAGCGTGAAAACGATGGCGGTGAGAGAGGAACTCATCCACGCCAGGGGCGTGCCCGCGAGAGAGAAAACGCGCAAGCGGGCTCCCCAGCTGACGACCGTGGCGGCAAGGAAGGTGCGAAGTCCGGAGACAAATCCGGCCAGGAAAGCGCAGATCAGAAGCACGCCGTTCTCTCCCATGGTGAAGAAATCATACTTCCCCGGCGAGGGGTTCGGGCGTTGGTGGTGGGTCAGTTTTAGAGAAACATGGCTCAGGGGCTAAGAGCCGCAAAGTTTACGGAGCGGTCTGGACCGCGGTTGCGTTGACACTGTCGTGCGCGAACGCGAAATGCAGAGTCCACGTGCTCGGCGCGGCCTGACCGTTGACCTGCGGGGGAGTGAACTTCCAGCGCCTGGCTGCGTCCAGCGATTTGTTGGCGAAGTATTGGCTCGGGCCCGGGCTTTCGAGGTCCGCATCGGTCACGTTGCCGCTCTGGTCGACCGTCACGGTGACGGCCACGGCAAAGTGCCCGCTGATGGTACGCAGAGCTTTCTCAGGCACGTCGAGTTGAGCCTGCTGCGCGACGGCGCCTTTTGCGCCGGCTGCCGAAGGCGCATGCTGCGCTGGAGCAGGCGGCGGTGCAGCAGCGGCTGCCGGGGCTGCAGCGGTGACAGGAGCCTGCGCTGGAGCTGGAGGCGGCGGCTGAACGGCAGGCGGCGCTTTTTGTACGGGCGCCGCGGCGGGCGTGGTGTTTTGCGCCGACTGCGCCGGAGGCTTTGGTGCCGGCGCAGGAGCCGGAACGGGAAGGGGCGTTACGGCGGGCTGCGACGCCTGCACACTCTGCGCGGCCGGAGCGGGAGCCTTCTGCCGGCTCTCCACGCGCCAAATGGCAAACGCCGCCAGAAGAACACCTGCCAGGGCCAGTATCACGGACAGGCGACGGTGCGCCGGAGCGATCGTCTTCGTTTCCACGGCGGGGGTGTCTTTCCTGGCCTTGCTGATACCGAGCTCAATCCTGATTTCGGAGATCGAACAGCGCGCGGTGGGATCGGTGTGCAGGCATGAGCGCGCCACGCGGGCAAATGGCTGCGGAACCGTCTCCGGCACGGATGGTTCGGAGGTGATGGTTCCCTCCCAATGCGGTGTCTGCTGGGCGAGCATCTCGACCAGCGTCACGCCCAGCGACCATACGTCGGCGGGCGCCTCGAGCGGTCCCTGTGCCATCTCAGGCGCGTCGTAGATGGCGGGCTCCAGAAATGTTCTTCCCCTGGCGCCTGCAAAGACGAGGCCATCGGCGGTGAGCTTCAACTGGTCGCCGCAGGCCACGATATTGGCCGGCTTCAGACGGCTGTGCACAAATCCCCTGGAATGGAGATAGGCGAGCGCGTCGAGGCCGGGGCCAAGCAGCTCCATGGCCTCGTGCGTCGTCAAAGGCCGCTCTTTCAAAATCTCCGACAGCACCTCGTCGGCATACTCCGAGACCACGTACACCAGCGGCATGTTGTCGATCTCGCAACGCCCATAGGTGTACACCTGGATCAGGTTGGGATGCTTGAGGCTGCTGGCCGCAGCCCAGGCCCTCATGCGCGACTCGGCGTCGGCCGAATCGCCAGGCACCAGCTTCACGAGCGCTTTTTCAGAATCTCGCAGCTCCGTCGAGTAAACGCCGCTCGTACCGTTTCCGCCGAGCCATTGGAGGAGAGGAAACTTGTCGTCGACGACACGTCCTGCCCAATCGCTGCGAACCACCGCCGCTTCCATGATTTCAGTCATTTTATCCGACCCTTTCGGCGATTCTCCCGCAGCCGCAGCCATAACAGCAATACGTCTTTGGTCGCCGGGGCCCCAGGCACCTCGAGGTGTCAGCGATCGAAGGATTTTCACTGGGGGAGAGAGATGGTCTTGGTCCGTGCCCTCAAAAAAGATCATGCGGCACGGCACTCAAAAAAAGTCTCTTGTGAACCGGGAGACCGCTCTACGCCCATCTTAGCCCGGAAAAAGGGATTGCCGCCGAGGGTCGAAAAACTTTGGTAAGTCCCGCAGAAACAGCTTCATTTCCGGCGTTTTATCTGCGCCCGATCGGCCCCCGGTCCTGGCTTGAGCGATGCTTCCTGAGCCGCGCTTGCGGCCGGGCACCGGGCAATCCCGCCCGGTTGAGGGCGGCCTTCAGCGCCAATCACCGATGATGTAGGCCTGCGGCCGGTTGAATCCCTCGTCATGCGGCCGGTGCATGGCCACCCCGAAGGTCACGGTACGATAGCCATGCGCGCGCATCCTCTGGTAGGCATCCTCACACGCCAGGCTGGCGCCCGCCTCAATGTCGACGTGCCAGGCAAGGGCCAGCGCGTCCACGGCATCGAGCAGCCGATCGAAGCGATCGCCATTGGTGGCGGCGCCGAACTTTACGTAGCAGAGATTCTTGCCGCCCTCAGACCCGGCGCCATGCATGCAGACGGCAAAGGCGTCGAGGCCGCGCCGTCCGTGCGTCAGCACCACTTCGCCCGTGCGCAGGGTTACGACGGCGCGAATCTCTTCGCTCAGGTCGAGGCCGGTGTCGATTCCGTCGCTCAGCCTGGCGCAGGCCTCGATTGCCTCCTGCCGCTCGGTTCCGGTCAGGGCAGACAACAGAACGGGCATCCTGGCGCCTTTTTCCTCGGTCCACTTGGGCGCCTCAGGCGTGCGTTTCATCAGCGCCGTCAAAGCCCGCGGCCAGTATCCGAATTTCTGATACAGGCCCACATGCTTGGGACTGTGGGCAAACGTGAACAGGCCACTGTGGCGTATGTCCCAGCCATCGAGGATTTTCACTGTCTCGGTGAGGAGTTTCTGGGCGACGCCGTGGTCCCAGTACTCAGGCAAGACCGTGAGCGGCCCGAAGAAGGCGAACGATCCCCAACGGGTGAGCAGATTGGAGCCGATGAGCTTGCCACTTTCACGGGCCGCCAGTGCCTTGGTATTACGCGCACGCCAGCGGGGCGTGACAAAATCCCGATCGCCCATGAATTCCGTGGGGTTGGGCAAGCCCAAAAACGTGCCGAAGGCCAGGCGTACGATGCGCCCCGCGTCTACCAGTTCCGATTCATGCAAGGCATCAATCTGAATGGACGGATTTACAGCCATGATCCTCAACCACCTTTCGATCGTTTGGTTTATCTGGCGAGAACTGCCCAGTGTAGCGCAAAAGGGAACAAGGCAGGGAACAGGCAACAGGGAACAGAAAACGGGGACCGAGCCGCCCGCCCTCACCCAAGCAGAGCTTGGATGGGGCACCCGCATTCGGGGTCTGTGGGGAAGCAGAGTCCCGCCGCCACCCAAGCGGAGCTTGGATGGGGCACCCGCCGAACAGGGAACAGGGGGGAGCAGGAGTTAGGATCAGAGGTCGGGAGGGGCAATGGATTGTTACAAACCTGTTAAAATCGAATTCGCAAGGAGTTTGGCGAAGCTCTGAAGGTTCCCGCCCTGTAGATTCCCATGATTCTCTTCCTCATGCGTCACGCCGATGCCGGAACGCCGCGCGGCAATCCTATTCTTGACGGCAAGCGGAGCCTTATCAAAGAGGGCAAGCAACAGTGCATGCTGATGGCGCGCCTGTTGAGCGCGGTGAAGGCGCCGGTGGACGTGATCGTGTCGAGCCCGCTGAAGCGCGCGATGCAGACGGCGCAGCTGATGGGCAACGAGCTGGGCTACGACGAAGAGGTGGAAGTGAGCCAGGCGCTGGGATTGAACGCCAGTTATACCGATTTCCAGCGGCTGGTGGAGAAGTACGCGGACCGCGAAGGCATTCTGGCGGTGGGGCACAATCCCAACCTGTTTCAGTTTCTGGGCCGCATGGTGAGCGGCAACGGCGGATCGAGCATTCGCATGCGCAAGGGAGCGATTGCCCGCGTGGATCTGGAGCGGCACCCGGCACAGTTGCAGTGGCTCATCGATCCGCGGGCGGCGCGGGCCATTTACGCCAGCGTGACGAAAAGCTCGCGCCCGAAGACCTCGCGGAAGTAGCCGGCCTCTTTACGCAACGACCACAACTCCAGCTCGGCGCCGGTGCGCCCGGCGCGCAGTTCGAGATAAACGCGCTTGGGATAGACGCGCACGCCGACGCGCAACACGTCGCTGGCGCGGTCCTGGTTGAGGGCCATGGCTAGGCGCAGCAACACCACGGCGCGGTGGACATTTTTGTGCTCTTCCGCGGGGATGTTGCGCATGGCGCGATCGCCCGGCTGGGGCCGGCTTTTGCCCAGGTAACGAGAGATGGCGGAGACGAGGGTGCGCTGCAGTTGCGTGTAGCCGTAGATCTCGGAGCTGGAGACGATGTACTGGGTGTGGCGATGATGTCCCTGGTGATTAATGAACTTGCCGGTATCGCGGAGCATGGCGGCGGCGGCGAGCCAGCTTTCATATTCGGGCGATAGCTGGTGCACGGTTTTGAGCTCGCGGAAGAGCTGCACGGTGTGGGCGCGGACGGGCTCGGCCTGGCGGCGATCGACGCCGTAACGGCGCGCCGTAGCCAGGACGCTTTCCCAGCGCTCGTGCTCGAACTCGCGGTGGGCTTTGGCGCGGGCGTCCTGCTCGGCCAGCATTTGCGCCAGGATGCCGTCGCGCAGGCCGAGGGGCGAATAGCGAAAGCCGGGCAGGGCGAAGCTTTCAAGAATTTCGGCGATGACCTGGGTGCCGGCGACGATGATCTCGGCGCGTCGCGGGCCAATGCCGGGAACGGTTTCGCGCTGCGGGAGCGACATTTTGGCGAGCTTGTTGGCGAGCTTGCGGACGGCGCGGGTGGTGACCATGCCGGCCAGGATGGCGGAGCGACGCGCGGCGGAGATTTTGCCGGATTTTTTGCCGCCGGACTTGCCGTTTTTCGCGCCGGCGAGAAAGGCCGCAGAGAGCGCGGCGGCTGTGCCCGAAGTGGCGATGACCACCGATACGCGGCCGGGCTGGATGCGACGATGGGCGCGGCGCAGCTCGCGCGCAATGAGCTGGCGCATGCGCATGAGGCCATCGCGCGTGGGCGGGTCGGTGGAGAGGAATTGCTCAGTGAGGCGGACCGCGCCGAGAGGAAGGCTGACGGTTTCTTTGATGCGCTTGTGCTCAGAGAGCGTGAGCTCGCAGCTTCCGCCGCCGAGATCGAGCAGGAGCACGCGCCCGCCGGCTCCCTGCTCGCCGCCGGTGACGCCCAAGTGGATGAGGCGGCCTTCTTCGAGGCCGGAGATGATTTCCATGTTCCAGCCGGTTTCGGCCTTGACCCAGGCCTGAAAAGCAGCGGCGTTGCGAGCGTCGCGCATGGCCGAAGTGGCGGCGACACGAATGCGGTCGACGCCATGGGCCTGGACAGAGCGCTGAAAACGCTTGAGGGCACGCAGCGTGGCGGCCATGGCTTCAGGCGAGATGAGGCCGGCGTCGAAGACGCTGCCGCCGAGGCGCGTGACCTCGCGGTCTTCAGCGAGGGTTTTGAGGCGGTGGGCCTGGACTTTGGCGATCTTCAATCTGCAGGAGTTGGACCCGATATCGATGGCGGCAAAGGTCGGCATGTGGGTTTCAGCGTGTTCCAGCGAACGGGGAACGGTCCAAGGCCAAGATACACGAGGGCGGACCAGCGGGGCTGTGGAGGATTGGGCTGATTTGCGGCGGGGCGACGGGCGCGCGGCGAGCGACAATGGCGGGTTTGCGGGGCTTGGGTTGATTTTGCGGAGAGATTAAGAGAAAGCAGAAACCGCGAACCAGGCGGGTGGAGCATGCGAGAGCGTGAAAGGATGGACGGAGGCCGGAAGAGCGTGAAGGAGCGCGGCGGTGCTCGAGAATAGAAGAACGGCGGAATCCGCGAGAGTGGCCTCTCTCCGAGTGAAGTGAGCGCGCCCCATGAACTCGACGCGCTGGCGGGCGCATGGCGTGAGCGGAATTCCAGGAGGATCAACATGGCGACTGTAATCGAAAGAGATGCGCAGGCGTTTCCGGTGCTGAGCGCTTCGGCCATCGAGCGCATCAAGCGGTACGGAGCGTGTGCGCATGCGGCCGAGGGAGAGATTCTGGTGGAGCAAGGCCAGCCGATGGATCACTTCGTGGTTGTGGTCGAAGGCGAGGCCGTGGTTGAGCTGGACAGCCGGCTGGGGACGGAGCAGGTTGCGACGCACGGGCCGGGCGAATTTTTCGGAGACGTCAACCTTCTGTCGGGCAGGCCGAGCCTGGTGCGCGGCCGGATGGCGAAGCCGGGCATGATCGTGAAGATCAAGCGCACAGATTTGAAGACGCTGATGCAGAGCGACAGCGAGCTGGGCGAGATCTTCATGCGGGCGTTCATACTGCGGCGTGTGGAGCTTCTCAAAAGTTCGGCGGGGGACGTTGTGGTTCTGGGCTCGTTGAACTCATCGGGAACGCTGCGCATTCGCGAGTTTCTGACTCGCAACGGCTACCCGTATTCCTTCATCGATCTGGACAAGGAGCAGGATGTCCAAAAACTTCTGGACCAATTCCAGGTGGGGATTTCAGATATTCCGGTGTTGATTCACGGCCGCGATCCGGTATTGAGGAACCCGTCGAATGAAGAGATCGCCAAAGTGCTGGGATTCAATGAGAGCGTAAGCGAACAGGAATTGCGCGACGTGACGATCATCGGTGCGGGACCGGCGGGACTTTCCGCGGCGGTTTATGCCGCGTCAGAGGGTTTGAGCGCGCTGCTGCTGGAGACGAATGCGCCGGGAGGGCAGGCCGGTTCGAGTTCGCGCATCGAGAATTACCTGGGATTTCCCAATGGGGTTTCGGGGCTGGAGCTGGCCGCCCGCGCCTATGACCAGGCGCAAAAATTCGGCGCAGAATTCCTGATTGCGCGGACCGCCGCGAACCTTAAGTGCGACAACCGGCCGTATGGACTGGTGACCGCGGGCGGATCGACGCTGCGTTCGAAGACCATCGTGATTGCAACCGGCGCGCAATACCGCAAACTTCCGCTGGATAATCTCGCCAAATTCGAAGGCCTGGGGGTTTACTACGGCGCAGCGACCATCGAAGCGCAAATGTGCGAGTCGCAGGACGTGATCGTGGTAGGTGGGGGCAACTCTGCCGGGCAGGCGGCGGTTTTCCTGTCGCGAACGGCATCGCATGTACACATCCTGGTTCGTGCCGATGGGCTGGCCAGCTCCATGTCGCGTTATCTCATCCGGCGCATCGATGAGACGCCGAACATCACTCTGCACACGCATACCGAAGTTGTGGAACTCAAGGGCGAGGCACACCTGGAAAGCGCGGTGGTGCGCAACAACCTGTCGGGCGAGACGCGGGAGTGGCCCATTCGGCATGTTTACCTGATGACGGGGGCTACGCCGAATACGGCCTGGTTGCAGGGCTGCCTGGTTCTCGATGAGAAAGGCTTCGTGTTGACGGGCCGAGACCTGACGGACGACCAGCTGAAAAAGGCGGCCTGGCCACTGCCGCGCAGGCCGCACATGTTGGAGACGAGCATTCCCGGAGTGTTTGCGGCGGGAGATGTCCGGGCGGGCAGCGTGAAACGGGTGGCATCGGGCGTGGGCGAAGGCGCATTGGCCATCACGTTTGTGCATCAGACGCTGAGCGAATAGGTGTGGGGCAGCGGGGTTAGCGTGCGCTGGCGCGGCAGGAGACGGGCATTCGGAGTTTGTGCGGGAGCAGAGTCCCGCCCCCACCCAAGCAGAGCTTAGATGGGGCACCCATGTTCGTTCGGAAATTGGGAGAGGAGTTCGGAGGCGAGGATGGTGTGGCCCCCACCCAAGCAGAGCCTGGATGGGGCACCCATGTTGGTTCGGAAATTGGGAGAGGAGTTCGGAGGCGAGGATGGTGGGCACCGCCATTCGGAGTTTGTGCGGGAGCAGAGTCGCGCCCCCACCCAAGCAGAGCCTGGATGGGGCACCATGTTGGTTCGGAACTTGGGATAGGGGTTCGGAGGCGAGGATGGTGTGGCCCCCACCCAAGCAGAGCCTGGATGGGGCACCCATGTTGGTTCGGAACTTGGGAGAGGAGGTGTCATGCCGGGTCTAAGTCGCGGGATCAGGATTTGATGATGGTGGCGAGGAGGGCGGAGAGTCCGTTCCAGGCGATCTGGGCGCCGATGCAGAGCAGGATGAAGGCGACGACGCGCAGAATTCCGTGGGCGGTAGAAGGCGGAATGACCTTGGTGATTTTGGGAGCGTAAGCGTAACAGAAGTAGCAGAGCACGCTGAGAGCCACCACGGCGAGGAAGATTCCGACGTGGGCCTGAATATCCTTGCTGAGAACTTTGCCGGAGATGTGCGCGGTGAGGGTGAGGAGGCCGACGAGGGTGCCGGGGCCGGAGGTGATGGGAAAGGTGAAGGGATAGAAGACGCTTTCTTCGAGATGACTGGTGTCGGCGTCAAGGGCCGGGCCCGATTCTTCCTCCTTGTCGCGGGATTGGGCGCCGGCGCTGCGCTGGTTGAGCGTGGCCCAGCCCATGGCGGCGACCACGAGGCCGCCGGACAGTTGCACGATGGGCAACGAGATGCCAAAGAAGTTGAGGATGGCCGCGCCCGCTGCTTCGAAGATGGCGAGGAAGATGACGTTGGTGATGGCGATGCGGCGGGCGAGCAAGCGGAGGAGCTGGGGCGGCGCATTGCGCACGAGTCCGAGAAAGACAAGGGCCGAGCCGAGGGGGTTGATGAGCGGCAGAAGCACGCTGAATGAGATGATGAAGACTTTCCAGACAAGCAAGCGGGAGTTACCTCAAGAAGAATGGTAATTGGTGGGCGGACTTAGCGGAGTTAGCGAGGTTAGCCAGGTTAGCGGAGTGAGGGTTGCAGTTGATTGATGGCGTCGATGGCGCCCTGTGCGTCGCCGATTTGCAGGCTGGCGAAGAGCTTGTCCCAGGCATCGCGTTGGGCCTGGAAACGACTTGACGTCTGGATGTAGTACTCGGTACCGGCGAAATTCCACGACACCGCCTGTTGCGCCGTTTGCTCCGCCAGCTCGGTACCGGCGGGCTGCGGAATATGCCGCGCCGTAGCTGCCGATTGATCGCTGGGGATGGGGATTGGCACGAGAGGGAGGCAGGCATTTGAAGATTTGCCGCTCCCGACGCGTCCGGCCAGCTGGGGTAAAACAGTCACGTTCGATCCCGGGGCCGGACGGGGAACCGTTGTCGAACAGTTTTCGGCCAATCGAGACTTCATTTCATTGGCGAAACTCAAGAGAGATGCGGCCGTGGCGCGCGCAGCCGGTTTATTGCTACTCGCGAACTGGCATGCAAGGAGGGTGGCGTCGCGAACGGCGACCCAAAGCTGGACGGCACTGAAATCCTTGATCGCTTTAGCCTGGTCGAGACACATGCCGAATTGATTGTCAGTGAGGGCGGATTGTTCCAGTTCCAGGTGATAAAGCGGCGCTGGGCTTTGTGAGACCAGTTTCTGATCGAGCGCGAAAGCCCGCGCGAAATCGAAGGCCAAATCGTGCGATGCCTGCGACAGGCCAAAGAGCGCGTCTAGGCTGTAAGCGTTGTCTTTGGAGTCGAGACAGACTTCATCTGTCTGGTTGAAATACTGGTCGTAACCCATAAGCCAGCCGTAGCAGCCCTCAAAGCCGTCCGGCGGCTTTGCGGGATATGGAAAGATTTGACCGGCGATTCCGGGGTCCCTGGTGGTCGCATCGGCAACGGCTTTGCCGTTCTTATCGTAAAACCAGCTTGCGATGATGCGACCGGAGGAGTCGTATTCAAATGCGTCCTTCTGGTAACCAGTATTCAGCTGATTCATTGGCTCGCCACGAGCATCCAGACAACCGTTTGCCGCGACGGAGCCATTCTGGTCGCGCTCGTAGACGAAGCCGTAGCAGCCCGTAATGTTCTGGGGGACGGGGTGCCCATGGAGGTCGAAGAAGTGCACCATTGTGTAGGAGCCGTGAGCGTCAAGGGTGTAGACGAGCCTGTCGAGACCTTCGTCTCCCCATATAGCGGGCCTGCGCTCAGCATCGTAGAAGCTCACATCCAGCGTGTTTCCCCATTCGTCGTCCTGCCGGCGGACGATCGGAGGCTCGCCGTCAGTGTGGGGCACGGGCTGACCGTCAAGATTGTGAGCGATCTCCTGGGTCACTTCGCCGCGCGCATCCAGGTTGAAGGATTCGCCGGCAAAGTCTCCATTTGATGGGACGGGGTTTTCGACGCTGTCGAGAAACAACTCGTCAGTGGCGCCTAATTTTGAATTCTTGAAGTCGATGATCTGGGCTCCAAAATCCTTGGGTGTGCCGCCGCCGAGGAGAAAGCGGATCTCGCGGGGATATCCATCCGAGTCGTATTCAATGTCGAAGGTTGAATAGATCGTGGAACCATCGGCCGCGACCACCGAAGCGCGCCGGACGTTGCGCGAGGCCTCAGCCTGGGTGGGAGCATAGTTGAGCGCAAAGACCATGCGGTTCTGTTCGTCGAGCGCCACTTCGCGCAGGGCCTGGCCGTTTTCGTCATAAGAGAGTTCCAGCCGGCAGAATTGACCGCTCTGACCGTTGGTGGGAAAGAGAATCGAGCCGTCGAGCTGCGATTCCATGATGAGGTGCCCGTAGCCGTTGACCGCTTCGACGGCGGTTATTTCTCCGCGGAAACCTTTACGGAAGACGCGAAGCGACTCCAAACGATGACTCGCCTCGTCATTGGACAGGCGCCCGATGACCTCATAGGAGCCGTATTTCCGGTCCAAGGTGGCATAGTACGAAACGGTCGGATGCATGTAGGCAAGCCAATAGAAGACCGAGGCAGCGATGGCAACGAAGACCGCCGCCAGGGCGGCGGTGCGCAACTGGGCCCACCACTGCGCTCTCCGGAGATGGGCGCGTTCGCGCAATTCGCGTTGTTCCCGCCTCTTCAGCACCAGTTCGGTGAGGAGATCGTGCGCCAGCTCCACGTGCCGCGTACCCAGGCGGTCTTCAAATCGGAGCAGGTGGCGGCCGACGAGGGTTTGCAGGTCGGCATCGGAGAGGTTCTCGCGGCGCGCTTCGTCGACGGGCAAAGTGGCTCGGAAGCCGGCCTGCGTAACCAGATGCTGCTCGACGAAGCGGCGCACTGAATCATCGAGTCCTCTGAAGCTGCCCTCGTAGAGCGACTCCAGGATTTCTCCCTTCTCAGAGGCGACGAGTTCGCGCGTGATCGCGGTCTGGCCGGCGGCGGCCATGCGCTCGAAGAGCTCGTTGCACATGACATTGAGATAGGCCGGCTCGACCTCATCGGCGGCCGCGCCGGGGCCCTCGCCGCGGCGGTTGCTGATGACGGCCTCGATGATGTCGTGAGCCACTTCATCGCTAACCCACTGTTTGCCGGCGTTGCGCACGATCTGGAGCCCGTGCGCAGCATCGAGCGGGCCGAGCGCGAAGCGGTTGCGCATCACGGCGGGAAGAATGGGGCGCAGCGTGTCGAGGCGCCACACAAAATCTTCGCGCAGGGAGAGGACGATCTTGTAGTTGGGGGCCCCGGCCTGGAGCGCTTGCCGATGAGAAGATGCTTCGGCGCTTTGACGCACGGCCTCGGGGATGCGATTTTCAGCCAGGTCAGCCAGCTGCGCAAGAAGCTCGGAGTTGGCCTGCCGATTGCTGTCATGGGTGAAGATTTCTTCAAACTGATCGAAGACCAGCACCGGAACCAGCGTGTCGTTGCGCGGTCCCCAAAAACGCAGGCGATGGAAATACTCCCACAGCGTCTCTGCATCCGGGCCCGGTTGCGCGCTCTCGATATCGATTTGGCTCTCACGTGCGGCAGCCTCGGTGAGCGTCTTGACCTGCTCGACGGGAGCGGGAGCCTGGGGCGAATAGTCGAGGCGCAAAACCACGGGAAAAAATCCTTCGCGGCGGAGGCGAGGGAACACCCCGGCCCGCAAGAGAGACGTTTTTCCCAGGCCGGAGCGGCCGAAGAGAACGGTAAGCGTGTCGCGCCGGATGAGGCGCAACAGCTCCCCGGTTTCTGCCTCGCGCCCGAAGAACAGGTGCGCCTGTGCTTCGGTGTAGGAGATGAGTCCGGGCCAGGGATTCCGGCTGTGCGGAAGAGGAGGCGCTGCGGCGCTCATCGCGGCCTCCGGAAATTGCGTATGCCGCGGCTGAGGGCTTCAATGAACTCGGGCGGAACGCGGCCGTCGCGCAGGCGCGCCCACTGCACGTCGCTGTAAGGACGATGCACGAAGGTTGCTCCCGAGGGCGTGTCGTCAATGACAAGCGGCTGAAGATAGCGATCTTCCTTGCGCCTTTCCATGGCCGCATCCTCAGCCTCGTGCCATTCCCTCCACAAGAAGCGCGGCGATGAGCCGGAGCGGTCGAGCGCCCGCGAAATGATCGGCACAAAAAACGCCGCTTTGTGGATGTTCTCGCGGATGGTTTGCAGGTATTCGTTGCCGGGATCGGCAGGAAGCTCGCGCTCGTCCATCCAGGTGTCGATATTTTTCTCTTCCAACTGCGCGCGGATGGAGCGGACCGCGGCGCGATCCTCACTGGCGTAGCTGAGGAATACCGCTCCGGGCTTGAATTGGGGGGCAGGACCTGTGGGGCCGGCCGACGCACCAGCCGGATCGCGCCGGCTTTGCGCCTGCCATAGCGTGTAGAGCCGCTCAGCGAAGTCAATCGGAGCAATCGAGGTGACCACTTTAGCCCGGCGGCGGTTCAGATACTCGAGCAGTCCCGGCTCGCAGTACTGGCTGACGTAATACATATTGATGGTTTCGGGGTAGCGGCGCCCATTGATGGCGTGAATGAAGAATCTTCCCAGCCAGTCGGGCATGTTGCAGCCCAGGAGCAGCACGGTCTTTCGCTGCAGGTGATCGTAAAGATTTTCGGGCGCGTATTGGGGGTCAAGCAACGACCAGCTGTACTCGATCAGATCGTCTTCAGTCTTGGCAAAGGTTCCATCGGAGGGGCTGGAAGCGCCGAACAGGTAATACACGCCGGGAATGGGGTCATGAAGAAAGCGGTTGGGTAGATCGACAACGCTTTTGACCCCGCGCGGCGTGAACTTAATCTGCTCCACGTCTACTCCCGGGCGCGCCTGCGTCAAGGCGTGGAACATGAGGTGGTCAATGGTGGTGGTGATGTAGAGCGAGAAGTCGAGAATGCCGGCCAGCTTGCTGAGCGAGTTGGGGACAGGCCAGGGACGCCTGCGCACCACGTCGTCGATGTCGTAGGCCAGTTCGCCCGCATTCTCCCGTTGGCCGAGCAGGTTGGCGACGTCGTAAATCGTCCAGCGGCGCGCCCCTTCGGGGCGAACAATCTGCGTCTGCGCTGCCAGCATGGCAGCCCATGTTTCGTAGAGCGGCGCGGGCTGGCCGTTTTCATCCGGCACCATCAGCAGCTCCGGCCCCAGCACCGGAATCACGTAGCCACCCAGAACGAGGTTGACCAGCTTTTCCCATTCGCGCTCGGTCATCTCGAGCGCACCGGGAACGTTGGGTTGAACTGGGAGCGGTCCACTCATGCACAATCCCTCAATTTCGAGACTCGCGCCGCGCGCAGACGAGTTGAAGCCGGGGTGCGACACCGAAAACAACGACGGAGGCGCGGGCCGATATCGGCGTTCTTCCCATTTAAAGAGTTTGCTGCGCGCTGCGGGGACGATCATCACTATAGCACCCGTGCGCACCGCGGCAAAGAGCTTGATTGCCGTCCGTTGCGGGGTGAGCGTAGCGCCGGCAGTACTTGAAGAGGCCACGGCGAATCGAGATGGCTGCAAAGATGACTTTGCCGTGTGCAACGGTGCACAGATGCGGCTGGTATTCTGGATTTGATGGCCGAAATCACGATGAAAACACACATGAGCGCCGGCAGGGAGAATGGATCGATAAAGGGCGCAGTGCGTGCGGAGCGGCGCGAGGCGGAGGGCGCTGGAAGTCTGCGGACGCGGACGGTGTGGCTGCTGCTGGCGGCGGTGTGGACGACCATTTACTTTGCGACTTTATTTTCGCCGCCGCTGATGGACGACGTGGACGCAGCGCACGCCCAGGCGGCGCAGCACATGGCGGAGACGGGCAACCTGATCACGTCGAAGATCAACGGCATCCGCTATATTGAAAAGCCACCGCTGCCGTACTGGGTGGTCGCGGGGATGTACCGGGTTTTCGGCGAGAACACGTTTGCAACGCACTTGCCGAATGCGCTGGCCATGCTGGGACTGACGTGGCTGGGGTGGCTGTGGACGCGGCGCGTGTGGGGCGAACGCGCGGCATTGTATGCCGGGCTGGGCGTGCTGACGTCCGTGGGATGCTTTCTGTTTACGCGCTTCATCATTCCTGAGTCGATTCTGGCGTTTTTCCTGTTGCTGGCGCTGTATGGGCTGATTGCAGGGCTGGAGGACCGGCGGCCGGGGTGGATTTACTGGTCGTGGGCGAGCGTGGCGCTGGCGACGCTGACCAAGGGTCTGATTGCGCCGGTGTTTATTGCAGGCGCGGCGATTCCGTATCTGCTGCTGACGGGGCAGTGGCGGCGCTGGCGGGCGCTGCGGCCGGTGACGGGGTTGTTGCTGTTCCTGGCGATTGTGGCGCCATGGCACATTCTGTGCGGGATCATGAATCCCGACCAGGGACATCCGGTGGGGAATCATCCCACGATCGGCAACGTACACGGATTTTTCTACTTCTATTTCATCAATGAGCACGTGCTGCGGTTTTTCCACCTGCGCTATCCCGACGACTACAACAAGATGCCGGGGTGGCTCTATTGGCTGGCGCACCTGGTGTGGATCTTTCCGTGGAGTTTGTTCCTGGCGGCTGCGGCGGCGGTGGCGTGGAAGACGCGGCGGGGCTGGCTGCAGCATTTGCGCCACGATGCCGGCCAGACAGTGGACTTTTACCTGGATAATGCCATGCGCGAGGACGTGGGCACTTATGTGTTCCGGGTGAAGTTCCGCACGCGGACCATCTGGCTGCTTAGTTTGTTTACGGCGTGGACGCTGGTGTTCTTCTCGATCTCAACAAACCAGGAGTACTACACGTTCCCGGTGTGGGCGCCGCTGGTGATGCTGATTGCGGGGGTGGTGGCGGAAATCGAGGAAGGACGCGGCGCGGAGAGTGGCGGAGCGGTGGTGAAGACGGCGTGGCTGACGGGCGGGCAGACGGCGTTTGCCGCAATCGGGTTGCTCGCCGGCGCGGCGCTGGGCTGGGGGTTGTGGACTTCGCGGAATTTGCCGTATGTGGCCGACGTGGGATCGCTGCTGGCGCATCGCGGAGTGGGCGACTACACGCTGTCGATGTCGCACCTGTTCGACTTGACGGGCGAGTCGTTTGCCGCGCTGCGGCTGCCGGCGGTGATGGCGGCGATCACGCTGCTGGTGGGTCCCCTGGCGGGGTGGGTGCTGCGGCTGAAGAAGGAACACCTGGCGGCGACGGTGAGCGTGGCGCTGACCATGACGGTGTTCTTTGTGGCCGCGCAGATTGCGTTTGTGCGTTTTGAGCCCATGCTGAGCTCGAAGCCAATGGCCGACACCATCATGAAAGACGGCACGCCCAACGACACGTTCATCATTTATGGAGAGCAGTCGTCGGGGTCGTCGGTGATTTTCTATACGCAAGCGTTTTTTCATCATCGGCCGGCGCTGCTGGTGCTGCCGCGATGCGGGCAGAACGGCGAAGGCACGACGCTGCTGTGGGGATCGTGCTATCCCGATGCGCCCGATATTTTCCTGAACGACCGGAAGCTCAAGGCGATTTGGGGTGTGGGCGAGCGCAAGTGGATCTTTGCCGAGGATCCGGACCGCGACAAGGTGGAGCAAGTGCTCGCCGGGCGGCTCTACCCGGTGCAGACGCTTGCTGACAAGACGCTGTGGACGGATCGGCCGCTTCCAGTGGTCAGCGGCCAGTGATCAGCGGTCAGCGGCTAGTCTTTGCGGCGCGCATTTTGCCGCCAGGCAGAAGCTCAAACACGCGGTTGCGCCAAAGGATGCGGCGGCCAAAGTAGCTGGCGATCCAGAAACAAAATCCCATGAAATCGCGAATGGGGTAGAGCGCGAGCAGGGCGAGCCAGCTGGTGTCGCCGACAACGATGCGGCCGACCGCGACGGAGAGAGCCAGCCGTGTGGCCAAGGCCCACGCGAGAAGGGCGACGCCCCAGAGTGGATGCCCGAGCCAGAGACATGCAGCGAGCGCAAGCAGGCCGAAGGGAACGCTGAAGGTGAGCGCCGTGCCGAAGTGGCCCTTGGGACGCGAGAAGCGCGTGGACTTCATCCAGCGCACCTGATGCTTGAGCGAGCCGGCAAGGCCGGAGTGCAAAACCATGTGATCAATGGCGTGGTGGCTGAGGATGACGGTCTGGCCGAGCTTGAAGGTTTCGTTGCCGAGGATGAAATCGTCGGCGCAGTAGTCGGCGGTAACGCGAAAGCCGCCCATGCGGTGGATGGTCGAGCGGCGGAAGGCCATGGTGGGACCGAGGGTGAACTGCATTCCTTCCATGGCGCGGGCGGCAAGGACGCCAGAGGACATTTCGACCGACATGCCGACGGCTTCAAGCCGCGCCCAGAGTCCGCCTTGTGCGGCGACGCCGCGATAGAGACAGCACATGCCGCCGGCGCGCTCATCGGCGAACGGCAACGCCACCGCGCGCAGGTAATCGGGGGTGACGCGGACATCGCTGTCGCTGATGACGAGGATGTCGTGGGTGGCGTGGGCTTCCATCAATTCGAGTGAGATTGCCTTGTCGTTGATATAGTCGGGCTGTCCGCCGGTGGCGAGGAATTGAGCGGGGATTTGCGGATGGCGCGCGGCGACGAGGCGCGCGATGGCGAGGCCGGGATCGCCGGCATTGCGCGCGCAGAAGAGGATCTCGTAGGCGGGATAGTCCTGGACGAAGAAGGATTCGAGATAGGATTCGAGGCCCGGATCGGCGCCGTTGAGCGGCTTGAACAGCGAGAGGGGAGGGGTGAATCCGGGGCGGGCGGCGAGCGCAGCCAGGGCGGCGCGGCGCTCGCGGAGGAATTTGGGGACGGCCCCGAGCACGATGCCGGCAAAGACCGTGGAGGTGATGAGGCCGAAGACGGCCAGGCCGAGGAGGACGAAGGGCATGCTGGGATCAAGGATAGGGAGCGAGGGAGCGAAGGAGCAAGCCACCCGAGCGCGCACAAATCGCGCGCTGGGGGGACCCCGGCCGGGAGCAAGGGGGAGCTGGCCAGCTCTTCGATGTTAGCTTGGAACCCCACCCAAGCAGAGCTTCGATCCACCCCACAGACGAGGACCAATCTGTGGGGGCCCCGGGGATGGGGCAGCCCAGGGAAGTGCTCGGCTAGGATTTGCGGGGCGCAGTGGGGCGCGGTGCGTTGACGGGCTTGCGGATGGGGACGATGGCGCCGGATTGGCTGGGCGCGGCCTGCTGGAAACGGGTGAGCATTTCGCTGCGCACGTATTCGACGAAGCTCTGCATCTGGCGGTTCATCTCCTCCATGCGCTCGCGCATCTGCAGGATGATGGCGATGCCGGCGATGTTGACGCCGAGGTCGCGCGCGAGGTTGAGGATGAACTCGAGGCGCTCCAGGTCTTCGTCGGTGTAGAGGCGGGTGTTGCCCTCGGTGCGCGAGGGCTTGAGCAGGCCTTCGCGCTCGTAGAGGCGCAGCGTTTGGGGATGGATTTCGTACATCTCGGCCACCGCCGAGATCATGTAGGCGCCTTTGGATTTGCGTTTCGTGGGCATCAGTCCACCAGGGTGAACTTCGCGTCCAAGAGCATTTCGAGGACGGGCTCGGATGAGGGCTCCTTCTTCAAATGATCCAAGACATCGTTTCGAAGTTGAAGCTGCATCAGTATATATTGGTCGTCTGCCTGATCACCGGGATCGCCGCCAATGTGGAAGCAAGTGTAACTGCAGTCAGCGATCCATTTTTTCACGAACTGAGGATCGTTCGCCATGGCCGGCGGAAGCTCGTGAGTAATTCCCAGGAGAGCGAGCAAATCGAAGGCTGCTGTCTCGTGGAACGCGGCATCATATGGATCGTCCCGCTCCCAGACTGCCTTCCATCGCTTCACCATCTCGTTCACTGCCGCTTTTCGCTCATCGATAGTGCCGTGATTCGGAGTGCACCAGAGTCGATAAACCTGAGCGACGCTCGCGTCGTAGGCCCGCTCTTCTGCCGGCTGCTGCTCGCGGTTTCGCTTCTCGGACTCATCCTCCTTCTGCGGAGCGAAAAAGTAGCAAGCCTTCGGAAATGACGTGCGCGGTGCATTGGAGCTTTGAGCCGCTGCCGAACGCCACGACAGCCCGCAACAAGAAAGCAAGATTCCGAAAATTCCGACCGCCATCGACTTGCCCATGACAATCACCTTGCTTAGGCCGCCTTTCTTGCTCCCTCGCTCCCTTGTTCCCTTGCTCCCTAAAGCTTCTCGAATAGCTCCTTGCGGGGGTCGGTGGGGTTGAGGCGGGCGAGCTCGCGCATGATTTCGCGGCTGCGCTCGTCGTTCAGATGCGGCACGGCGACGGTGACGGTGACAATTTCGTCGCCGCGCTGGCCGGGATTCTGGGCGCTTTCGACGCCGCGCTCGCGCATGCGCAGCTTTTGGCCGCTTTGCGTGCCGGGGGGAATCTTCAGTTGCGCGCGGCCGTCGATGGTGGGCACCTCGACCTTGGCGCCGAGCGAGGCTTCGGCCACGGTGACGGGCACGGTGATGAAAATATCGTCGCCCTGGCGCGTGAAGACCGGGTGCGTGCCGGTGCGCACGATGAGAAAGAGGTCGCCCGAAGGGCCGCCGTTGATGCCGGCGTTGCCTTTGCCCTGCAGGCGGATGCGCTGGCCGTCGCGCGTGCCGGGCTTGATGCGGAACTCGACTGTCTCAGTGTGCGTGACGGTGCCGTCGCCGTGGCAGGTGGGGCACTCGTTGGAGATTTTGCCGGTGCCGTTGCAGCGTGGGCAGGTGATGTTGAATTTCATGCGGCCGCCCATCTGCGTCACCTGGCCGGAGCCGTGGCACTCAGGACAGGTGATGGATCCGCCGAGATGACCCTGGCCGTGGCAGGTGGGGCAAATCTCCTGGCGATGGACCTGGATGCGCGCCTGGCCGCCGCGGATGGCGGTCCAGAAATCGACGGTGGCCTGATATTCGAGGTCGGAGCCGGGCTGCGGACCGCGCGGCTGCGCAGGCTGCGCGCCGCTGAACATGCCGGAGAAGATGTCTTTGAAGCTTCCCCAGGCGGAGCTGCCGCCGGGCGGCTCGCCAGCGCCGCCCTGGAAGCCTGAGAAATCAAAACCGCCGAAGTCGACGGGCGGGCGGCTGCCCTCGCGCTGGGCGCGCGCGTAGGCCTCGGCCTGCGCCGGATCGATCTGGTCAGAATAGAAGCCGACCTGGTCGTAGATCTTGCGCTTTTTTTCGTCGCTCAGGACGTCGTTGGCCTCGGAGATTTCTTTGAATTTTTCTTCGGCCTTCTTGTCGCCGGGATTGACGTCGGGGTGGTATTTGCGCGCGAGCTTGCGAAAGGCCTTGCGAATCTCCTCTGGCGTCGCGGTTTTCTTGACGCCGAGCGTGGCGTAATAGTCTTTGTTGGCGGTGGGCATGTTTTGTTCGTCGCTCGATCTCTGGGTGATTTCCAGCTCTCTTTGCGATGCAATTCCGGCTATCACAGCGCAGGTTAGCGCAGTAGAGAAAGCTAATCTTGCCGCACTTGCTTATGCAATGGCCCGCTTGCGGCCCTCCCTTTGCGGCTGGTAGCCCTGGCGGGGGCGAATCTCGTGATGAATCACCGCTTGCTGCGCAGCCGAAGCCGATTCCAGATCGTAATCCATCTGCAGCCGCATCCAGAACTCCGGCGTCATCTTGAAATACCGCGCCAGCCGAAGGGCTGTGTCGGCCGTGATGCCACGCCTCTCGCGAGCGATCTCGGAGATGCGCGTGACCGGTACGCGAAGCGCGATGGCGAGCGCATTGGCGGAAAGCCCGAGCGGCTTCATAAACTCCTCGCGCAGCATCTCGCCGGGGTGCAGCGCGGGCATCAGCGTCCCTTCTTTGAGTCCCGGCTTAGTGGTAATCGACAATCTCGACCTCGTGGGCATGGCCATCGCTCCATCGAAAACAGATTCGGTATTGACCGCTGATGCGCAGGCTCCATTGGCCTTCCCTGTCGCCTTTGAGCTTCTCCAGCATATTTCCCGGGGGCTGGTAGAGTTCTTCGACCGTGGAAACCGAGTGAATCTGCCGCAACTTCCTGAGCGCAACCCGTTCAATCGCCGCGTGCCGCCGGCTATGGCGGTGCCGGAAAACCTGCTCGGTTTCTCTATCCGCGAACGAACGGATCATGCTTAACGTTTATCGTAACACGGAAAGCAAAACAGGTTCGCTCCGCTTACCCCATCACGGCAAACAACAAATGGGGTGAGCGGCTCTGTACCCTCACCCCAACGTCTTTCCGCCCGAAGGGCGGGATTGCCTGGACGGCCAGTCCTCACTTCTTGTCGTCGACATCGACGTACTCGGCGTCGATGACTTCGCCTTCCTTCTTGGCTTCGCCGCCGGGCGTTGCGGTGGGAGCGCCGGGCTCAGGGCCTTGCCCAGCCGCCTGCCCGGAGCTGGCTTTGTACATGGCCTCGGCCAGCTTGTGGCTGGCGCTGGTGAGGCGGTCCTGGGCCGAGCGCAGCTCCTTCGCGGAGGGCGAGCCCTCCAGGGTTTTCCTGGCATCGGCAAGCGCCGACTCGACGTCGGTCTTATCGGCGGCCTGCACCTTGTCGCCGCTTTCCTTGAGCATCTTCTCGATGTTGTAGACGAGTCCGTCGAGAGCGTTGCGCGCCTCGATCTCCTCGCGCTTCTCCTTGTCCTCAGAGGCGTGGGCTTCGGCTTCGCGGGCCATCTTCTCCACCTCCTCTTTGGAGAGGCCGGAACTGGAGGTGATGGTGATGCGGGTGTCCTTGCCCGTGGCCAGATCCTTGGCGGTCACGTTGAGGATGCCGTTGGCGTCGATGTCGAAAGTGACCTCGATTTGCGGCACGCCGCGCGGCGCCGTAGGGATTCCGCCCAGTTTGAACTTGCCCAGGGTGCGGTTCTGTCCGGCCATAGGCCGCTCGCCCTGCAGGACGTGGACTTCGACCTCGGTCTGATTGTCGGCCGCGGTAGAGAAAGTTTCAGTCTTCTTGGTCGGAATGGTGGTGTTGCGCGGAATCATGGTCGTGGCCACGCCGCCCAAGGTTTCGATGGAGAGCGTGAGCGGGGTGACATCGAGCAGCAAAAGATCCTTGACGTCGCCGGCGAGCACGCCTGCCTGGACTGCCGCGCCGACAGCGACCACCTCGTCGGGGTTGACGCCGCGATGCGGTTCCTTGCCGAACAGCTTCTTGACCAGCTCCTGAATTTTGGGCATGCGCGTCTGGCCGCCCACCAGAACGACTTCGTCGATGTCGCTGGGCTTGACGTTGGCATCGGTCATGGCCTTCTTGCAGGGCTCAATGGAGCGGTCAATAAGATCCTCAGTGAGCTGCTCGAGCTTGGCGCGGGTGAGCTTGCGGACCAAGTGCTTGGGCCCGGAAGCGTCGGCCGTGATGAAGGGCAGATTGATCTCGGTCTCGACGGTGGTGGAAAGCTCGATCTTGGCCTTTTCCGCGGCGTCCTTCAGGCGCTGCAGCGCCATTTCGTTGCCCCTGGAGGTGAGGTCGAGGCCATGCTCCTGTTTGAACTCGGAGATGAGCCAATCGACAATGCGCTGGTCGAGGTTGTCGCCGCCCAGGTGGGTGTCGCCGTTGGTCGACTTGACCTCAATGACGCCTTCGCCGACTTCGAGGATGGAGATATCGAAGGTGCCGCCGCCAAAGTCGTAGACGGCGATGGTTTCGTCCTTCTTTTTGTCGAGGCCGTAAGCGAGCGCGGCGGCGGTGGGCTCATTGACGATGCGCTTGACGTCGAGGCCGGCGATTTTGCCGGCGTCCTTGGTGGCCTGGCGCTGCGCGTCGTTGAAGTAGGCGGGAACAGTGATGACAGCCTCACTGACGGATTCGCCGAGATAGGCTTCGGCCGACTTCTTGAGCTTTTGCAGAATCATGGCCGAGATTTCGGGCGGCGTGTACTCGCGGCCCTGCGCGACAACGGCCACGTGGTCGCCCTGCTGGACGACGTGGAACGGGACCATCTTCATTTCGTCGGTTACTTCGTTGTAGCGGCGGCCCATGAAGCGCTTGATGGAGAAGATGGTGTTTTCCGGGTTGGTAATGGCCTGACGCTTGGCGACCTGTCCAACCAGGCGCTCGCCGCTTTTCGAGAAGGCCACGATCGAGGGGGTAGTGCGCGCACCCTCTTCATTTGGAATGACTTTGGGCTCTCCGCCCTCCATTACGGCGACGCACGAGTTGGTGGTGCCGAGGTCGATACCGATCATTTTTGCCATGGTTTTCCTACCTGTGGGAATGCCCAACGTGGCAGAATGCCAGATTGAGCGGAATATTGTCAACTTATTTGATGTTTTTGCCCTAATGAAGTTGCAGATTTGGGTGAAAATCTGCCGTCGATTGGGAAGGGGTGGGGCGGCCGACGGGAGGGGTTGGCGTAAGTGCGAGATTTACAGGGGTTAGAGGGTCCGTGCGCGCAGGGCGGCGGCGAGGGTTTCTTCGGGTTCGGGGCGGACGCGGAAATCGGCGTAGGCCTGGGCGAGGACTACGCGTCCAGCGGCGCTGAGGACATACGTGGCCGGCAGAACGAGGCGCCAGGAGTCGTCGCCCCCTCCTTTTTCTGTCCCATTGACGAAGGGAATGTTGACGAGGATGGAGCGGTAGTAGTCGCGGTGGTAGGCGGGGATGGTGTAGGCGAGACCGAACTGGGCGGCGAGGGCGCAGCCGGGATCGGAGAGGACGGGGAACGGGAGCGCGTGCTGGCCGACCATGAAGTCGCTCTGGCGGCTGGTTTGCGGGCCGATGGCGGCGAGAAGAATGCCGGACTCGCGCAGGCGGGGGTAGAGATCGCGCCAGGCTTCGAGCTCGGTGATGCAATAGGGGCACCAGCGGCCGCGGAAGAAGTTGAGGACCAGGGGCCCCAGGGCGAGCAGGTCGGCGGAGCGGACAGGGCGGCCGAAGGAGTCGTTGAGGGTGAACTCGGGAGCCGTGGCGCCGGCGGGGAGGATTTTTTCTTCGATGCCGGAGGCGAACAGTTCCTGGACGGCGCGCTCGTTGATGGCCATGCGCTCGGGCTGGACGAGGTTGCGGGTGTTGGCGGTGATCTCGTCGAGCTGGTCCTGGAGGGCGGGCATCCTTCAATATTTTCACCGATCGGTGCTTGGCGAACGGTCGACGTCGACACGTCTCAATGGCTTCTGGTGGTTTGTAGCCCAATTGGGCTACAATGAATTTATGGCTACCAACGCAGTGGTCCGCTCCAGGATCGACGCCGATGTGAAGGATAGGGCGGCCGAGGTGCTCGGCGACATGGGACTTACTGTGTCGGACGCGATTCGCATCGTGTTGACGCGCGTTGCGAATGAAAATGCGCTTCCGTTCGACCTGAAGCCCAATAAGCTGACGCGCAGGACCATGCGCAAGACCGCGAAGGGGCGCGAGGTGCATCGGGCGAAAAACGCAGCCGACATGTTCCGTAAGCTGGGAATTTGATGCGATTGCCGAGCTATTCCACCCAGTTTCAACGTGACGTCAAACGGCTTCAGAAACGCGGGAAAGATCTCGAAAAGCTGAAAAGCTTGATCGAAGTCCTTCTCGCGGGCGATGAATTGCCGCCTCAATACAAGGATCACCCGCTCAAACACGGCTGGGCAGGATATCGCGACGCGCACATCGAACCCGATTGGGTGCTGATCTATTCCGCAACCGCCAAGTCGGTGCATTTTGAGCGCACCGGGACCCACGAAGAGCTATTTGAAACCTGAGGCAGCTGGACGAGGTTGCGGGTGTTGGCGGTGATTTCGTCGAGCTGGTCCTGGAGGGCGGGCATGGTGTTTCTTACCGCCCGAAGCGCTGGCGGCCGAGGCCCATGCCGGCCAGGCCGCCGCGCATCATGCTTCTGGCCAGGCCGCCCTTGCCCACTTGCTTGAACATCTTGGCCATCTGGGCGTACTGGCGCAGGAGCTGGTTCACTTCCTGCACGCTGGTGCCCGAGCCGGCGGCGATGCGCTTGCGGCGCGAGCCGGAGATGATCTCGTGGTTGCGGCGTTCGCGGGGCGTCATGGAGCCGATGATGGCTTCGAGGCGGACGAATTGCTTTTCGTCGATCTGGCCGGCAGCCTGCTGCATGCCGGCGAAGGGGCCGACGGAGGGAAGCATCTTCAAAATCGACTCCATGGACCCAAGCTTCTTGATCTGCTGGAGCTGATCGCGGAAGTCTTCGAGCGAGAAAGTGTCGCCGAGGAGAGCTTTCTTGGCCAGCTCTTCGGATTTGCGGCGGTCGAGCTTGTCTTCGGCTTTTTCGATGAGCGACATGATGTCGCCCATGCCCAGGATGCGGCCGACGATGCGTTCGGGATGAAAGGGCTCGAAAGCGTCGGGTTTTTCGCCCACGCCGATGAACTTGATGGGCTGGCCGGTGACGTGGCGGATTGACAGGGCCGCGCCGCCACGGGCGTCGCCGTCCATTTTGGTGAGGATGACGCCGGTAAGCGAGAGGCGCGAGTGAAAGTCCTGGGCGGAGTTGACGGCGTCCTGGCCGGTCATGGCGTCGGCGACGAAGAGGATCTCCTGGGGCGCGAGGAGCTTTTTCAGGGATTCCATTTCGGCCATAAGGTCGGAGTCGACGTGGAGGCGGCCGGCGGTGTCGACGATAAGGGTGTCGCAGCCCATGATGACGGCTTCGCGGCGAGCCTCTTTGGCCAGGCGTTCGACCAGCGCGGAGCCGGCGGGTTCGCCCTTCAGATCGCCCTCGTAAAGGCGCGACTCGACCTGCCTGGCGACGACTTTGAGTTGCTCGCGTGCGGCCGGGCGGTAGACGTCGACCGAGACGAGCATGGGCCGGTGACCGCCTTTTTTGAGCCAGGCTGCGAGCTTGGCGGAGGTGGTGGTTTTGCCGGAGCCCTGCAGACCGGCCATGAGGATGACGGTGGGCGGCTTGGAGGCGAAGTTGAAGCGGGCGGTGTCGCGGCCCAGCAGGGCGACGAGCTCGTCGCGGACAATTTTGACCACTTGCTCGGAGGGCGAGAGCGCGGTCATCACTTCGGCGCCGATGGCTTTCTGGCGGATGTGCTCGATGAGGTCGGTGACGACGTTGAGGTTGACGTCGGCTTCGAGCAGGGCTACGCGGATTTCGCGCAAGGCTTCGGAGATGTTTCCTTCAGTGAGCGTGCCCTGGCCGCGAAGCGTTTTGAAGACGCGCTGCAGTTTGTCGGTGAGGTTCTCGAACATGGGTCCAGATTCAGTTTATCGAAGAGCCGGGTGGCGGGGACGATTGGCCTCCCAACCGAGCCGCGGGCCGCGTTGCAACGCGCGGTAAAAGATGCGGCAGCCCGCGCGGATGGCTTCCGTTAAGATCGAGGTGATTGGCGGCGGGAAATCCCGCTGAATGGAGTGCCGTGAACCGTATTCTCGCGGAGGAAAGGCTCAGGAAGGGCGTCGAGGCTTCGCTGATTCTCGCCGCGGGAGCCTGCCTGGCGCTTTGGACGGTAAGGATCTTTTATGCCATTTCGTTCGCGAGGCCCTATTTCGCGGTGACAACCGGCGGGGAAGAGGAAACCCTCTTTTCAATCTGGAAGTTTACCCAGCATCTGCCGGTGTACAGCGACCCGCATCGCATTCCGTTTGCCGCGAGCTTATTCAACTGGGGGTTCTACTGGTTTTACGGATCGGTGATAGAAGCGTGCCTGCACGTCCTGCGTCTCGATGCGGTGTGGATCGCGACCGTCGGCCGCCTGGTGACGGTGATGTTTGCACTGCTGAGCGGCGCGATTTTCTACCTCGCCCAACGGGATCTGGTAAAGGACGGCTTGTTCGCGCGTCCGGCTGTCCGCTGGGCGTGGAGTCTGATCGCGATCTCGAGCCCTCTGGTGGGATTCTGGTCACTCACGGTTCGATCCGACCTGGGAGCCCTTGCCTTCGAGTGTGCGGGTTTCTACGCCATCCTGCGCTACGCGCGCAAACCCAGCGATCGCCTGATCCTGGCGGCGGTGATTCTTTTCTATGCCGCGTGGGCATTCAAGCAGACGCAGGTCACCATGCTCACCGGCTCGGTTTTTTCGCTTTTGCTGCTCAAGCGCTGGCGTGCGGCCGTGATTCTGTGCAGCGGCTGGTGGGCACTTGTGATTCTCACATTCCGGCTGGGAGGGCCCCTCTACCGGGAGATCGTTGTCTTTGGCATGAGGAATCTTCCCCTGGTGTTGGCGCGCGGGCTGGAGAATGCCGGCCTGGCGATGGTGAGAAACCTGTTTTTGCCGCTGAGCCTCGCGGCTGCGCTGTGGATGGTTTGGAAGCGGGCGCGTCGAGCGGCTCTGAATCCGGCGGAAACGGTGGTCACGGCGGTTTTGCTGGTTTCAATTTGTTTTGCAGCGGTGACGGGTTGCAAGGCGGGCGCTGCGGCGAACTATTACATCCCTACTGCGTGGGCAGCAATGCTTGCCCTGACCGTGCTTTGGGAACGGGTCCATGGGCGATTCACCATGACTGCCCTTGCGGTTTGCTCACTCATGATGATCTGCGGGATTCTCGGTGCTCATGCCGCCTACGGAGAGTACCGGCACGAGGATTCAGTCCACCGCGCCGTCGGGGAAAAGCTGCGACGCTTGCCGGGCCCTGTCTTTGCCACAGATCGCTACGCAGATCTACCGTGGGTGGAACCCATTCCTCCCCATTTTGTACTTGGCTATCCCTACTATGAGGACCGAGCCGCCGGGGTTCCATTGGAGGATGACGGGTGGGAAGGGCTGATGAGGCAGGGCTATTTCGGGTCGGTGGTCGTAGACTACGTTGATCCTTCAATGGCCGCTTTGCTGGAAAAATACGCGCTCGCCGAGGAATACCGGGACGGAGATTCAGACATCAGGTTCTACTGCCGCAAGGAGCTGGGACAGCGTTAGAGCAGAGCGGGTATTTCCGGCAGCGGAGCCCCCGTGCGGCGGCTCGAAAGGCTCCTCGAGGCCCGCACCAGGAGTCTTAATCTTCCGGCGCGATGAGGTATTGCTCGAGCTTGCCGTCGGCGTAGGTGTAGGTGGTGAGCTCGAGGCTGCGGCCGGGGTAAGAGATCGCGAAGCTGCGGAACGTCATGCCGCCGCGCAGTTGCTGGCTGGTTTGTCGCAGGCTGAGCGGCTCGCCGAGCGGAGCAAGGCTGGATTGGAAATCGGCGATGGCCTGGGGCGTGAAGTAGTCGCTGAGGTTGGGCGCCAGGAGCGAGCGATCGATGCGGCCCTGCTGGAGTCCATGGTAGATATCGAGCGCCTGCTGTTCGGGGGCGCTGAGCGGGTATCCGGCGACGAGGGGCGCCGCAAGGCGGGCGATGGTGATGGCGGCAGAGACGGCGTCCTGGTTGGTGAGGACGGCCACGGCAGCGCCTGAATCGACGAGGACTTCGTTGTCGGAGACGAAGCCGGAGACTTCACCCGAATGCTCGATGGAGAGATGGCCGTTGCGCTGGCGCACATCAACGCCAAGACCGTAGTGGGTGCCCTGGCCGTTCTTGAGCTTCACCTCAGTGAACATTTGCTTGTAGCTTTCGGGCTTGAGGACCGATTGTGCGAGGAGGCTTTCATCCCACAGAGCCAGATCATGGGCGGTCATGGACAGTTCGCCGGCTGCGAACATCCAGCCGAAACCGGCGATGGGCGCGTAGATCAGCGGTCCGAGGGCGTGGCGAAAGTAGCCGGTGGCATCGGCCTGCGTCAGCTTGGTTTGGTCGGAGTTGAAGGCGGAGGTCATGCCGAGCGGGCGAAAGATGTGCTGGGAGAGGAAATCGAACAGCGGCTGGCCGGAGACGATTTCGACGATGCGGCCGGCGATGACATAGTTGGTGTTGGAGTACTGCCACTGCGTGCCGGGATCGAAGTCGAGCGGCTTCTTGGCCCAGGTATCGAGGATCTGCTGCGCGGTAGTGGGCTGGAGCAGAGGCGTCATCAGGTAGTCCTCGGGCCAGTAGTCCTGGTAGCCGGAGGTGTGGGAGAGGATCTGGTGGATGGTGACTTCATTGGCACGGGTGAGATCGGGAATGTATTTGCCGACGGGATCGTCGATGGAGAGCTTGCCTTGCTCCTGAAGCATGAGGATGGCGGACGCAGTGAACTGCTTGGAGATGGAGCCGATGGAGTAGCGCATCTCAGGTGTGGCGGGAACGGCGGCGGCGGAATCCGCGGCCAGGCGCGCGCTGCCGTAGGCGTGGGTGTACACGAGCTTGCCGTGCTGGACGACGGCGATGGAGGCGGAGGGCACGCCGGTGGCCTGGAGCACCTGCGTGGCGATGCGGTCGACCTGGGTGCGCAAGGCGGGGTCGATGGTGGCGACGGTTTGGGCCGCCAGCGCAGGGGCGATGGCAACGGCGAGAACGAGCAGAATGGCAAATCGGAGCGGCTGAATCAGGAGCTTCATAAGGAGAATTCTCTCAGAAAAAGGATGGAACGCGGGCATGAATGCCCACGCGCCAGCTGGCAACGATACCGGCGCTGCACAGTAATTTCAGAGCGGATCAGGAGGCGAAGGCAACGGTAAGAACGGTGATGTCGTCTTCCTGTCCGAAGTGCTGAGCCGCACGGGCAATGCTTTCGGCGGAGTCAGTGGAGACAGCGGCTGCGCGCTCAAAACCGAAGAGCTCTTTATCGGGGTTGCGGGCTTCGACGACTCCGTCGGTCAGAAGGGTGACTTGGCGGCTTCGGCCAAGTTTGAATGTCGATTCGGCGTATGCGGCTTTGGGATCGAGGCCAAGGGGCGCGCCATTTTCGAGCGGTAGCTCTTTACCGTCAAGATAAGGCGCAAGGTGCCCGGCATTGGCAATCGTCAGTGTGCCGTTGGGGTCGGCGCGCAGCACCAGGCAGGTGGTGAAGCCGCCGCTGCTGCGAGCCATCATACGCTGGTTCATGGCGGTCAAGATTTCGCCGGGGCTTTGCGTGTAGTGGGCCAGCGTCCGCACTGTGCCCACCAGCAGCGAGACTGTCATGGCGGCGGGCATGCCCTTTCCGCTGACATCGCCGATGATCGCGAGCACTCCGCCGGCGCCTCCGCCGCTCTTGACCGGCAGCACCTGAAAAAAGTCGCCGCCGACTTCTCCAAAAGGTTTGTAGACCGATTGAATGTTGAAACCAGGGATGGTGGGAATCTCTTCGGGGATGAGAACCTGCTGGACGGCGCGGCCGGCCTCGAGTTCAGCCGCCATACGCTCCTTCTCGCGGCGGTCGCGGAGAAGATCGCGGGCCAGGATGGCAAGTGTCACGATTGCCAGCAGAGGGATGCTGATGCTGTACTGCCATCGCCAGCCGCCGACGGAGGTGTAGTTGTTCATGCCGGTGAGGCGCTGGAAAGAATTGGAAAGTGTGAGCCGCACGAACCAATAAAACAGAAATGCGGCGGCAATCAGCCGGTCGCGTGCGCTTTTGCGCCTGAGCCCCTGGACAATGAGAATGGCGAGCGGCACCTCGGATGCGAGCACCGGCCACTCGGTGACAAACGTCCACCTGGGAAACCATACCGCGATGCTGACAAAGAGGTAGATGGGCCAGAACAGCCACGTCCAGCGGCGACGGGGGACCCGCATAGCTTCGCCCGCCGCGGCGACGAGCATACCCGACACCAGGGCTCGCAGGCTTCCATAGATAGCTTTACCCCCGAAGTACTGGAAGGTCTGGGTCACGGCAACCATTGCGAAAAAGATGCCCAGGTTGCGAAACGCTCGAAAATCGGGCGCGGCTCGCCATAGCGCCAGATAAGCAGCCGCCAGGCAGTACAGCAGCACGGCGGTCATCAGCAGAGGCATATTTTGCACCTGCTCGATGAGCGGCACGGGCGGAAAGAGCTGCTGCATGAGCGGCACATTGCCGGCAAGAAGGACGGCAGGAAGAGCGACTGTCATGCGAGAGCCATCCTTTTGAGCGTGAGAATGGTAATGTCGTCTTCCTGGCCGAAGGCCTGCGCGGCCTCCGCTACTTTTTCCGCGGGTTCAGTGCTGAGCTGGGCCGCGCGCTCAAAGCCGAAGAGCTCCCTGCCGGCGTTACGAGCTTCCACGACTCCGTCGGAGAGAAACGTAAGCCCTTCGCCCGGAGCGAGGCGAATGAAGGCCTCATCGTATTCGGCCTCTGCCGCCACGCCCAGGGGAAGCGCGGGCTCGAGAACGATTTCTTTGCCATTGCGATAAGGCGGCAGATGGCCGGCGTTGGCCAGCGTGACGCTTCCGTCAGCGGTAATGCGGGCGCAGAGGCAGGTGATGAACCCGCCGCTCCGCGAGCGCAGCACCTCAGCGTTGAGTCGTTCGACCAGGCGCCCGGGGGCAAGGTTCTCAGCGGCGAGCGCGCGCAGGGCGCCAAGGGCCAGCGCGCTGGTCATGGCGGCTTTGAGGCCTTTGCCGCTGACGTCGCCAATCACGACAAGAAACGCGCCGTCGCTCTGCTCGATGATCTGGTAGAAATCTCCGCCCACTTCCGCCGCGGGACGGTATACGGCGTTGAGTTTGAAGCCGGGCGGATCGGGCAGGCTGACGGGCACAAGCTGTTGCTGCACTTCGCGCGCGGCCTCGAGCTCCGATACGGCCAGCGCCTGCCGGCGGGCGATGCCGACGGTGCGCAAAACGAGGAAGAGCAGGATGGTGATGAAGGAGAAAAAATCTCCGATGGAGAGGACAGGAACCTGAAAATCGGCCAGGCGAACGGTGGGCAGCGCACGGAATGTTGTAGTGAAGTGGAACAGATAAAAATTGATGAAATTGAAAGCGTTCCAATAGTCGCCGAATGTAACCAGAAGTACGGCGGGCAACAGAACTTTTGCTTCCATGCCGGCCTGAGCCGATGCAGGCGCCCACTCATGAGCCGGGCCGTGCACCAGCATGGCACGCACCAGCAAGGCGGCTAGAAAAACATCCGCGACGAGGGTGGGCAGACTGTAAGCGGCAACGCCGAAGTAATACGGCCAGAAAGGCGTGGCTGTGAGTGTGGAGGAGAAGCCGGCGAAGAAAAAGACAGTTTCGAGAGCGATGATCCAGGGCGTGCGGCGAAGGCCGAGCACGAGGCGAACGAATTCGACAAGCGTGACATTCCCAACGCCAAAAAAGAAAGCAAGAAGCAAGCCGCCGCGAAAGGTTGCAGCCGAATAACCAAACCCGATCTCGACACAGTAGTACGCGCTCCAAGAGAACATGTGGATGGCCGCAGCGAGGTACTCGCGATGAGAACGCAGCGCGAAAAAAAGGGCAATGGCCACGAGGCCGGTGAGCAGGCTCAAGCCAGTAAGGATCAGGAAGGCTACCCGGACGCGGGAATCAGAATAAAAGATTTCGCGGTCGGCGGAGGAACTGCCGAAGAGGTATACGGCGGAGGCGTTGTAGAGCGGTACGGCGGTGCCATGACCGTGCCGGCCGGTTGCATTGAAGCCGAAGCGAATGGCGAGGACGAGCTCACCGTTGGCTGAGACAGCTGCATCGGGCACGGAATAAGCGGCGAGCCTGAGTTGGTCGAAGCGGAAGCCGGGCGGGAAGGGTCCGTAGCCGCCAATGCGCACGCCGTTGGCGAACACCTCATAGCTGCCCAGTGTGCGCTGAAGGCCAACCATCAGGTTGCGGGTGCCCGGGCGGAGATGGATGTGCATACGGTACCAGGCGTAGGGAATGTCGTGGTAGCCGTACTCGAAGAGGTCTTTTTGGGTGGAGACGGTAGCCCAGCGGCTGTCATCGAAGCTGGGCGAGGCCCATGCCGGATTGTCGCCGGGCGAAAAGAGCCACTCGGGGCCAAGAGTAATGCGCTGACCGAAGCTGGTCGCGTCGACATTGCGCGGGTCAGTATTGCGCGAGTCGGCGGCGCGAGCGGACGCTGGGGGTACGCAGGCAGCAAAGACACACAGCAAGAGCCAAATGCCGGGGAATTGGCGCTGACTTGGCACAGCCCAAATATATCGCAGGCAAGAACCTGGACCGCTCTATCATTTGTGGCCGGGCGATCAGTTAGGCTGAACGTGCAGGTACTTGATCGGGCGGTGAAGCGAAGGCATGCTGAAGTTGATTGAAGGACACAAACGCTTTCTGGCCGAGGTGTTTCCGGCGCGGAAGAGCCACTTTCACTTGCTGGCCGAAGGGCAGGCGCCGATGTGGCTGTTCATTACCTGCGCGGACTCGCGCGTGCTGCCCGACATGATCCTGGGGACGGAGCCGGGCGACCTGTTCATCTCGCGCAGCATTGGGAACGTGGTTCCGGCCACGAGCCAGGACGGGGACGGAGTGACGGCGACCATTGAATATGCTGTCGACGTGCTGCGGGTGCGGCACGCCATCGTCTGCGGGCACTCGGATTGCGGGGCGCTGAAGGCGGCGCTGGACCGCAAGAGCCTGGAGAACCTGCCCAGAGCGCGGCGCTGGCTGGAGCACGTAGAGAAGGCGTTCGACTACAAGCAGCCGCTGAATCCGGCCGACGGCGCGAGCGGGGAACTGGCGGCGGTGATCCGCGGCAACGTGGTGGCGCAGTTGATGAATTTGCGTGCGCAGCCGCCCGTGGCGCGGGCGATTGCCGAGCGGCGGCTGACCGCGCATGGGTGGTACTACGACATTCTGACGGGACGGATTGAGGAGTACGACGAGAAGCAGAAGAGGTTTGTGGTGGTGGGATAAAAGCAGGGAAGGAGAGGTATCGCGAAAATCTCCCGCCCCTGACCGAAGCCACACCATGAACGCAGCTTCAGAAGGATGGGGGCGGGAACGCGATGGCGGGTTGCCCCCTGGCCTAGTCGGCGGGGCACTGGACGCGAAAGCCTTCTTTGCGGGCGCGGGCGCAATAATAATTCTGCATTTCCTCCACGCTCTTGAACTGTCTTGGTGAATCCGGGAAGAATTGTCGCAGGTCTTTGAAGCCCTCGTCGTCGATGTTCAGGCATGCATCATGAATTGAGTTGTCAATGATATAGGGAATGGCCGGCCTGAAATGGCATTTACCAAACAACGCAACTGAATGCGTCCAAACGAGACATCCCTCAGGACGGCCTTGCCGTTCGCTGAGCCACTTCAGGCCTGCGAGATCGCATCGCTTCGCCAAATAATCTGCGGACCAATAGAGCGCATCTTCATCGCCTCGCCCGGCGGCGAGCACCTTTTGCATGAAGTCTGCCGTCTCTGATGTTTTTGAATGATAGGCGACCTGAACGATTCCGTAGCGGATATTGCCATCCGATTCCGACCAATAGCGAACAAGCAATTCATGTGGGTTGCCGCGGCGCGCGATTTCCGCGGACACGGCAAATCCCGTCCCCAGATCGTTCTCAACGCCGCAGATTTTCCAGTCCGCGAAGCAAGCGACCAATTGCTCTGTGGTTAGTGCCGGAAGCCGCCGCGCGAGTTCGTCCGAGATTGCGTAAACGTCGTCGGTGCCGCAAACGGTCTTGTCGCTGTAGCACGATTTGAGCTGATCTGAGGAGAACTTGCTCAGGTTAGGGCGCTTCTGGGTTTGTGACGAGCAAATCGACGCGACAGCGAGCACAATGAGGCAGAACGTGCACTTCATGTCAGATACCTGTGCGGGCAGAATCTTAGCACGAAGATTCTAGTTTGTGTTCGGCAAGCAAAAATGAAAGGCAACTGCGGATCCCTCCCTCCGCCTACCCATGATTGCGAGGCAATCATGGGGCCCAAGGCGCTCCGGTCAGGATGACATTTTCGGCTTGGGGCAAGCGTTTTCTTGCTTTCCCACCTTAGGCGCAAAAACAAAGACGCGCCGAAGGTGGGGCACCCCTGATGGTGCGAACGCAGAGGCCCGCAACTGCGGATCCCTCCCTCCGCCTACCCATGATTGCGTGGCAATCATGGGGCCCAAGGCGCTCCGGTCAGGACGACACTTAGAAGAAAACCGGCGATATCGCTGGGGTGAAAGCTCCTTCGGCGAGCGGGCGGCTTCGGCTGCGCGCTCAATGCGCGCCGGGTGGTGGGCCGGCGTGTTGGGGCGGCTTGCCGAAAAGCCACACGGCGGCGGCGCAGATGACCGCCAGGACGGCAGTCCAGCGGAAGACGTCGATGTAGGCCAGCATGGCGGCCTGCTGCTGCATGAGGTTGTAGATGAGGGCGAAGGAGCCGGGGCGCGCGCCGGGCGGGCCGATGCGATGGCCCAGGTAGGCGGCGATGAACGCCGATTTCTGCTGCAGGATAGCGGAAGTGGGAGCGAGGCCGGCGGCCAGATCGGTCTGGTGGGAGTCGGCACGGCGGGTGACGGCGGTGGTGGCCATGGCGATGCCGATGGAGCCGCCGATGTTGCGCAGCATGTTGAAGAGGCCGGTGGCGTTGCCCATCTCCTGGTTCGAGAGGGTGGAAGTGGCCAACGTAGCCAGCGGCACAAAGACAAAACTGAGCGCGAAGCCGGTAAGCGTGATGGGGATGAGCAGCGTGTAGGGGCCGATGGAGAGGTCAACGGTGCCGAAGATAAAAGCGCAGACGGCAAAGCCGAGGAAGCCGGCGCACAGGAGCTTGCGGTTGTCGATGCGCGAGCCAAGAATGCCGATAACGGGCGAGCCGATGAAAGAGCCGATGCCGCGCGGACCCACGACAAGGCCGGCGGTGAAAGCGGTGTAGCCGAGGATCTCCTGGTAGTAGAGCGGGAGGATGGCAATGGTGATGTAAATGCACATACCCAGGAGCGTGATCATGTAACAGCCGGTGCGGAAGTTGCGGTTCTTGAGGATGTGCAGGTCGACGAGGCCTTTGGGATTGGTCCAGGAGCGCCAGATCCAGGAGATGAAGGCGACGATGAGCGCGGCGATGGCCCAGCGAACCCAGGTGGCGCCGAACCAATCGTCTTCCTGGCCCTTGTCGAGAACGATTTGCAGGCAGCCGGTCCAGACGGCGAGCAGTCCGAAGCCGATGTTGTCGAAGGCGCCGACCTTGGCGTGCTTGATGTAGGGCGGATCGTGGACGAAGCGGCTGATCATGATGACGGCGAGGATGCCGACGGGGATATTGATGTAAAAGGCGTAGCGCCAGGTCCAGGTGTCGGTGAGCCATCCGCCTAGGGTGGGACCGAGGACGGGAGCGACCACGATGCCGAGGCCATAAGCAGCCATGGCTTTGGATCGGTCCTTGAGCGAGAAGCTTTCAAGCAGGATGGATTGCGACAGAGGCTGCAGCGCGCCGCCACCGGCGCCCTGCACGATGCGGGCCAGCAGAATGACGGCCAGCGAAGGCGCCGCGCCGCAGAAGAACGACGCAACGGTAAAGATGACAACGCAGGTGAGCAGGAAGCGCTTGCGGCCAAAGCGGCGCGCGAACCAGTTGGAGGCGGGCAGAATGACCGCGTTGGCGACCAGGTAGCTGGTGAGCACCCAGGTGGCTTCAGAGTTGGAGGCCGAGAGCGAGCCGGCAATGTAGGGCAGCGCCACCGAGGCGATGGCGGTGTCGAGCACCTCCATGAAGGTGGGCAGCATGACGGAACAGGTGACGAGCCATGGGTTCACGCCCTGGGTGAGCGGGTAGCGAGCTTGGGCGGCGGAGGTGGTCATGCGTCGAGACTGTCTCGAGGGTAAAGGACGGCCGGGCCGGCGGAATGTGATTTGGGCCACGTTGGGAAATACAGGGACCAAGGGACCGAGGGAACAAGGGACCAAGAAAGCAGGGACCCAGGGAGCAAGGGAGCGAGGGAAAAAGGGACTAAGGGGCTGAGCCACCCCACGGACGAAGACCTGTCCGCGGGGACCCCGGCAGGACTGAGCGACTGTGAGGGACTGAGGGGCGAAGTGTTAGCTGTTCCTGGCTCTCTGTTCCCTAATCCCTGTTCCCTGCCTTCCGAATCCTTGCTCCCAGCTTTCGCCGCTTGACACGGCGGGAGAATGCCTTGATGCTAAACAGTTCCGGCTGTTCAGGTTTCTTGACAGGAAGGGGCCCAGATCGTGCGGGTTCGCGTCTTTTATCACGACAAGTGTTTCGATGGAGCGTGCAGCGCGTCGCTGTTCACGCGCTTTCATCGCGAGCGCATTGCGCCCGGCGCCAGCTACGAATATCACGGGCTGGTGCATCGCGCCGGGGCGCTGTTCGAGGAGAGCGAGTTTACCGGCGACGAGAACGCGATCGTGGACTTCAAATATTCGGCGTCGCCGCGGGTCACCTGGTGGTTCGATCATCACCAGTCGGCCTTCCTGACGCCGGAGGATCACGAGAATTTTCTGGCCTGCCAGCGCGACCTGGTTTGCGCGGCGCACAAGTTCTTTGACCCCACCTACACGTCGTGTACGAGCTTTCTGGCGCACATTGCGTCCACGCGGTTCGGGTTCGATAGTGCGCCCGTGGCCGAGCTGATTCGCTGGGCCGACATTGTGGATGGAGCGCAGTATGAGAGCCCCAAGGCCGCGGTAG
>JASHQH010000017.1 GCA_030037635.1 Acidobacteriaceae bacterium
GAGGTGATGTAAAGCCAGACCAGGGTGGCGATGCCGTCGGCGAACGATCCGTAGAGGCGCGTGTAATTCGATGCGGTGGTGACGTACCAGCCGTAAGCCAGCGTGGCCGGAAACCAGATAACCGTGGCGGCGATGGCGCCGGGCGTCACCAGGAGCCAGTGCTCCGTGCGGCGCGTGCCGAAATGGTAAAGCACGAAATGCACGGCAAGGATGGAGAGGAAGGTGACGGTCCAGCGCACCATGCGCCAGAAAAAGATGACCACGTGGCGCAGTTCGTGTCCCGCGTTCTCGATCATCCAGTGTTCGCTCTGGTGGCCCGAGACAATCACCACCGAGGCCAGCGCCAGCGGAATGAGCGAAATGAACACCAGCAGCAGGGCGCGCCGGCGCCGTGCCCAGAATGTCCAGCCCTCGGACGGAAGCCGGTAGGCGCGGCGAAACCCTTCCATGTACGACAGCATGACGCCCATCCCCGCAAACAGGCTGAGCGCGGTGGCCGAAATCATCAATTGCGTTGACCGGAAGCGGTTGCTCAGAATGGACGACTGCACCAGGTCGAGCGTGTCAGTGGGGAGAAACTGCTCCAGCACGCCGCGCGTTTCGCCCACCAGCGTGGGTCTTTCTCGCACTTGCGCCACCAGCGTGGTGAGCACCAGCAGAGCGGGAAAGAACATGAGCATTCCGGAATACGCAGAGGCTTTTGCGGTATTCACAATATCGTGGGACAGGGCTTGCGTCACGATTTCCCGGAGTTTGCCAAGCGAAACGGTCATGGTTGTACCTTGCCAGAGTATTCCATTGGACCCGCTTCCGCCGATTGGCTCTTTGCGCATGCCAGGCAGCCGATCCCCCGCGAGCAACTCCCTCGGGTTTTTGATGCCATGAATCCCGCATGCCGAAGGGGCCAACTCGCTGCGCGTGCGGCGGCATCGAATCCACGCTAAGGAAAGGGGTGCAAGGGCCAAGAGGCTCGCGCCCGTACCGATTCGGAATCCCATTCTTTTCAGGGAGAAAGGAGGAAAGACGAATGAAATGGTTGAGGAGAGATTTAGCGCTGGCTGCGGCAGTGTTCATGGCGGGCGCCATTGCCATTGCGCAGCAGCCGCCCGGCGGCGGCATGCAGAACCCGGGGAGCCAGGCTCCCACACAGCCGAGCCAAACCGAGCCGACGATGCCCACAGAAACGATGCCCAGCAGTTCATCGCAATCATTTGGAGACATGGACTTCCTGCATAAGACGCTGGAAGACGATCTGGCGCAGGAACAGATGGGGCAGTTGGCCGCGCAGAAGTCGCAAAGCGACGACGTGAAGCAGTTCGGCCAGAAGATGGCCCAGATCCATCAGCAACTGACCGACCAGATCACGCCGGTGGCCAAGAAGCTCGGGGTTGACCAGCCCAGGCAGCCATCGAAGAAGGACCGGCAGGAGATTGAGAAGATGCAAGCGCTGTCGGGCGCCGACTTCGATACGGCATTCATCAGGGCGATGCTGAAGGATCAGCAGGACGATCTCAAGGCCTTCAAGAACGAGGCGGAATCGAGCCACGATCCCACGATGCAGCAATTGGCCAAGATGGACGAGCCGGTGCTCAACCAGCACCTGCAGATCCTGGAGCGGCTTGCGCAGAGCCACAACGTGACTGCGGAGAGCAAGAAGTAGGAGAAGGCAGCGGAGTCAGCGGAGTTAGGAGGGACCGGGACGTGGGCGCGTGAGGGCAGAGACGGCGCTGCGCATCTAACCGCGCTAACACTGCTAACACTGCCAGCGCCGCGAACTCCGCTGTTCTTACCTGTCGGTGCAGGAATAGCAGGGATCGATGGACGCCTGGATGAGCGGGGTGTCGGCCAGCCGCGCGCCGCGCACCATCCAGCGCACTGCAGGCATGTTGGCATAGGTGGGCGTGCGCACGTGCACGCGGGCCGGGTTGCGCGAGTTCTCCTTCCAGGTGACGCTGTACATCACTTCGCCGCGCGGCGCTTCAACGCGGCTGATGGCCGTGCCGGCTTGAAAAGCGGGCTTGTCAATGTTCAGCGAGATTTCGCCGGGCGGCATGTTGCTGAGCGCGTGGCGAAGAATGCGGCAGCTCTCGATGATCTCGAGGGCGCGGACGAAAAGCCGCGCGCGGACATCGCCTGCCTTCTCCACCGGAACCTCAAAATCCAGCTCCGCGTAGGCCGCGTAAGGCGCATCGCGGCGCAAATCCTGGTTGACGTCCGAAGCGCGCGCCGTGGGACCGACCACCGCGCAGGAGAGAGCCTTGTCGTGGGTGAGCACGCCAATGCCGGCGCAACGCGAGCGCGCCGTGGAGCTGGTGGTGAAGATGGGAATGATGGTGCGCATCATCTCGCGCTCCAGGTCGTCGACCATGCCGGCAATCGCCGGCGCATCCTCAACGTCGCGATTGACGCCGCCCAGGCAGTTCATGGAGTAGTTCACGCGGTTGCCCGAGATGGCCTGCAGCACGTCCATCACCTTCTCGCGCAGAGCGAAACAGGTCATGAACATGGTTTTGAAGCCCATGAGCTTGGCGGCAATGCCCGCCCACAGCACGTGCGAGTGCAGCCTCTCCAGCTCCGCCATGACCACGCGAATATAGCGGGCGCGCGGGGGCGGCTCCACGCCGGCCAGTTGCTCCATGGCCTGGCACAGCGTGAGGGTGTGGATGAAGGAACAGATGCCGCACACGCGCTCCATGAGCGCGATCACCTGAATGTAGTTGCGCGTCTCGGCCAGGTGCTCGACGCCGCGAAAATTGAAGCCGATCTTCAGCTCCGCGTCCTGCACCGTCTCGCCCTCGCAGATCATTTCCAGCTTGTAGGGTTCTTCGAGGCCGGGATGGTACGGTCCCATGGGAATCTTGTAGCTCATTTCGTGACCTCCTCCTGACCCGGCGTGGAAGATGTGGGCTTGTTGGGCGCTGTGGTTTCGCGCAGGTTCACGCCCGGTGTGTCGCCCTTGCGCAGCAAAAGCGGCTCGTAGTCCCGGCCGGTGAAGACAATGGCGAATCCCTCGTGCACCTCGCGCTCGATCCAATCTGCGGCCTCGCACAGGTCGTAAATGCTCTCCATGGTGTCGCCGGAGATTTGAAACGCGACGCCCAGCAGCTGGCCTTCGAGGTCCCAGTGATATTCCAGGCGAAAACCATCGTTGCCCGGCGACTGGTAAGCGGTGATGGTGACAAAGCGCGCGCCGGCGGCATTCATGGCGCCGGCTACATCGCGCACCGTCGACTCGCCGGCATCCAGCCAATACGCGCCGCGGCCTGCAACCCACGGCTCAGCGATTTCCAGTTTTTCGCGAATGGTGTCGAGGGGGATCATGGTGCGTCTCCAGTTGCGGGGTTCGGGGTTTGCGCGGCGGCCAACGAGGCAGCTTGGGTTGAAGGTGCGGGCGAGGACGCCCGCACGACAGCCGGCAAGGATGCCGGCGTTACAGCTGCGGGACGCGCTGCCGGCGCCCGCCTCGCCACGGTGTACGACTTTCTGAGTGCGCCCTGCCTGAGATAGATCGGCGGCGTGTCCTGCTGTTGCGAAAGCGCGTGCTCCGCGCGCCCTTCTTTCAGCGCGTGGTCGATGCAGCCTTCAACGCAGCGTCCGCAGAACGTGCACTGGCCGGGGTTGTAGCTCCAAGTGAACTCGCCCTTGCCCGCCTTGAACTCGATGGCGCGCGAGGTGCAGCGGAAGCGGCAGACGGCGCAGCCGGTGCAGAGTGCGGGATCAAACTGCACCAACCCGCGAAAGCGCGGCGTGAGTCCTGGGCGCGCGGGAAAGAGCAGGGTCTGGTAGCCGTGCCGCACATTCCGCCACATCATGGTGAGGATGTTCATGACCGCAACCTCACGAGAATTGCCGATGAAATGGCGAGAACCGTGAAAATGAGCGCGCATTGCCAGTAGAAGCGCACGCTGGAGTCGATGGCCAAACGCGCCGTGGCCGCGGCCAGCACGGAAAGCAGAATGACGGCGGCGAACGAAAACGCGACGAAGAGAGCGGCGGCGAGCCAGGCAGCGGTAACGTGCGGCGCCACCAGCGTGGCCACCAGGCCGGTTCCGGCAACCCATTCGAGGCCGTGCGCCAGCTCCCACATGGCCAGCTCCGGTCCTGCGTATTCGGTCATCGGCCCGGCGTAAATTTCCTGCTCGGCGTTGGGCAGCGAGAAGGGGTTGATGTGCAGCTTGGCGGGCAGGCAGACGAGAATTGCGATGATGGCGAGCTCGGTGAGAAACGAGGGGCGCATGCCGGCCAGCGCTTCAAGCCGGAAAGTATGCTGCGCGGCGGCAATGGAGACGATGGCCAGCAGGAAAACAATATTGTAGGAAATGCTCAACGCGGCCTCGCGCGCCGAGCCGATCTCGCCGAAGATCGATCGCGACGAGAAGCCGGCGGCGATGATACAGATCGATGGCACTTCCAGCAACGCCAGCAACAGGATGAGGTCGCCTTCGAATCCGCCCGAGGAGGGAAGCACGGGCAGCAGACCCACTGCTCCGGCCGCAGCCGAAACCGCAATCAGCGGCCAGAAGCGCATCAGCAATCCGGCGATTCCTGGACGCGGCGGCGTGCTTTTGCCGAGAAGCTTCACGAAATCGAAGAACGGCTGCATGAACGGCGGGCCCACGCGCTGCTGCATCAGCGCGACTGACTTGCGCTCGACCCAGAGGTAGAACCACGCCGCAGGCACGGCAAACAGCAGTCCCGGAAAGATGAGCAGGCGCGCCAGGGCGGTCAGCAGCGGATTCATGGCTGGCCCTCCCGCTCGCCGTTGGCGGAAATTCCTGATGGTGGCGAGGACGCCTGCACGACAGCCGGACTGAAGTCCGGCGTTACGGTCGCCGTTGCTGAGCTCGCCGGCGCCGTGTTGCGTCCGCGCCCGGCGAGAATCTCCGCAGCTTTGGCCACGCCCGCGATAATCGCGTCGGGCCGCGGCGGGCAGCCGGGAACGTAGACGTCCACGGGTATGTGCTTGTCGAGCGGCCCCACCAGGGTGCGGCTGTCGATAAAGACATTGGTGGTGGCCGGGCAGGAGCCGATGGCCACCACGGCCTTCGGCCCGCATACCTGGCCGTAGACGGTCTTGACCGCGCCAGCAGCTTTGCGCGTCACTGGCCCAGTTACGCAAAGGATGTCGGCGTGGCGCGGGCTGCCTTCCAGCCGCACGCCCAACTGCTCGGCGTCGTAGCGCGGCGAAAGCGCGGCCACGATCTCAATGTCGCAGCCATTGCAACTGCCCGAGTTCATGTGGAAGAGCCAGGGGCTGCGGCGGCGCGCCATGCACATCAAGCGATTCCACAGATTCATGGCCTCACCCCCATCAACACTTGCCAGGCGTTGGGCCATAAGCCTGCGGCCACCAGCAGAACGGCGATCAGGATGATGGCGGCCTGGAGCGCGAGGGGCTCCGTGCCGGGCTTCGTGTCATTCACAGGTCTCGGGCCCCACCAGTTGCGCGCCAGCGCCATGGCATAGGCGATGAGCGCAAACACCGAGGAGAGAATGAACAGCACCAGCAGTGCCGTTCCCATGTGCAACGCAGCCGCGTAGAGCCGCCAGCGGCCGATGAAGCCGAGTGTCGGAGGCACGCCTAGCATGGCCAGCATGCCAAACAGGAAGCCGAAGGCGCTGACCGGATAACGTGCCGCGAGTCCCACCGGCTCTTGTTCCAGTGCGCCTGCAGCCTCGGGAGCGCTGAGGCATGCAAAGAGCAGCGCTTTGGCCAGCGCGTGGGTGCAGGCCGCAATCAACGCGCCCTGAATGCCGATAAGGCTGGCAGAAGCGGCGCCCAGCAGAAGGAATCCGGCATCCTCGACTGTAGAGAGAACCAGCAGGCGCTTGAGGCTGCGCTGGGTGAGCATAAGCAGCGCCGCCACGAGCGAAGTGAGCGCGGCTAGATAAAGCAGGAAGACCTGCGGTTCCAGCAGGCCGGGCAGCTCCTGCGATGCCAGAAGAAACTCGCCAAACGCGGCCATATCGACGACGGCAATGATGATGCCCAGCACCAGCGCAGGCACCTCATCGGCCAGCGCCAGGAGCCAGAAGCAGAGCGGCACCACCGCCAGCTTCACGGCAAATCCGGTGAGCAACAGCGCGCGCGCCAATTCCTGGTTGCCGCCGGCGGCCATCGCCTGGCCGGCAACGGCCGCGGCCGCCGAGATGAGAACCACGGCAAGGTAGGTCGTCTTCGCGAGGCGCGACCGGGCGTTGCGCCAGACCAGAATCGCGGTCAGCAGCGCGGCCGTCTCCAGCACGCCGCAGCGCAGCCACGCATTCACGGTGAGCAGGCCGTCCACGGTGAGAACGCCGATGAGGAGCAGCAATGGCGCCAGCTTCCGTCCCTGCTCGCTGCAGAGCGCCGCCAGCAAAAGCCCCGAGGCCGCAACCGCGACGGCCAGGATCAGCAACGGAGGAATCATCGCCATGGGCGCAACGGCAGGCAGGTGCGGCCATCCGGGCACCGCGCCGGGAACGATCCAGCGGGTGAGGATGAAGATTGCGGCCGCGAAGAGGACCAGGAGGAACGTGGCCTGCTGCTCCATCCAGGCGAAGAGCGCGCCCAGCGCCCGCGAAACCGCCTGCAATCCGCTCCAGACGGCGAGATAAGCGCGATCGACATTTGTCCAGCGGAAGAATGAGCGCCAATGCTCCTTGAAGATTTCAGAAAAATCGCCCGCGGTCAGCCGTCCCTGCTCGCCCAGCGGCTCGCCGCCGGTAAAAACTCCGCCTCCTGCACCCGCCATGGCCGCGCCTGAAGCTGTCGCCCCCCGCGCTGCATACGCCAGCGCATAAATTCCTCCGCCCAGCACCACTGACACCAGCGCCAGCACCAGGCCGCCGGTTGAAGAAAAACTTCCCGCATCGGCGGAGAGGCCGAGCCACGTGACATGCACGCCAGCACCCAATCCCAGCCCAGCCAGAATGGGATTGAGGAGATAATTGACGGCCAGTTGCGGCGCCACGCCCAGCACGACGCTGCCCGCTGCCAGCAAGCCCATGCCCCAAAGCATCGACGGCGGCGATTCGTGCGCATCTTTGGTATGCTCCGTCACCGGTCCCAGAAACACGGCGCTGGTGGCTTTCGCGCCCAGGAAGACGGTGCCCAGGCTGGCCGCCCACGCCACCAGTGCAGGCGCAACCCAGCCGGCCTGGAGCGCCGCGGCATACAGCATCCACTTGCTGGCAAAGCCGCTCATCAGCGGAATGCCCATCATGCTGTCCACGCCAATGAGCCACGAGAGCGTGGTGTGCGGCATCTTGCCTGCCAGGCCCCCGAGCTCATTCATGTCACGCGTGCCCGACGCGTGCTGCACCGAGCCTGCGGTTAAAAACAGCCCGCCCTTGAAGAATCCGTGATTGAGGCAGTGCAGCAGGCCGGCGGTGATGGCCAGCGGCGTGCCAATACCGAGGCCCATCATCATGTAGCCGATCTGGCTCACCGTGGAAAACGCCAGCATGCGCTTCAGATCGGTTTGCACCATGGCGTACATCACGCCCACGGCCATGGTGACCGTGCCGACCCAAACCAAAGAGCTGCCCCACGCCATGGGCCAAGCGCCCAACCACCCCACGGGCATGGACCCGCCCGTGGGGACCCCGGGTCCCAAGCTGTGCATGCGCGCCGCCAGATAGACGCCGGCCTTGACATAGCAGGCCGCGTGCAGCAGCGCGCTCACCGGAGTGGGCGCGGCCATGGCCTCGGGAATCCACGTATGCAGCGGCACCTGCACGCTCTTGGCCACCAGCGCCACCAGCATCAGCACGAAAATGCCGCTGGTAAAACTGCGCGCCACCGCAGGATTGGTCCACAACGCGCTGCCCGTGCGGTGATAGAGCACAAGAATCGCCGCCAGCAACCCGTAGCCTGCGATGTGCGTCATGAGCAGCACCTTGCGCGCGCCGTTCACCGCTTCGCGGTTGGTGTACCAGAAGCCCACCAGGCTGAACGAGCACAATCCCACCAGCTCCCAGCAGAGATAAAAGATGAGCAGATTGGCGCTGTACACCAGCGCGATGAAGCCGCCGATGAACACCAGCATGGTGGCGTAGAAGCGCGTGGCCGATTTGTCGTGCGCCATGTACCCGATGGAATAGAGCAGCACCAGCCCGCCGATGCACGCGCCCATGAAGGCAAAGAGCACGCTGAGCGCGTCGACGTGGAGAACCAGCGCCAGCGGCCCGTCCCACGGCAGAGGTTTCAGATCGATCGCCTGGCCATTGCGGACCGAAGGTGCAAGGGCAGCGACACTAAAAATGGCAGGTAAAGAGAAGAGAAAAGCCAGAATCCCTTTGCTGCGAGCCGAGAAGAGGCGTGCGACCAAAATCTCGAGCACAGCGCCCAGCAAAAGCGTGCACGGAGCCACTAAAACAAGCATCCCTGCAGTCATGTCTTCATGTTGATCACACAGGCGTTAGCGAGGATGTGACCGCGCACACGGTCGAGATGTGAGGGCGCACACTTTGCGGGTGGGCCGTTCAGTGATACCGAAATATGGGACGCGTTATGCAGGGCGGTCGGCGGTGCCGGTCTGGAGACCCGCACGACAGCCGGCGAGGACGCCGGCGGTACAACAAGGACGCCGGCGGTACGGGCGCAGCCATCGCCACCAACTGAGAGTCTCGCGAATTCATTGACTTGCCCAACTCACCGGCTCGCTGGCCTGGCCACTCGCTCACTTGCTGACTCGCAACTCCCATGCCCTACAATGCAGCGGAGGGTTGATCTGCCATGACTGCAACACTGAAATTGTCGTTCCGAATCCTCTGGGTCCTGCTCCTTTTTGCGGGAACTCTGCTCGCGCCTGCGCTCGGCCGCGCACAACACGGGGCACAACCTGCGGCGCCTGGCTCCAACCTGCCGCCGGAGTCGCAGGCCGTGATCGCGCGTCTCAACAGCCTGGCGCAACTGCCCGCCGGCACGTGGAAGATGCACGTGGGCGACCTGGCCCATGGCGAAGCCGTCGATCTGGACGACAGCAGCTGGACCGCCATCACCCCCGGCTCGCACGCGCCCACCGATGCTGTCTGGTTCCGGCAGACGATCCAGGTTCCGCCCACGCTGAACGGCTACGACTTGACGGGCGCGCGCATCTGGTTTCAGTTCCACGCTGAAGCCAACGGCCCCATGCCTGAGATCCTCTATTTCAACGGACGCCGCGTGGCCATGGGCGACGACCTGGAACCGACCGTGCTGCTGGACAGCGTGCATCCCGGCGACAAGGTGGTGGTCGCGGTCAAACTGCTGGCCACTGTCGACGTGAAGGACTTTCGCGGCGCCACGCTGCGCATCGATTTCCCTGAAAGCCGGCCCAACCCGCAGGACCTGGCCGATGAGTTTCTTTCCGCCGCGATTCTGCTTCCCTCGCTGGCGCCCGGCGACAGCAGCAAATTGGACACCCTGAACGCGGCCATCGGCGCGGTGGACATCAAGGCGCTCGACGCCGCCGACCAGGCGCAATTCGATGCCAGCCTGAAAACCGCGCACGCGCAGCTTGAAGCGCTCAGGCCGCTGCTCCAGACCGCGACCTTCCATCTCACCGGCAACTCGCACATCGACGCGGCCTGGCTTTGGCCGTGGACCGAAACCGTGGACGTGGTGCGGCGCACCTTCGGCACGGCGCTGCAGTTGATGAGCGAGTATCCCGGCTACACCTACACGCAATCGGCCGCGGCTTACAACGATTGGATGGCGCAAAAATATCCTGAGATGAACGCCGAGATCAAGAAGCGCATCCAGCAGGGCCGCTGGGAGGTGGTGGGCGGCATGTGGGTCGAGCCCGACCTCAATATGCCCGACGGCGAATCGCTGGTGCGCCAGCTTCTGGTGGGCAAGCGCTGGTACCAGCAGGCCTACGGCGTCGACGTGCGCATCGGCTGGAATCCCGATTCGTTTGGCTATACCTGGCAACTGCCGCAAATCTACAAAAAGAGCGGCGTGGACTACTTCGTGACGCAAAAGATGGCCTGGAACGACACCAACCAGCTGCCCTTCAAGCTGTTCTGGTGGGAGTCACCCGATGGATCAAAAGTTCTGGCGTATTTTCCGCACGACTATGCCAATCGCGACCTGAGCCCGGTGCGGCTGTCGGAAGATTTGAGCGTGGCGCGCGAGCATTCGCCGGGCATGGAGGAGATGATGGACCTCTATGGCGTGGGCGACCACGGCGGAGGGCCCACGCGCGCCATGCTCGACGAGGGCTTTCACTGGGCCAGTGACGATCACGTGACGCCGAAGTATCAGTTCGGCATCGCGCAGAGCTTCTTCTCGACGATCGAAAACGAGATCGCGCCGCAGAGCCCCACCTGGAACTACCAGTCGATTGCCAAGGGTTACGAGCCGCCCGCGGCCGTGCCGGGCAAAGTGGCCATTCCGACGTGGGACTCGGAGCTCTACTTCGAGTACCACCGCGGCGTCTTCACCACGCAGGCCAACCACAAGCACAACATGCGCACCGCGGAAGAAGAGGTGCTGAACGCGGAGAAGTGGTCGAGT
>JASHQH010000140.1 GCA_030037635.1 Acidobacteriaceae bacterium
CAAAAAGCGCGTGATTGCCGAAACCGGCGCGGGCCAGCACGGCGTGGCCACGGCCAGCGCGTGTGCGCTCCTTGGCCTCGAATGCGTCATCTACATGGGCGACGTGGACATGGAGCGCCAGGAGCTGAATGTGAAGCGCATGCGCTTGCTGGGCGCCGAAGTCCGTGGCGTCTCGTCTGGCTCAAAAACGCTCAAAGACGCCATCAGCGAGGCCATGCGCGACTGGGTGACGAACGTGCGAACGACGTACTACCTGCTCGGCAGCGCTCTCGGCGCACATCCCTATCCCACCATGGTGCGCGACTTTCAGCGCGTCATCGGCGAAGAGATCCGCGTTCAAATCCTCGATAAGGAAGGCCGGCTGCCGAATGCGATCATCGCGTGCGTGGGCGGCGGATCGAATGCCATCGGCGCGTTTTACGAGTTCATTCCCCATCGCGAGGTGCGGCTGATTGGAGTGGAAGCCGGCGGACGCGGCTCGGCGCTGGGCGAGCATGCCGCGCGTTTCCAGGGCGGCGCGCCGGGCGTATTGCAAGGCACGTTTTCCTACGTCCTGCAGGATGACGACGGCCAGATCGCGCTCACCCACTCCGTTTCGGCAGGCCTCGATTACGCCTCCATCGGCCCCGAGCACGCCATGCTGCACGACGCGCACCGCGCTGAATACGTCTCGCGCGACGATGCCGACGCGCTCGATGCGGTGGTGAAGCTGGCGCGAACCGAGGGCATTCTGCCCGCGCTGGAGAGCGCGCATGCCGTGGCCGAAGCTCTGCGCGTTGCTCCCACGCACGGTTCGCGTGACATACTGGTGGTAAATCTCTCAGGCCGCGGCGACAAGGATATGGGCATTCTTGCGCGCGAGCTGAAGTTGTAAGGTTTCCAAGCTTCTCCATGCCGATTCGTTTCCATCACAAGCCGGGCCTTGTCGTTTATCTCACCGCTGGCGACGCCGGCCTGGAAGCCGGCTCCATAAGCGCCCGCGAGGGCCTCGAGGCTACCCGTGCCGTTGCACTTGCGGCCATCGATGCCGGCGCCGATGTCATCGAGTTGGGCGTGCCCTTCAGCGATCCGCTGGCCGACGGGCCCATCATCCAGCGCGCCATGGAGCGCGCCCTCGCCCACGGGTCAAAACAGGGAAGGACAACGCTCAAGGATGTCCTTGCGCTGGCCCGTGAGATTCGCGCGGCGCGGCCCGCAGCAGGCCTTGTGATTTTCAGCTATCTGAATCCGATCCTGCGCTACGGCCTTCAAAGTTTTGCCGATGATGCCGCCGCGGCAGGCGTTGACGGCGTGCTGGCCACGGACATGATTATTGAGGAAGCCGCGGAATATCTCAGGGAGCTGGACCGCGTGGGCCTTGCGCCGATATTTCTCGCCGCGCCCACCAGTCCCGATGCGCGTCTTGAAGCTATCGCCGCTCACTCCAAAGGATTCGTCTATGCCATTTCACGCACCGGCATCACGGGCACCCAGCAGAGCCTGGCTTCCGACGCCGGCGCTCTGGTAGCGCGCATTCGCCGATGGACCAGCCTGCCCGTCGCCGTGGGGTTCGGCATTAGTAACGCAGAGCATGTTGCCCAGGTGGCCGAGTTCGCGGATGCTGCGGTGATCGGCAGCGCGATTGTCGAGCTGGTCGAGCGCGCAACACCCGGAACCGCCCCCGAGGCAGTCGCTCGATTTATCAAGGGCCTGCGCTTGCCCCATGCGGCGCTGGCCCGGTGAGAAAGGCAGCTTCTAGGTATTAGCTTCCAGCCTCTAGCTTGTTCGTTTTGGAGCGAGGTGTCGAAGTTCGCATCCGCGAGATGACGCTAGGAGCTAGAAGCTAGAGGCTCACATGACTATCGACGATTTGCGAATCCGGATCGATGCGCTGGACCGCCAGCTTGTTGAGCTGATCAGCGAGCGGGCCCGCGCCGCGCAGATGATTGGCCATCTCAAGGCTGCCACTTCGTTGCCGGTCTACGAGCCGGAGCGCGAAAAGGTAATCTACGCCAACGTGCGCGCGGCCAACAAGGGTCCGCTGCCCGACATCGAGCTGACGCATATCTACGAGCGCATCATCGACGTGATGCGGGCGTTGCAACGCAACGAACTGGCCAGTGAGAGAAACGCCCAAGCCGCCCGAACAGCGGGTGAGCCGGGCCACGCCGCGGGTACCCCACAACCCCAGCGACAAGGACCCGCCGCTGGGGGCCCCGGGACGAAACCCGAGACAGGGAATAAACCATGATTGTCGCCATGCAGGAGAAAGCTACCGAAGAGCAGATCGATGCCGTCATCAGCGCCATGGAAGAGGCGGGCGTGGACGTGCATCGCACCACGGGCGAGTTCCAGACCATCCTCGCCGGGGTGGGCCCCACGGCCGCCCTCGACCTTACCAAATTTGAAATGCTCCCGGGCGTGATGCATGTGCACCGCATCAGCGCGCCTTACAAGCTGGCCGGCCGCGCTTGGCGCCCTGAGGGCACCGTCATTCAGTTTCCCAACGGCGCCACCATGGGCGGCCAGCAGGTGGCCATCATCGCTGGGCCCTGCGCGGTGGAAAGCCGCAAGCAAATAGCTACCATCGCGGAGTGCGTGAAGAATGCGGGAGGACGTTTTCTGCGTGGCGGGGCATTCAAGCCCCGCACCTCGCCCTATTCGTTCCAGGGGCTCGGCATTCCCGGCCTCGAGGCCATGCGCGAAGCCGCCAACGACAACGGCCTGGCCGTGGTGAGCGAGGTGATGGAGATTGCGCAGATCGAGCCCATGCTGCCGCTGGTGGACTGCTTCCAGGTGGGAGCGCGCAGCATGCAGAACTTTAACCTGCTGCGCGAACTCGGCCAGGTCCGCAAACCCATCTTGCTCAAGCGCGGCATTGCGGCCACGGTGGAGGAACTCCTGCTTTCGAGCGAGTACATCCTCTCCGGCGGCAACTACGATGTGATTCTTTGCGAGCGCGGCATCCGCACCTACGAAACCTCAACCCGCAACACCATGGATATCGCGGCCATTCCGGTGTTGAAGAAGCTTTCGCACTTGCCCGTGATCGCCGATCCTTCGCATGCTATGGGGCGGCGCGACATGGTTCCGGCAATGGCCAAGGCCGCCGTGGCTGCGGGCGCTGACGGACTGCTCATCGAAATTCATCCCGTTGCCGACAAAGCCGTCTCCGACGCCGCGCAGACGCTGTATCTCGACCAGTTTGAGACGCTGGTGGGCGAGCTGAGGGTGCTGGCCGAGGCGGTGGGAAGGACGCTGTAAAAACAGCGGATTTGGCGCGCTGCGCGTGTTTTAGCGGAGCTGGTGATCGCGAGGTTAATGTGAATGCTTCCGTCAGCATCCGAATTCTGGGGCCCTTCATCTTTCTCGGCGCGATTGCTTCCGGATTTGGCTGCTACGAGTGCATGGAAGGGCACAGCTATCGTGTCGCAGCGCAGCATGAGGTTGCCACTGTTGGACACATCGTCCATGTTCCCAAAAGCAGGAAGGGAATCTATCAATATGTGTTTTCGGTGAATGGGGTCAAGATGGACGACTCCAGTAAGATCTGTTTCACTCCCCTCGCACCGGGCGCCTGCGAGAACTACGGCCAGGTGCTGGTGTACTACTCCTACCAGCCGTACCCGAACTCGCTGCTCGAAGATTTTGCCGACGCCAGCAGTTTCGCCTATCGAGTAGGGAAGCTCCTGCTCGAAATTGGCCTGCCTCCTCTTGTCCTATGCAGCGTGATTCTCGCCATTCTATTGCGTAAGCAGAGGAAGGAGCGCGCAGACGATCCTGACCTGATGCATTTTATTCCTGGCGAATGATCCCTGATTCGAATCGAGCAACGTGAGGCTCTGCACAGTAAGCTGAATGAAACCATGATCTCGCGCATCGCCATCCTCGGTACCGGCCTGTTAGGCACCTCGGTGGGCCTTGCCCTGCGGGCCGCGGGATTCAAGGGGGCCATCGTTGGCTGGAACCGAAGCTCCGAGCAGGGGCAAGTCGCCCTGAGGATGGGCGCGATCGATTCGCTTGCGGCCGACCCAATTGAAGCCGCGCGAGCAAGCCAGGTGACGCTCCTTGCCGTCCCCATTTACGCCACTCTCGATTTCATCGAGAAGCTGGCCAACGTGCTCGGTCCCGATCAACTGGTCACCGACGTGGGCAGCACCAAGCGGGTCATCGCCGAATCTGCTGCGCGGTTTTACAACGCGCCGGAGCGCGCGGCATTTCTTCCCGGCCATCCCATGGCGGGCAAGGAGTGCGGAGGCGCGGCGCTCGCCGAAGCCAATCTCTTCCGCGGCGCGGTCTGGCTCTTTACCGACGATCCCGCGGCGCAGCGCTCTGCGGGCGGGGCCGAGCTCGTGAAAGATTGGCGCGAGTGGGCGACGAAGATGGGCGCGAAAACGCTCGATCTCGATCCTGTGCGTCACGACGAGCTCGTTGCCTGGGTCAGCCATCTGCCGCAGTTCACGGCCACGGCGCTGAGCGCGTTGCTTGAAGAAGAAGTGGGCGAAGCGCCCGAGCTTAAGGACGTGGGCGGGCGCGCGCTGCGCGAGATGACGCGCCTGGGTGCCAGCCCCTACTCCATGTGGCGCGACATCGCCCACACCAATACTGAAGCCGTCGAGCGCGCCTTGCTGGCCCTCGAGCAGCGTCTCGCGTATGTGCGCGAGAATCTTCGCACACCCCAGTTGCGCGACGAATTCGAGCAGGCCAACCGCTTCCGCCGTGGCCAATAGCCTCAGAGCCCGCCGCCCTGCCGGGCCCGTGCGCCGCGGCGCAGCTCCTGTCTGCTATCTTCAAGGTTGCGGGCCTCTCGCCGCCCTCACGGTGCGTCCACTTCGAGGCTCCGCGATTGCAAAACCAGAGTTGCTGTAGCCCGAAACCGAAACC
>JASHQH010000141.1 GCA_030037635.1 Acidobacteriaceae bacterium
GTGCTGAAGTCGCAGATGGCCAGCCTGATGGGCGATGGCAACGGCGGACGCCTGGCTGAACTGGAGCGGCGCATGGATCGCCACGAGCAGAACTGGCAACGCGCCAAAGGCTTTCTTGCCGCCATCAGCGTCCTGTTTGCCGCGATCGAGGTCGCAGTGCAGGCGTGGTATCGGCGCTGAAGCTGGGCAACCGCTCATCTTCGTATAATCAGCCCATGAGCCAGCGACCGCTTGTGGGCGTGGTGATGGGCAGCAAGAGCGACTACGAAGTGCTGTCGGCGGCCGTGGAGATTCTGCGCGCGCTCGAGATTCCGCACGAGGCACGCGTTGTGAGCGCGCACCGCACGCCGGACTGGCTTTTCAAGTATGCTGAGACGGCCCGCGAGCGCGGCCTGCGCGCGATTATCGCCGGAGCCGGAGGCGCGGCGCATCTGCCCGGCATGTTGGCCGCGAAAACCCTGGTTCCGGTGCTTGGCGTGCCGGTGGCGGCCACGCAGCTCAACGGCCTGGACTCGCTGCTCTCGATTGTGCAGATGCCGAAGGGTGTTCCGGTGGGGACCTTGGCGATTGGAAAAGCCGGCGCGGCCAATGCTGCGCTGCTGGCCGCCGAGATCCTGGCCGCGACGGATGCGGCTCTCTACAAGCGGCTTGCCACGTGGCGCGCCGCGCGCACCCAGGAAGTGCTCGACCAGAACCTGGGCGAGGATTCGCCGAAGTGAGCACCATTCCTTCTCAGAGATCAGGAAGCGTTGGTCCCGGCGGTTTGCTTGCCATTCTCGGCGGGGGGCAACTGGGGCGAATGACCGCCATGGCCGCGCGGACCATGGGCTATCGGGTACGGGTGATGGATCCCGAAGCCGCCTGCCCGGCAAGCTTCGTTGCCGACGAGACGATCGTAGGGCGGTGGGACGATGTGGATGCCGCACGACGGCTGGCTGCGGGCGCCGACGCTGTGACTTTGGAGATCGAGCAGATCGGCGTTGACGCGCTGCGTGAAGTGGCAAGCCTGGCGCCGCTGCGCCCGGGCGTCGAGCCGGTGCGCATTATCCAGGACAAGACGCTGCAAAAGACGTGGCTGGCGGAACATGGATTTCCCGTTGGCCTGTTCGGCGTGGTGAGCAGCGAAGCGGAACTGCGCGAGACAGTAGCTGCGCTGGGCGGCGACGTGTTCGTCAAAACCGGCCGCGGCGGCTACGATGGGCGCGGCCAGGCTCGTGCCGGCACTTCGTGCGGTGCTGATCTTGGAGAAGTGTGGAGGGAATTGGGGGCGCGGCCCGCGGTTGTTGAGAAGGCGCTGGACCTGGAGTGCGAGATCAGCGTGATGGCCGCGCGCAGCCCCAGCGGCGAAGTGCGCGTCTTCACTGCCGCGCGCAATCATCACGAAAATCGGATTCTGGCCTGGAGCGTGCTGCCCGCGGGAATCGCGGCGGAGCTGGAATCACGCGCCGAAGCGCTGGCGGAGGACCTGGTGAACAAGCTGGGCATTGAAGGCCTGCTCTGCGCAGAGATTTTCGTTACATGCGCGGGAGAGCTCTTGATCAACGAGCTGGCGCCACGGCCGCATAACAGCTATCACCAGAGCGAGCGGGGCTGCGTGACCAGCCAGTTCGAGCAACTGGTACGCGCGGTTTGCAATGTGCCGCTGGGCGAGACGGCGATCGTCACTCCCGCCGCGATCGTGAACCTGCTGGGCGATTTGTGGCTCAAGAGTGCGCCGAATTTTCAGGCTGCGCTTGCAGTGCCTGGGGTGCGACTGCACCTCTATGAGAAACACACGCCACGCGCGGGACGGAAGATGGGGCATCTGTCGGCGGTGGGGGCAACGGGTGAGGAAGCGCTGGAGCGAGTGCTGGAAGCGAAGCGGCGGCTCTAACGCTTCATCCGGTAGAGCACGTGGCGGCGCAGGGGATGGCCTGCAGGCAGGTTGGGGTGGTCGAAGTCGTCTGCCGGGTTGTGCGTCAGGCCGAGTTTCTCCATGACGCGGCGCGAGCGCAGGTTGGCGGGAACGGTGAAGGAAACGACCTGATTCAGGCCGAGCGTCTCAAAGCCATAATGGAGCGCAGCGCGGGCTCCTTCCGTCGCCAGTCCCCTGCCCCAATGCTCGCAGGCAAGCCGCCAGCCGATTTCGACGGCGGGCATAAAGTGCGCATCGAATGCCGGAATTGAGAGGCCGATGAAACCGATGAAGGAATCCGTGTCGAGGAGGTCGACGGCAAACAGGCCGAAGCCGCGATCTTCAAAGTGTTTCTCGATTCTGGCTGCCAGGGCATCGGATTCCGAGGCGGAAAGCCGCGTGGGCATGAACTCCATCACGCGCGGGTCGGCGTTCATGGCCTGAAACGGCAGCCGATCGGAGTCGCGCCAACGGCGCAACAAGAGGCGTTCGGTCTGCAGCGTTTCCAGCATGGGATTGCCGATCTTTCTAACGGCGCATTTGGCAATGACCCCGGAAAGCGCAGGTCCTTCGACTGAGGCCGGAGCGCTTTAGCGCGTCGCCCTTCGCTCAGGATGACAACGGTAGTGCGCCGCGCATCGATGAACGAACCTTGCAAACGAGCAAGCTTAGAGCGCGGCCGCCTGCTCGGCCTTTTCCCAGCGCTTGGGGCGGAATTTGGCCTGCAGGATTTTCTTGCGCAGGCGCAGTGACTTGGGCGTAACTTCGACGAACTCATCATCGGCGATGAACTCGATGGCCGGCTCCAGATTGAGCGTGGTGTAAGGCACGAGGCGAATGGCTTCGTCGGCGGTCGAAGCGCGCATGTTGGTCATCTTTTTTTCGCGCACCACGTTTACGTCAAGATCGTTGTCGCGCGAGTGCTCGCCCACAATCATGCCCTCGTATACATCCACGCCCGGGCCGACGAAGAGGCGGCCGCGCTCCTGAAGGCCGTTGAGCGCGTAGGTGGTGGTCAGCCCCAGACGGTCGGCGATGAGCGCGCCCGTGGGCCGCTGCGGAATTTCGCCCTGGTAGGGGATGTAGCCGTCGAAGAGCGAATTCATCACGATGGTGCCGCGCGTCTCGGTCAGCATCTCGCTGCGCAAGCCGATGAGGCCGCGGCTGGGCACGCGAAACTCCAGGCGCACACGGCCGGAGCCGTGATTGTGCATCCTGGACATTTCGCCCTTGCGCGGCCCAAGTTTTTCAATCACCACGCCGGTGTATTGCTCGGGAATGTCGATGGTGAGATGCTCCACCGGCTCCATGCGCACGCCGTCGACAACCTTGGTGACAATTTCCGGACGGCCGGCCATCAGCTCGTAGCCCTCGCGCCGCATCATTTCGATGAGAATGGCCAGTTGCAGTTCGCCGCGCCCCAGAACCTTGAAGCTGTCGGGCGAACCGGTCTCCTCCACGCGAATGGATACGTTGGTGAGCAGCTCTTTTTCGAGGCGCTCGCGCAGGTTGCGGCTGGTGACGTATTGACCTTCGCGGCCAGCAAACGGCGAGTTGTTCACGTTGAACTGAATGGCAATGGTCGGCTCGTCGATGACGATGAGCGGCAGCGGCGCCGGATTCTCGACGCTGGTAATGGTCTCGCCGATGGTGATGCCCTCAACGCCCGCCACGGCCACAATGTCGCCCATGGTGGTTTCTTCAATCTCGGTGCGCTTGAGCCCCGAGAAGGTAAACAGTTTGGTGATGCGCGTTTTATAGAGCGACGCATCGCGCCGCGAGATGTTGACTTCGTCACCAACGTGGAGCGTGCCCTGAAACACGCGGCAGAT
>JASHQH010000142.1 GCA_030037635.1 Acidobacteriaceae bacterium
GCAAAAAACATCCGCGTGAACGCCATCTCTGCCGGCCCCATCAAGACCCTGGCCGCGCGCGGCGTGGGAGCGCTGGGCGACATGCTCAAATCGCATGCCGAGCGTGCTCCGCTGCACCGCAACGTGGATCAGCTTGAAGTGGGCGGCACGGCGCTGTACCTGGCCAGCGACCTGGCCAGCGCTGTCACCGGCGAAACGATCTACGTGGATTGCGGCTACAACATCATGGGCTTTTGAAAATGCAGGTCCTTGGACTTCGGTCGTCCGCAAATGCGGACGACCTTCGCTCAGGATGACAGAGTTGTCCTGGTGCTCAGTCCTGATTGTGGTAGTTCGGGTAGGCCGGCTTCTCCGGCTGCTCGGGGGGATGCTTGGCCAGTTCCTCCATGGCCAGCGAGACGGCCTTCTCCAGTTGCGGATCGTGCCCCTCGCTTACCGCCTTAGGATCCAGCTCGACGGTGTAATCCGGTTCCACGCCGTGATTCTCCACGTCCCATTCTCCTTTGGGCGAGAAGAAGGCGACGCTGGGCGCGGTCACATCGCCGCCGTCCATCAGCACCGGCGTGGGGCCAATACCTACCAGCCCGCCCCAGGTCCGCTTGCCCACGAGTGGCCCCAGCTTTGCCTGCTTGAAGAGCCACGGCAGGTAGTCGCCGCCGGAGCCTGAGAATTCGTTGGCGAGCATGACCTTGGGCCCGTAGATTCCCGCGTTGGGTGAGTGTTCGATGGCGCCGTAACGAGGCGTCCAGTAGGAGTTGATCTGGCGGCTCATCACCTCGATGAAGTAGTTGGCCACTTGACCGCCGGAGTTGAAGCGCTCGTCAATGATCGCGCCCTGTTTGTTCATCTGGGCGAAGTAGTAGCGGTTGAAGCTGATGAATCCGTTCCTGCCCGTGTCGGGCAGATGAATATAGGCCAGCTTTCCCTGCGAAAGCTCATCCACCTTCTTGCGGTTGGCCTCAATCCAGTCGATGTAGCGCAGCTGCGCTTCGCTGGGCAACGGAGTCACGGCCAGGTTGCGGGGATTCTTTCCATCGGCCGCGGCGATGCGCAGGCTGATCACCTGGCCTGCCGTGCCCTCGAGCAGTTGTTGAATCTCGTCGGAGGCCGTGAGTTCCTGCCCGTTGATGGCCAGAATGCAATCGCCCACGGCGACATTGAGTCCCGGCTGCGCCAGCGGGGCCTTGACTGCTGGATAGAACTCGCCTCCGGTGTAAATTTTCGCGATGCAATAGCGGTTGTTCTTGATCTCGTAGTCAGCGCCCAGCAATCCTCCAGGCACCGGCTTGGCCGCGGGGATCTCGCCGCCGAAGCCGCGCAGGTGACCGACCGAGAAGGCGCCCAGCATCTCCTGGAAGATGTAATTGAGATCGGCGCGCGAAACGATCGCGGCCACGTAAGGCTCCAGCCGCTTCTCGTCGGCCACGGTGTCGGCGCCGTGGAAGTTGGGGTCGTAGAAGTAGGCGCGCTCGATGCGCCACACCTCGTGGTACATCTGCTCCCATTCGGCATGCGGCTCCTCGCGCGCTTTCATTTCGGCCAGCGAGAGCACACCTTCGCCGGGCTTTAGGGGTGTGTCGGAGGGTGCAATCACCCATGTGGGTGGACCGCCGTCCGCATTGTCTCCACCATCCGGCGGCGCATGGCCGATAGCCAGCAGCATCTTTTTGCCATCGGCGGAGAGTTCGAAGCTTCTCACGTTGTCAGCCAGCTTCTCGGTCTTGCGGTCCTCGAGCGTCCATCGGTTCAACGTCAGTACTTCCGGGCCGAAGGGGCCGTTGGAGGGAGCTTCGAGGAAATAGATGCTGTCTTTCAGTCCGGCTTTAAGGCCGACATAATTGGCAGCATGCAGAGGCAGCGCCACGATGCGCGATTCAATGCCGTCGAGGTCGATCTTCACGGGCTTGGGTTGGGATGCGTTCCCGCCTGCCTTTTCCTCGCCGGCCGCGGGGGTTGCGCCGGCGCCGCTATTGGCTTCGCTACCCGCCGCGCTCTCTTTTTCCGTGCCAGCGGCGTTTTTCTTTTCCTCTGCGGCCGGATTCTTCTCGCCGTTCTTCTTTTCATTCGGCTCGGCCGACGGCGGTTTTTCGTCGCTCAGCTCCGGAGCCAGCGGCGAGGCCTGTTCGGCGCTCAGCACGGCGGCATAGATGTTCGAGACGGGCTCGTAGAGATCGCTCGTCATGTCGAGACCGTCGGAGGTGGCCCCGTCGTCGGTGCTGGCCAGGAAATAAAGATACTTGCCTTCGGGGTCGAAGGTCGGCAAGGTGGAGTCGGCCAGCTCGCTCGTTACCCGCGTGCTGTTGCCCGTGTCCACCGAGTAAAGATAGATGGCGTGCAGGTGGTTTTCTGTCGAGTGGGTGTAGGCGATCCATTTGGAGTCAGGCGACCAGCTGCACTGGCCGCTCTGGGTCGAGAAACCTCCGTACACATCCTGCTCGCCGACCTTGACCAGCTTGCCGGTTGTGGTATCGAGCAGGTAGGTGTTCAGCCGGTTGTCGCGAAAGACAATGCGCTTGGAATCGGGCGACCAGAGCGGGTCAAAGTAGTAGGCGGGCTCCTTGGCCAGCGGAAACTTCTTTACCGCCGGCTCGCCGGCCACCGCGTCGCCGGTTTGCGGCGCCACGTGCAGCGCATACAGGCCCGATTCGTCGGAGAAATAAGCGATGGATTGGCCGTCGGGCGACCATGCCGGCTCGCGCTCCATGACGCCCGGCGTGTTGGTAATATCGCGCGTCGGGCCTTTCTTGGCGGGTACGGTGAGAATTTCGCCATGCGCTTCAAAAGCAGCGCGCAGGCCGGTGGATGAGATTGAGCTGTTCTGTATCTGGTCGGCTACATTCTCAATTCTCGGCCGTACCTCAGGAAAATCGGAGTCGATCTCGATCGGCACCCGATGGCTCCGGCCGGTCGCGGTGTCGAAGAGGTAGATCTCACCGAGCTGGTCGTAGACCAGCGTCGTGCCTTCCCCGGCCAGCGTGCGGATGTCGGGTCCGTCGTTGTGCAGCGCCTCAGTCACCTTGCGTGTCTCTGTGTCGTAGCAGAAGATGCCGATGTGACCCTTTCGGCCGGAGAGGAAATAGACGGTTTTGCCCACCCACACCGGCGAGAAATCGGCGGTCGTCTCGTGTGGAATCTCCACCGACTCAAGCCCGGGCAGCGTAGTGATCCAGATGGTCGAAGCCAGGCCGCCGTGATAGTTTCCCCATGCGACAAACGAGTTGTAGTTGAAACCGAAGGCTGGACTGAGGGGCTGGTAGGCGATCCGGCTGCCGTCGGACGAGTACTGGCCCTGATAGCCCATCGGCAGCGGCAGCCGCGTCGCGATGCCTCCCTGCGCGGGAATGGTAAATAGCTGCGTGTAGCGGCCCGACGCCGAGTCGCGCGTGGAGCGGAAGAGAATTTGCTTGCCGTCGGAAGTCCATCCGACGGCTACGCTTCCCGCCGGGTGATAGGTGACACGAACGGGAATCCCGCCGGTTGCGGGAATGGTGAAGATGTCCGTGTTGCCTTCGTAGTCGCCTGTGAAGGCAATGGTGCCGCCGTCCGGCGAAAACACCGGCGCGGTCTCGATGCCCACCCCCTTGGTCATGCGGATGGCCTTGCCGCCTTCGCGCGACACTGTCCAAAGATCGCCGGCGTAGCCGAAAGCAATCAGGTCCTTGCTCAACGCCGGACGCTGATAGATGTGGTACTCGGTTTGAGAGATTGCACTGAGGGAACCAAAAGCGCCAAGCGTGAAGTATGCTGCGGCAACTGCATAGAAACGATTCAATCGCACGGAATACCTCCGGTAGCATCTTACCAATGCCAGGCGGCCCTCTCTGCCGATTGTGGCTGGAAATTGGCGGGGATTTGACCGGGGCCGACGGCGGCACGCTGCGTGGGGAAGCCGGCAAATTGATTCGCAAAGCCCCGTAGCGGCGATGCAGGTTTTGAAGGGGCGCGACCCTGAGCCGCTGCCATGTTTGCGTTTCAAGATTTCGGCCTTCATTCAGGCTTTCACATGGCCAGAATCTGCGTCCACACTTCCGGCTCTACGGGCAATCCGAGCTTCATGTTTTCAGTACGCGTGCGCAGCGTCTGTTCGCCTGGATAGCGCACGCTGGCGTGGTGCGCCGCGGCCGGACTTCCGGCGACCGATGCCACTACCTCGTTGGCAATCTGCGCGGCGCGCGGCGCGGGCCCAAAGGCCTCAGGGTTGATGGCGAGAAACATCTGCGAGACGGCCGTCTCGAGCAATGGGTCAGCCACAATCTCATGCGTGGCTCTGCCCAGCGTGATCATCGCGGCGGCCATGTCGAGGACCATTGCCAGCCCCGATCCTTTCCAATAGCCGACCGGAAGCACCCGCCGCGACTGCTCGATAGCGCCGGGATCGCGCGTCAGCTTACCTTCGGCATCCCAGCCCCCGTCCACCGGAAGCATCTCGCCCCGCTTGCGGTAGCTTTCGAGCGCGCCATAGGAAAACTGCGACATGGCCATGTCGAGCACCACCGGCCCGGCGGCACGCGGCACGGCAATCACCAGCGGATTGTTGCCGAAAACCGGCTCGGCTCCGCCCCACGGCGGCAGGTTGGGCATGGTGTTGGTCCAGCAGATGCCGATCATGCCTGCTTCCGCCGCCTGCCAGCCATAGGTTCCGCCGCGCATCCAGTGATTGGTGTTGGCCATGGCCGCGCATCCCACGCCGTGCGCGCGCGCCAGGGCGAGTGCCCGATCCATGGCCGCCAATGCATTCAGATTGCCGGGCCCGCGCTGTCCATCCCAGCGCTCGATGGCGCCGAATCGCGCCGTTGCCTCAGGCTTGGCCCCGGGATTGACCATGCCGTTGCGAATGGTTTCAACAAAGCGCGGAAAACGATTGATGCCGTGTGTGTAGACGCCGTCGCGTGTGGTCTCGGCAAACAGCCGCGCGCACAGATTCGCGCGCTCGGGCGCAAAGCCCAGCTTGCGCAGCACGGCGGCGAGTGTTTTCTCGACCTCTGCGATGGGAATGCGATTCATGGCCGTCCTGATGAACTTGTATCAGGGTGTGTGAGGGGAGGAAAAGAGGGAGTGTCGCGGGCTCGGCTTTCTCGATGTCGGGCTGGTTCTGTCGCCCCTACGGGCTTGCAGTTTTTCTTTGCTGCTTTCCCGGGCTTGCGCCCCGGGCTATTTTCTGGCGCTCCCTACGGGAGCTTGGCGCGGCGCCGCAGTGGCCAACGCCGCTGACCCCGTTATTCCTTCGTCGTCACCGTGATTTTGCGCGCGTCGCCGCCTTCTGAGGCAACCACGATCTCGCCCGTGGCGCGTTTGCGGATGCTTTTGAACTTGTCGCCCCACTCCACCACCACCAGCGCGTCGGGCGTGAGCAGATCGTCCAGGCCCAAGGTCTCCAGCTGGCGCTCGCTTTCCAGCCGATAGACGTCAAGGTGGTAGAGCTTTACCGGTTTGCCGTTGCGCGTTCCGTCGTACTCGTGGATCAGCGTGAAGGTGGGGCTGGTGACTTCGTCGGGCTCAGCAGCGTCCAGAGCCTGTGCAATCCCCTTGACGAGCGTGGTTTTTCCCGTGCCCAGCTCGCCGCGCAGCAGCAGCAGTTGCGGCGGCTTGAGCAGGTGCGCAAGTTTCCGGCCAACCGCAACGGTGTCGGCGCCGCTTTGCGTGGTGAACTCGTGGATTTTGCCTTCGGCAACCGGAGCGGCATCGGTCATTTCTCAGCCCTCGTGAAGGCCTGCCGCCGGGAACGAGTCCGCCGCATGCAGTGCCCCCTGCAACCAAACATAACCTTTTCGGCCTCCGCTGTGAAGCATGTGTGCGTGCGATTGAAACGCGGGCGCCAGTTGCGCCAGGCAATCGGTGGCCAGCAGCGTGTGCTCATCGCCTGCGCGGACGGCCAAGTCTGCAGCCAGCCCATGAAGATAGACGGCTGCTTCGACGGCACGTTGCGCATCGCGGGGATATTGTGCCAGCAATCCGGCGATCATCCCGGTGAGCAGATCGCCGCTGCCGCCCTTGGCCAGGCCGGGATTGCCCGAGGTGTTTACGGCCACGCGCCCATCAGAATGCGCGATGAGCGTTCGCGCTCCTTTTAACACCAGCGTCACACTCATACGTTCGGCAAAACCGCGCGCTGCCTTTAGCCGGTCCGCTTGCACCTCGGCTGTTGTCATTTGGCTAAGCCGCGCCATTTCGCCGGGATGGGGTGTGAGCACCAGCGTGCGCTTACCCTTGCCGGCGAGCCTGGCAATCTGTGCCGGCCGCTTGGCAAGGATGTTCAGCGCGTCGGCGTCGACGACCGCGGGAATCCTGGTTGCAGCAAGCAGCCCGAGCACGAACTTTGCCGTCTGCGCATCCTGGCCCATGCCCGGTCCAATGGCCAGCACCGTCTTGGCGGCGGTGAGCGCGTCGAGATGCCTGGGTTCAAGATTCTTTGAGACAATCTGGCCCTTTGTGCCCGCAGCAAGCGGCCATGTCATCAGCTCGGGCACAAACGAGGCCACCACTCCGAGCGCCGGCGCCGGCACTGCGGCCGTCACCAGTCCTGCTCCCACGCGGAGCGCTGCCAACGATGTCATGGCCGGCGCGCCGGACTTGCCGCCGCCCGCGCCGAACGCGCCGCCCACCACCAGCACGTGTCCGAAATTGCCTTTGTTGGCCGATGCGGCGCGCGGAGTCTGCGCCAGTTCGAGCGACGATCCGGCCCAGTCAATGCCCAGCTTTGAAACCATGGCCGCATCGGGCGAGCCGATGGGCGCAACCACGATGGGCTGGTCCCAACGCCGCGTCAGCTGCCCGAAGACGTGCGCCGGCTTGGGGGCGGTAAAGGTGATGACGGCGTCAGCGGGAAATGACGGTCCCGAAAATTCCGCACTCATTTCGTCAGCGGGCCAACCTGACGGCAGATCTACTGCAAGTACCGCTGCCCGGCTTCCGCGCACCCAATTCAGCGCGTCCAGCGGCAGACCTTTCAGTGGCGGCTTGAATCCTGTCCCCAGAACGGCATCGACAATCAGGTCGGCATCAAGTGCCTCTTTGTGCCGCGCCAGCTCCGCGGCGCCGGCGGCCACATGCACTCGCCCATGCATGGGATGCGTCAGCTGGCTCCAAGCAACGGCCGCGTCGCCGGCAAGCTGTTCCGCAGCGCCCAGCAGAATTGTCGTTACGTCGAGCCCGGCGCCGGCGAGCAGCCGCGCCGTCATCATGCCGTCGCCGCCATTGTTGCCGCGGCCGCAGAGCACGGTCACCCGCCGCGCTCTGGGGAATTGCTGGCGCGCGAATGCCGCAACCGCCGAAGAGGCCGCGCGCATCAGCTCGATCGACGGAATTCCATACCGCTCGCTCGTGGTGCGATCGCAGGCCTGCATTTCGGCTGCAGACAGAACGTGCATCGCAACCATGGTACTAAAGGCAGGGAATAGCCAGTAGCCAGTAGG
>JASHQH010000143.1 GCA_030037635.1 Acidobacteriaceae bacterium
CCGGATTGCGCATATTGCGCCGTGATAAGCGGGAGCAGTTCGGGATGACGAGCGAATTCCGGAGTTGCAGCGTCGACACGCACCGTTGCCGCGCCCACGGAAAAGAGCCAGCGTTCGATTGCGTCGACGAGCTGCTCGGAACCTGAGAGCTCGACAACACCACCAGAGTGGCCCCAGCGCGCCTCGCGCTCGCCCGCAGTGACGCGGCTCCAGGGCACGGCGCCATCGTCTTCGCCAGAGCTGGATTGCGACGATACGGAGGTGATCATTCCTGCGGCAACGGTGGCGTTGGTCTCGGGGTCGATGAGGATCAGCGAGCCGGTGGCGCGGTTGTCACGGTAGAGGTCGACCGCAATGGGGCGCAACAGTGTGAGGGTGACTGCGCCGATGTCGTTCATGCCCAGGGTTTCGGCCGGTTTAAGCGAAAGCGACCCGAGGTCGACGCGATGAGGGCGGGAGTCGACGAATGCCGGCACGGTGTGACTGGTATGCTTCAGCAAATAGCGCCGCGCCGGATGGAGCGGCCGCTCGTTCATCCACACCAGCGCAGCCTTGAGCTCGCGCGCAACCGATGGGGATGCTCCTGCGGCGGCAATGAGATCGCCGCGGCTGATATCGACCTCGCGGTCGAGCACCAGAGTGACCGAAAGCGGCGCGGAGGCATCTTCGAGATCGCCGTCGAAGGTGACGATACGTTTGATTCGCGCTTCGCGGCCCGAAGGCGCCACAGTGATCGAGTCACCGCGGCGGATGGAGCCTGCGGCGATCTGGCCCGCAAAGCCACGGAATGTTGCGTCGGGCCGGACCACCCGCTGCACCGGGAAACGGAAGGGCGCGCCGTATGCTTCGCGCGCCGCGGGCAGGGTTTCCAATAGCTCCAGCAGTGTGGGGCCTGCGTACCACGGCATGGCACTGCGGCCGGAGTGCACCACATTGTCGCCGCTTAATGCGCTCACCGGGACAAAGTGCGCTGCGACGCTGGTTCCGGCCACCTCACCAATGCGATCCAGGACCTTTCGGAAGTCCTCTCCGATGGCGTGGAATGCGGCTTCGCTGTAATCGATCAGGTCCATCTTGTTTACGGCCACCAGCAGATGACGAACCTGCAACAGCGAGGCGATGTAGGCATGACGCCGCGATTGAATCTGCACGCCCTTGCTGGCATCGATGAGCACGACGGCCGCATCGGCAGTGGATGCGCCCGTGGCCATGTTGCGTGTGTACTGCTCGTGGCCAGGTGTGTCGGCGATGATGAACTTGCGCCGCGCGGTGGAGAAGTATCGATAGGCAACATCAATGGTGATGCCCTGCTCGCGCTCGGCGCGCAATCCGTCGGTGAGCAGCGCAAAGTCAATCTGGCCGGGCGCGGTTGTGCCTTTTCCCTGAATCGAACGCACCTGATCTTCGTAGACGGACTGCGTATCGTAAAGCAGCCGCCCTATGAGCGTGGACTTGCCGTCGTCCACGCTGCCCGCGGTGGAAAAGCGGAGCAGATCCTTCTCGCGCTCCGCGCAAAGAAACTCGTCAATGGAAAACGCAGCTGGAGCGGCTGTGGCCATTTAAAAGTAGCCCTCCTGCTTCTTGATCTCCATTGACCCTTCCTGGTCGTGATCGATGACACGGTTGGCGCGCTCCGATGACCGGAAGGAAATCAGCTCCGCGATGATGCCGGGGATGGTTTCCGCGCTGGAGCGAATCGCCCCCGTGCAGGGGCTGCACCCCAGAGAGCGCAGCCGCGAGCGGACTATCTGCGGTTTTTCGCCGGGCGATGCAACGAAGGACTGCTCGACTGGAAGCAATGCATCGCCACGGACGTACATGGGGCGATCTTTGGCGAAATAGAGATCGACCACCGGAATCTTTTCCTCGTGGATGTACTGCCACACATCCATCTCGGTCCAGTTGGAAAGTGGAAAAACGCGGATGCTCTCGCCCGGATGCAGGCGCGCGTTATAGAGATTCCAGAGCTCCGGCCGCTGGTTCTTCGGGTCCCATTGCCCGGCTGTATCCCGAAAAGAGTAGATGCGCTCCTTGGCGCGGGACTTTTCCTCATCGCGGCGCGCGCCACCAAACGCGGCGTCGAAATTGTAATGGCGCAGCGCGTCGAGCAGAGCCTGCGTTTTGAGCAGACCGCAGCAGCGCCTGGTATCGAGCGCGATGGGATTGGCTCCCGCCGCGATGGCCGGCTCATTGCGCCATACCAGTAACTTGACCCCCACTTCGCGAGCGATGCGATCTCGGAATTCCAGCATCTCAGCAAATTTGAAGCCGGTATCGATATGCAGCAAGGGAAATGGAATCGGGCCGGGGTAGAAGGCCTTCTGCGCCAGCCGCAGCATCACAGAGGAATCTTTGCCGATGGAGTAAAGCATCACCGGTCGTTCAAACTCCGCGGCGACTTCGCGCAGGATATGAATACTCTCCGCCTCAAGCAGGCGCAAATGCCCCAGCGAGCTCGAATCATGGTTGCGAAGCGAGGTGGCGGTGATGGTTTGCGGCGATGTTGTCGACAGCGGCGATTCGGCGAGTGACATGGGTCCTCGGGGATTCAGGAGTTGCGCTGAAGCCACGAGCCACACAAATATGGACGGACCCGGCGTTCAGCTACGGGTGCGTCTGCTTGATCGAATATTCGGGGAGATCAAAGACTAGGAAAGACACCCGTCGGCGATGTGCGACAGGCGACAACAACGGCGGATTTGCAGGGCGCAAATCATGAGCAGAGTTATGATAGCAGGCCAAAAGGCACGGCGCAAGAAGAGCTCCAGCCGGGTAGTGGGCTACTTTGAATTTGAGCAATGGTCGTGCTAGTGGCATACTGTCTATGTGCCAAAGCGTATTAGCAAACGGCCACGTGACATCAACCAGCTAGCTCATAAGCTGGTTGAACTATCCACTTCCGAACTACCCCCCATAATCGATACCGAACGCCGCTTGGGAGTCCTACGAGCGGGAGGCGGAAAGGGCGGCGTGAGTAAGCGGAGAGCGTCATGGGAATCCTGATTCAGCCTTGGCACATACTTCTTCTCATCGTGATCGTGGTGGTTATAGTAATCTTCGCCAACCGACGGAAAAAACCAAAGTAGCCCACTGCCTCCAGCCGGCGCAATGACGAACCTTGGTTGCTGCTTGAGCTGCAACTAGCGTTGTTGTCGCCTTGCATTCGGAGCCGTCGCGAGATATGAGTTCGAGGTTGTCGGCAATCCGGGGTACGTCATGTTTCGCCGGGAACGATCGCGAGGACGAGAGCTGCCACCGTTGACGCCCTTCCCAGATTCGAGCTACCTTCGAGTCAAATGTGCGACTTGGGGTCGTAAGCGTGGCGCAATCATCCAATTCAGCTACTGAACTCCTGGTTCGCTGGAGAAGCGGCGATCAGGATGCGCTTCGTGCTCTCATCCCTATTGTTTACAACGAATTGCGCTTAGCCGCGCACCGATGCCTGCGGTCCGAGCGTTCCAATCACACCCTGCAGAGCACGGCTCTAGTTCACGAGGTATACCTGCGGCTGGCCGGAGATGATCCGCCGAAAGTAGAAAATCGTGCCCATTTTGTGGCGCTAGCAGCTAAACTGATGCGGCAGATTCTTGTGGACTTCGCCCGGCGCCGCCGCGCCATCAAGCGTGGTCCCGAGTACATGATTGAATTAAGCAGAGTCTTTTTCCTCCCCCAAGAACGCAAGGTCGACCTTGTCGCATTGGATCTGCTCATGGCCCGGCTTTCGCGTCGCGATGCGCAGCAGGAAAGAATCGTGGAACTGCGAATCTTTGGCGGCCTCACCGTGGAAGAAACTGCTCAGGTGTTGGAGATCTCTCCTTCCACGGTCAAGCGCGACTGGACCATGGCCAAGGCCTGGCTGAAACGCGAGGTGGGGAGAAGCATCGGTGGAGAAAACAGGCCAATGGGAGCGCGTGAAGGAACTGTTTGATGCCGCACTGGGTCGGAGTACCGATGAACGCGATGAATTTCT
>JASHQH010000144.1 GCA_030037635.1 Acidobacteriaceae bacterium
GTTTCTGGCAATAAGCCGGATGAATTACCGGTGACCACCACCGCCGCCACCATGGAAGCCGCCGCCTCCACCGTGGAAGCCACCACCGCCAACGCTGGCGTGTCCGCCACCGCTATAACCGTGTGCTACGCCACCGGCGTAACCGCGTGCCACGCCACCAGCGTAACCGCGACCCGCACCGGCATATCCACGAACGCCGTATCCGTATCCGCCGCGATAGCCGTAGCCGTATCCATAGCGGCCCCAGCCCCAGCCGTGACCCCAACCCCAGCCGTACCACGGTCCGGCGCCGATGAAGACGCCGCCATAAAACCAGCTAGGGCCGTAATAGCCGTAAGGAGCGCAGGCATAGGGGTAATACGGGTAATAGCCCCACGCACAATCCGGGGGACCGTAATAATAAGGAGCGGCGACCACTGCCGGGCCGACGCCCACACCAACTGCGACCTGGGCGCTCGCCATGGAAACCGCGGCGAACGGAAGAACCAGAAGAATTGCCAATAGAACCCAACGGAATTTCCGCATAAGACCCTCCTTGTGCGGCCCGGTCCTCTTATCACTTTCACCGGGAGCCGGAGTCGCCCCCCGGCCTTCAGCACCTGCCGGCCGCTTGTCATCTTCTTCGGCCAGCTTCCAATCCATTAAACAGCACTTTCGCTTTTATGTTGCGGTCTTGTGAAAAGCATCCCGCAATCCGAACCAGAGTACAAGACCCTTCAGCGATTTCCGGCCAGATAGCTCACTCTAAAGGCGTTGCGCCTCGTCTATTAGACGCCCCGAGGCGCCAAAAGGTGCGAAAAAACGGCCCCTCCATTTCGGAGGGGCCGCATGGAGCAGGCAGCAGAAGGCGGAGCTACCTGCGAAAACCGTAAGGGCGAGGAGCGTAGTGGCGAACGAAATACGGTCCGTGACCCACCACGACGCCGCCGCGGAACACCGGGCCGCCTACGCGGACGCCGACGAAGTTCCAATAGCCAGGCACCCAAATGCCTGCGTTCCAGTAGCCGCCTACCCAGACGTATCCGGCGCCGGGGCAAGGCGGAACGTAGGCGGGACCGCCCACGAAAACTCCAATGCGCGCTGCCTGGGCCGGCGCTGCGGCCAATCCCAGAGTTCCAATTGCGAGTGCTGCTCCTAACATCAACTTCTTCATGCTGCCCATAATTCCTCCGTTCCAGACGGCTCGAATGGCTGGCCGCTCCGGCTCGCCACCGCTGGGGGACTTGGCTCGTGCCGCCTCCGGGGGCTTGCCGCTCATGCCTATGCAAACACGCTCTGTTGGCAAGGTTGTGCGCAACTTTTCGGCGAGGCCGGGTTTAGGCCGCCTCCCATTTCGAAAAACCGGCGCGATTCGGAAAGACGGGTGCGGAAAAATATCTTGTGCAGGCACGTTATCCTGAAATGCGATTGATGCCGCTCGCATCTACCATTCTGTTCGCGCTCGCACTGGTCGCGCCCCAAGCCGCGACACAGCCCAAGGAGATTCCCATGCACCACGCTCACGGCACGTTTACTGTCGACGTGCATCCGCTTTCGCCGTCACCCGCCGAGGGCCTGAGCCGCTACACCATCAACAAGGTGATGCATGGTGATCTTGAAGCGACGTCCAAGGGCGAGATGTTCGGCGGCGGCGATCCCAAGCAGGGCGCAGCCGGCTACGTGGCCATTGAACTGGTGAGCGGTACGCTCGACGGCAAGCACGGCAGCTTTGCGCTGCAGCACTTTGCCACCATGAATGGGGACGGGCCCAGGATGGAGGTGATCGTGGTGCCGGGGTCGGGCACCGGCGAGCTGAAGGGAATTGAGGGCGCGCTCACCATTCGCATTGAGAACGGGCAGCATTTTTACGACTTCGACTACGCGCTACCTTAAGACAGGGAACAGGCAACCGGCAACAGGGAACAAGGAACAGGTCTTAGCCAGTAGCCAATAGCCAATGGCCAGCAGGCAGCAGTTGAGAGCTAACAGCTCATAGCCAATCGCTGAGAGACACAAGCCGATGTCAGATTCGCCGCAGTCGCCAGCGAACGAAGTTACCGGGCCGGAGGTCGTGGAGTTGTTTCGCAAAGCCGTCCGGCGCGAGGTGAAGATCGTCGCCCTGGGCGCATCCTGGAACGATGTGTATGCAGGCGACGTGCGCTTTCGCATCGGCGATTACACGGTGGTGATCTTTAACGACTGCGCGGAGCTGGATTATGTCGATTCGGCCACTGCGCCCGACGGCCGCGAGGGCGACTTCGATGCGTGGCAGAACGCAGGCGCTGAGCCAGTGTCGCTGCTCACCGAGCTCGAATACCAGCAGCTTGAAAATCTGCTGGAGCGCGCACCGGTGGAAAAGACAGCCAATAGCCAGTAACTGCAACTGACCTCTGAAACCTGACACCTGGAAGCTAACAGCCGGCAACCGGTAGCCGTCACTCCTCTCTACAAGCTACTCCCTGCGCCCTGTTACTCTGATCCTTCACCCACATGTTTGCCACCCAACAGCACGTGCACTTCATCGGGATCGGCGGCATCGGCATGAGTGGCATTGCCGAGATTCTGCTGAACCTGGGCATGAAGGTGTCGGGCTCCGACCTGAGGCGCAGCGCAGTGACCGACCGGCTGGCCGCACTGGGCGCGACGGTTTACGAAGGCCACAACGCAGCCCACGTGGCAGGCGCAACCGTGGTGGTGACCAGCTCTGCGGTAAACGCGCGAAACCCCGAAGTGGTGGAAGCGCAGGCACAGAAGATTCCCGTGATCCAGCGCGCGGAGATGCTGGCCGAGCTGATGCGGCTCAAGTACGGCATCGCCATCGCGGGCATGCATGGCAAGACCACGACCACCTCGATGGTGGCCGCGGTGCTGAGCGCGGGCGGGCTCGATCCCACGGTCGTCGTGGGCGGGCGCGTGGATGCGCTGGGCTCAAATGCGCGGCTGGGTACCACGCAATATCTCGTCGCCGAAGCCGACGAGAGCGACCGCTCGTTCCTCAAGCTGTCGCCGATCCTCGCCGTGGTCACGAATCTCGATCGCGAGCACATGGATTGCTACCACGACATGGCCGACGTGGAGCGCGCGTTTGTGGAGTTCATGGATCGCGTGCCATTCTATGGTGCGGCCACGGCCTGCGCAGACGATGCCCTGCTTAGAGGAATTCTGCCGCGCGTGCGCAGAAAGGTTTTCACCTACGGCACCGGGGGGGAGGCCGATTTCCGGCTGGAGCTGTTGGACCCAGGTCCAAAATCCCTCCAAAACACCGAAGAGCGGAGCTCCTGCTTTGCGCGTTTTCAGGTGCACACGGCAGCGGGGCCGCTGGGGCCGTTCGAGCTGCACGTGCCGGGACGGCACAACGTGCTGAATGCCACCGCGGCCGTGGCCATTGCCCGGCAGCTTGAGGTTGCGCCCGAGAAGATCGCCGAGGGCCTCAAGAACTTTCGCGGCGTCGACCGGCGCTTTCAGCAGCGCGGCCAGGCGCGAGGCATAACCGTGATCGATGACTACGGCCACCATCCCACCGAGATTCGCGCCACGCTGGCCGCCGCACGCGAGTGCCGTCCGCGCAGGCTCCATGTCGTCTTCCAGCCGCATCGCTACACGCGCACGCGCGACCTGCTCGATGACTTCGCCGGCGCATTCACCGCTGCCGACACGGTCGTTGTGCTGCCCATCTACGCTGCCAGCGAAGAGCCAATTCCCGGTGTCACCGCTGAGCAC
>JASHQH010000145.1 GCA_030037635.1 Acidobacteriaceae bacterium
GCGTTCGTGGATATGCCGGTGCGGGTCGCGGTTACGCTGGTGGCGTGGCACGCGGTTACGCCGGTGGCGTAGCACACGGTTATAGCGGTGGCGGACACGCCAGCGTTGGCGGTGGTGGCTTCCACGGTGGAGGCGGCGGCTTCCATGGTGGCGGCGGTGGTGGTCACCGGTAATTCATCCGGCTTATTGCCAGAAACACAAAGGCCCGCTCTGCTTCGGCAGGCGGGCTTTTTGTTTGAAAGCAGGGTATACAAGCCACCCCAGAGTGGGTACCCTTACTTCTCGCCTAGCCGGCCACTTGAGGATTCGGTCCATGAGCGGATAAGGTTGCTGCCCGCAACCAAGGAAGAGTATAACCAGAACAATTTGCAAGAAGAGTCCTTTTGGGGGGAGAACCGGCCATGACCCAAAGACAACTCCTCAATTTGGTGCTGTTCACGTGTGCTACAGCTATACCATCCAGTTCATGTGTTACTCACGCCCAGACCCGGGGCGTCAAAGACACGGGGCAGCAGACAGTGGACCTTCTTCTTAGTCGCGAGAGTAAGGCGCTCGACAGCTTCCAGCAATCGGTGGTGCCTGCCCTCCGCTGCGATCAGGCAGACGAATCCGCTCGGCAGAGTTGCGACGCAATGCGCGACAAAGTCAGCAACGAGGCCCGTGAAGCCAAACAAGATATTGCACGGTATCGATCACCGAGTGACCGGTTGCCCGAAGAACTGTTCGGGGCCTATGTGGAGTTGGACCGTCTTCTAAACGACATTGAACTTTTCTCAATCGAAGACGAATACACTGGAAATGGCAACCAGAAGGCCCTGAGTGAAGGCTATAACAGCTTTATTAAATTAACGGGAGTATGGTTTACCGGCGTGATGGGAGACGTGATCCGAGCTTCTGCGCGCTAACTCTTGTTGTTGAGTTCGATTCGGCGATGAAGTGGAGTGCCCGATCCTAGCCGGGTCTTTGTTTTTCCGGCTAGGGTGGGGGCGAGATTACCCTCGTCTCCGGACTTCTGCCCTCAGCCGGCTGACTCGCTAACCCCAGCAACTCCGCTAACTCCGCTGCTTCTCGGCCATCTCCACCAGCTTCGCTGTGATGCGTTCCGCTGCGGTGGGATGCGCCTGGGTGCGCGCGGCCTTGGCCATGGCGGCAAGCCGTGCCGGATCGGTGAGCAATCCGACCAGCGCGCCCAGCAGCTTCTCCGGCTCCTGCACTTCCTTCTCCTCGAGCATCGCTGACGCTCCGGCCTGCACCATGGCTTCAGCGTTGCGGCGCTGGTGCTCGTCAGTTGCAGCCGCAAACGGCACCAGCAACGACGGCTTGGCCGCCGCGGCCAGCTCCGCCACCGTGGACGCGCCGCTGCGCGACATGACCAGGTGCGCGCGCGCAAACCGTGCGGGCATATCGTCAAGAAACGCGCTCACCTGCCAGCGCGAATGATCGGCCCCACTGGCCGCATAGGCCAATTCGGTCACCTCCATGTCGCGCGCCCCGCTCTGATGGAGAACCGTGAGCCCGGGAATGGCGCCAAGCAACGCCGAAATCACCCGCGGCACATTGAGGTTGAACAGCCGCGCCCCCTGCGAACCGCCAAAGATGAGAAGATGCGGCGGGCCCTCGGGTGCGGAGAGCGAGAAGAATTCCGGACGCACCGGAACTCCCGTGACCTCGGCGTTACGAAACCACTTTGCGGCCACCGGGAAATTGAGCGCCGCAGCCTGCACGCGTTTTCCGATGAGCCGGTTGGCCAGCCCCGGCATGGCGTTGGGCTCAAAGGCCATGGTTGGGATCTTCATGCGCAGCGCGGCCGCCATGGCCGGGCCGGAGGCGTAGCCGCCCACGCCCAGCACCGCGCCAGGCCGGAACTCGCGCATCATGCGTTGGCAGGCGAAGATGCTTGCCGGCAGTTGGAAAAGAGTGCGCAGCCGCGTAGCCAGCGACACGCTTTTCAGCGGGCCCACGTCGATCAGCCGCAGCGCGAAGCCGGCTGCGGGAACCAAGCGCGATTCCAGCCCGCGCGGGGTGCCCACAAACAGCGCCTCGGCTCCATGCCGGTTCACCAGTTCGTGCGCCACGGCCAGTGCGGGAATGATGTGCCCGCCTGTCCCGCCACCGGCTATGAGGATGCGCAGTTCAGAGTTCACAATTCGCAGCGGCCAGCGAGCCTTGACCAGCTCGCAGCCGGCAGCGTGTTGCTACAAGCCGCCGGCCACTGGCCACAAGCTCACTTATTCCTAATCCCTGCCGTCCTGTTCCCTGTTGCCTGTTCCCTGCCTCACTCCGCCTGCCGCGAAATGTTCAGCAAGATCCCGATCGACGCCAGCGTGCAGAACAGCGAAGTGCCTCCGTGCGAAATCAACGGCAGGGGAATGCCCTTGTTGGGAACCAGCGACAGCACCACGCTGATGTTGAAGAAGGCCTGCAGCAAAATGGTGATGGTGATGCCGAAAGCCACGAGCCGCGCAAAAGGATCGCCGCAGCGGAAGGCCGCGCGCAGCCCGCGCACGGCAAGCATGCAAAACAGCAGCACAATGAACATGGCGCCGATGAAGCCCAGCTCCTCAGCAATATTGGCGAAGATAAAGTCGGTGGAGGA
>JASHQH010000146.1 GCA_030037635.1 Acidobacteriaceae bacterium
GTCGGCGAGGTGAAGGCTGCCGGGTTGTACACCAAAATCTGGCAGAGCTTTGCGGTGCTGCTGCCGGTGATGAGCGTGGGCGTGATGGGCGACCAGCGCACCTATGCGTACACCTGCGCCATCCGTGCCGTGCACTCTGAAGACGGCATGACCGCCGACTGGACGCCGCTGCCCTACGAGCTGCTGAAACGCATCTCTAACCGCATTGTGAACGAAGTGCGCGGCATCAACCGCGTGGTCTACGACGTGACGTCGAAGCCGCCGGGCACGATCGAGTGGGAGTAAGGACCAGCCGTCCAGGCAACTGCGCGCTTCGCGCGCCATTCGCGCCCAGGCTTGCAAATCAGCTCCGCGAGCGGGCGAGATCCGGCGCCCTTTTAGTGCGTATTCTGCGCGGCTTTGGCGAAGTGGAAGATGACGCTGACCTGGTGCGTGTCCGGGTCGGGCTTGACGTCGTAGGTCGTGATCACGCTTTGCATCCATTTCGCCAGGGCGCGGTCCTGTTTTTGGGCGCGCGCCGCGAACCCTGATACATAGCTTTCGTCGAAGGCGTCGCCGGGCGCCAGCTTCCAGGCATTTTTGAGTTTGGCGATCATGGCGTCGGGAGCGCCTTCGAACTGAACCGCGGCAAACTGATAGACCGGACCGGGATCGATCTCGATGCTGTAATTCACGATGTGGGTGGTTTCGTTGAAAGAAGCGTGCGGGGCGACGGAGCAATCGAGATAGCCGCGGGCATGAAAGGCGTCGCGGACGGCAAGCAGAAACAGATCCAGCGGCCTTCCCGAGCCGGCCGGATATTTTTTGAGGATCTGCTCAACCTGAGCGCGGGAAATGAGCGCGTCGGCCGGATAGCTGATGGAGCCGAGCTTGTAGATTGCGCCTTCGTGGATAGCAACCGAAAAGGGAATCTCGACGGCCTGGTCTGATGCAACCGGAGGCTCGACTTCGCTCACATCGACTTGAACCGCAGCATAGCCCTGATCCTGGTAGAGGTCCTCGAAGGCGCGCTTGAGGCCAAGCGCGGAGTTCTCCGTGTCGAACGCGTTTCCGGTCTGGGCTTCGACGAGAGCGTTGGCCTTGGCCTGCATGGCGGCTGAGACGCCGGCAAGCTGGATGCGGCCGATGCGCACCGGCGGCGCGGTGACCGAGAAATTCATGGCCGTGATTTTTTGGGGCGTGAGGCCGCTGGTGAGAGCGGCCTTTACCGTTGCCTTTACGCCTTCGGCGGCGAGCATTTCTTCAAACATCTGGCTGATGCCGTCGTCCATGGAGCCGCCGGCGGGCAACAAACCGCGATAGAGGGGGAAACGCTCATGGAGCTTTTCGTCGAGGGGGTTGCCTGGCTTGAGCGGCAGATTGTCGAGGTGCATGGGATAGAGCTGCGTGATGGGCGTCAATGTGAAGAGCAGCCCTTTGCTGTCGGTGCTGAATTTGACCACCGCGAAGAGGCCGGTATCGTTTAATTGCCTGGCGGCAGCTTTCACGCTGCTCGGAGCCAGGCGCGGGGCCGGCTTCAGGCCGGAAGCTGCGAGCAACTCATCCTGGGTGTATTGGGGCGCGCCCTGAAAGCGGATGGCCTGAAGCTTTTTGGGCGCGGACGGAGATGTCTTTTTTTGCGCGGGCGAAGGGAGAGAACAGAGAAGGAGGATAGCGGCAATCACGGCAGCCGGTTTGATCATGGCTGCGCCAAGCTTAACAAAGCGTGCACGCTGCGGGCGCGCAATTCTTTGCCGCTACGCACTAAACTGGACTGGAGATCGCGAGAGCGAAGAGAGGTTATGAGCATTCCTGCCGCTGCAATGGCGCCGTTTGGCATCGAGCCGCGATTTGTGGGGCGGGTGTGGGGGTTTCGCGATCTGCGGCCCTGGTATGACCGCGTGGCCGAGGGCGAGCCCATTGGCGAGGTGTGGCTGACGGGTGACGACTGCCTGGTTACGACCGGGCCGCACAAGGGCAAGAGGCTGGGAGCGCTCTTCGCCGAAGAGTACGCGGCGCTGCTGGGTGCGGATGCGCCTTCGCCGGACTCGCCGCTGCTGATTAAAACCATATTCGCGAAGGAAAAGCTGAGCGTGCAGGTGCATCCCGACGATGCCATGGCGCACAAGTACGGCCTGCCCAACGGCAAGACGGAGTGCTGGTATGCGCTGGCTGCCGAGCCGGGAGCGGAGGTGGCCGTGGGCGTGAAGCCGGGAACCACTCTGGCGCAAATCGAAGAGGGAATTCGCGCGGGCACGCTGGAGAGCGAGCTCAACATGGTGCCGGTGGCAGCCGGGGATGTGATCTTTGTGGATGCGGGCACGGTGCACGCCATCTGGCCGGGATCGATTCTGCTGGAGACGCAGCAGAACAGCGACACCACTTACCGCATGTACGACTACGGGCGCGGGCGCGAGCTGCACATCGCCAAGGCTCTTGAAGCTACGCGCCTCAGCACGCACGCGGGCAAGGTAGCTCCGCGCGCGCTTGCCGACCGCACGCTGCTCATCGACAGCGCGTACTTTCGCATGGAGCGGATACCCGTCGACGGCCGTCAGACGAGCGCAGCGCTGCGCGGCACGGAATCAAAACACCAGCTTGCCTACCTGTTTGCGGCCGCCGGCGCGGGCCGGCTGATGGGCGAGGGATTCAGCCCGGTTGATCTGTTTGCGCGCGGCATCGTAGCCGTGCCCGCGGCCTCGCCGGAATTCATGCTGAAGGACATGGGCGGACTGGATTTGATTCGCATCACGCCGAAGTGGCCGGGCAAAGCAGGGAATAGGGAGTAGCCAGCAGGGAATAGAAAAGCAAAGTCAGCAAGTCAGACAGTCGGCGGGCCAGCAGATCAGCGTCGTCTCCCACCCTTTCGCAAAAAGCGCGAAAGGGTGGGGCAACCTAGGGGGCCGACAAGCGCATGCGCCTGATCGCACTTTTTCACAATCTTTGCCATGCAACCGGGGCCATGAGGCAGAATCTATAGTGATATGAGCTTTCGACTTGCAGTACCTGCGGAACTTCGCGGCGTGGTGGATGCGGCCGCTGCCGACTGGCAAGCCAACCACAAAATCGAGCGTTTCTGGCAAAAGGACCCCAGCCTTTGGACGCGCGACGATGAGCAGAAGTGGATGGGCTGGATCGATATTATCGAGCGCCAGCAGAAAAATCTGGGCACGTTTGCCGAGCTGGGGGGCGACGTGGAGTCGTCGGACTTTACCTCGGCGCTGCTGCTGGGCATGGGGGGGTCAAGCCTGTGTCCCGAGGTGCTGGGCAAGACCTTCGGACCGCAAGCCGGCTTCCCGGAGTTGCACATCGTTGATTCCACTGATCCGGCTTACATCATGTCGGTGTGCAACGAGGTGAACCTGGCCGAGACGCTGGTGATTGTGGCCAGCAAATCGGGCACGACGCTGGAGCCCAACATCCTGAAGCAGTTTTTCTTTGCCGAAGTGACGCGCGCCGTGGGCGAGGATGAGGCGGGGCGCCGCTTTATCGCCATCACTGACCCCGGCTCGAAGATGGAGCAGGTGGCCAAGGAAGACGGGTTCCGAAATATTTTTTACGGCGACCCGCAAATCGGCGGGCGCTACTCGGCGCTTTCAGATTTCGGCGTGGTAGCGGCAACGGTGGCGGGCCTCGACGTGGAAAAGGCGCTCGATGAAGCGGCCAAGGCCGTGGCCGCCGCAAAGCAGCCGGTGCAGAGCAATCCGGGCGTGCAGCTTGGACTGTTGCTGGGCACAGCGAACAATGCCGGGCGCGACAAGGTGACCATCTTCACATCACCTGAAATCTCCGACCTGGGCGCGTGGCTTGAGCAGCTGATGGCTGAATCGACGGGCAAGCAGGGGAAGGGAATTACGCCGGTGGACCGTGAAGCCATTGGTCCGCCCGAAGTGTATGGGAAGGACCGCGTTTTCGCGTATGTAAAATTCGCCGGCGCGGCGCCATCGGATCTCGACGCGAAGGCGAAGGCGCTGGAAGCAGCGGGCCACCCAGTGGCGTATTTCGAAGTCTCCAATCTGTACGAGATTTTCGGGCAGTTCTTTACGTGGGAGATGGCCACGGCGGTAGCCGGCTCGGTGATGGGGATCAATCCCTTCAATCAGCCCGACGTGGAGGCGGCCAAGGTGGAAACGCGCAACCTGACCGCGCAGTACGAGAAGACGGGCAAGCTGCCCGAGCGCCAGCCGTTCCTCGAGGATGCGGGAACCAAGCTGTATGCGACGGATGCTTATGCAGCCAGGCTGAATGCGGCGGCGCCGAGCGCCACGCTTGCGGGAATCCTGCGCGCACATCTCGATCAGCTGCGCGCGGGAGACTATTTCGCGACGCTGGCGTTCCTGCCCATGTTCAGCGAGAACGAGGCGGCCATTCAGGAGTTTCGCCTGAAGGTGCGCGACCGCAAGCGCGTGGCCACGTGCCTCGGTTTCGGGCCGCGTTTTCTGCATTCCACCGGGCAGGACTACAAGGGCGGGCCGAATACCGGGGTGTTTCTGCAGATTACGGCCGACCATGCCGAGGACCTGGGTATTCCCGGGCAGGGATACAGCTTTGGCGTGGTGATCGACGCACAGGCAGCCGGGGATCTGGCGGTGCTGGAGGCGCGTGGACGGAGAGCCTTGAGGGTACACCTGGGAGCGGACGTGGCCGCGGGCTTAAAGACTCTAGGCGCAGCAGTTACCTCGGCTCTGGGGTAGGAAACTTTTTCGCCCGTTCGGGGTTCTTAAAGGTAACAGGGTCAGGCTGGGCTCGTCTAAGAGCTTGAGCCCGGGAAATGAGTGAAAAAGGTCATTCCTCCGGCGCGGATTGCGCCGGCTTGCCGAGTGACCATGGACAGAGGAGAAACGAGGATGAAACGAACCTTGATCTTGATGAAGAGGGTAAGCACGCATTTGATAGCGTGGACCGGGGTCGCCATGCTGTGCGCCGTGCCCGCGCTTCCGCAGGATCCAAGCGCGGCGCCAGGGCAATCTCAAGATCAGCCTGCGGCGCAGCAGGGTCAACGCACGGACGGGCAGATCGAAATGGATGTGGTGCAAGCGCTGGACGCTTCAGCAGCGCTGAAGAACGACCTGATTACCGCGGCCACCATCCAGGGCGAAGTCACGCTTTCAGGAACCGTTTCGAGCGATGCGTCCAAGCAGTTGGCCGAGTCGATTGTGGCTCACGTGAACGGCGTAACCAAGGTGCACAACAATCTGCAGGTGGGTAGCCCGGCGCAAGCGGCGCAAACCTCGCAGCCAACGCCGGCTCCTGAAACGGAAGAGATGCCGGACGCCGATCAATCGCAGGCGCAACAAGGGATGGCAGGCTTGCCGCCTCCGGGTCCATCTCCTGACCAGAACCAGGCGCCACAGCCTCAGGCTTCGACGCCTCCGCCGCCGGCATATCCACAGTCGCCCAATGCGCAGCCTTATCCACCGCAGGGTTACCCGCCGCAGGGTGGTTATCCGCCGCCCCCTCCGCCGCGGCCGCAGTATCAGAACCCGCAGAATTCGCAATATCCTCCGGCCCCACCCGCTTCTCGCTTTCAGATAGCCGGCGGGCCGGTCACCATGTCGCCGGGGACGGTGCTGCAGGTGCGAACCACCGAACCGATTGAGAGCAAGCACGCCAAGGATGGTGAACAGGTTGTGTTCACCGTTATCCAGGATGTGGGCGTGAATGGCTATCTGGCGATCCCACGCGGGGCCACTGTGCATGGAGTGGTGGCCGAAGTGAAGAACGTGGGTTCGGGCAGCCTGGGGGGCAGCTCGCAACTGGGGCTGAAACTCACTTCGCTCGATCTGGGCGGGCGCAGCTATCCGATTGACTCGAGCCTGTTCAAGGTGAAGGCCCCGAACAAGGCCGGACAGACCGTGGGCAGCGCGGTGGGCGGCGCGATCATCGGCACCATTATTGGATGCGCAATAGGCCGCGGTGCTGGATGCGCTATCGGCGCCGGAGCCGGCGCAGCCGGAGGCACGGCAGCCGGAGCGGCCGCGCCCGGACCGAGAGCTTGGATTCCAGCCGAGGCGCTGGTCACTTTTCGCTTGAATTCGCCGCTGACCGTGGATCCGGTAAGCCAGCAGGAAGCGCAAAGGCTGGCGGAGGGACTGTATCCGGGCGGACCGACGCTTTACCGGCGTTATCCGTACGGATCGCCTTACTACGGCTACGGCCCCGCGTACTATGCGTATCCGGCGCCCTACTATGTGCCGTATTACATGGTGGGCGGAGCTTATTACTGGCGGTGAAAAGACAGGGAATAGGGAGTAGGGAAGAGAGAATAAAATCGGGGCATCCGCAGCAGCGGATGCCCGATTTTGTTTGTGCGTGAAGCCAAGGCACCGGATTGGGCTCGCGGTCGCCGCCGTCTATAATGACTTCAGACGCGCCGAGGGAAAATTGTGCGAAAATTGCGCGCAGCGGCCGCAGGCGCGAGAGACGCAGAAGCCATGCCGCCGCGTCACTGAGCCGGCACGCGCGTAGAGAGTGACATCCATCCATGATTCGTTTCCTGCAAACTGACACTCGCATCGTCAAAGCCATCTTCGTAGTCATCATCGCCGTGGTTTCGGTGGGCATGGTGCTGTACCTGATTCCCGGCCTCAGCAGCGCGGGAGGCGCCTCGCCCGACACCTATGCGATCGTGTATCCGCACTGGTACAGCCGCCTCCTGGCCTCCGGCGACGAAATCAAGCAGGCGCGCGTAGAACAGATGGCGGAAAACGAGTTGCGGCAGCGCGGACCGCAGTACGAGAACAACCAGATGCTGGTGCAATTCTTCGAGCAACAGATGGGACAACAGCTGGTGCAGGAGCAAGTGCTGTTGGACGAGGCGCACCGTCTGGGCATTCGCGCCACCGACGCCGATGTGCTCGAGTACCTGCGCACCGGCCCCACGGGCCAGGTTCTTTATCCCGGCGGCAAGTTCATCGGCGAGGAGCAATACCGGCAGTTGGTCGACGACCGGCTGCACGAGTCGGTGCCCGAGTTCGAAGACCAGGTGAAGGACGACATCACCATCCGGCGTTTGCAGGCGCTCATCACCAGCGGCGTGACGGTAAGCGACCAGGAAGTGCGCGAGACCTACCGCAAGCAGAACATCAAGATCAAATTCGACTACGCGGTGATCTCGGCCGACGACCTGCGCAAGACGATCAATCCTTCCGACAGCGAGCTGGAGGCGTTCTTCAAGACCAACGCGGCCCGCTACGCCAAAGCCGTGCCCGAGGAACGCACCATCGCCTACTTCGCATTCGCCGCGAACCAGATTCCCGGAGGCGTGCCGCAGCCCACCCAGCAGCAGATCGAGCAGTATTACAACGACCACCTGGCCGACTACCAGGTTCCTGAACAGGCAAAGTCGCGGCACATTCTAATCAGCGTGCCCCAGGGGGCTGACGCCAAGACCGACGCGGCCGCCAAGGCGAAAGCGGAGATGATCCTGAAGCAACTAGAGGCGGGCGGAAGTTGGACCGAGCTGGCGAAGAAGTATTCCGACGACCCCGGCAGCAAGGACCAGGGCGGCGAGCTGGGCTTTGCACAGCGCGGCAAGATGGTGCCGGAGTTCGACAAGGCGATCTTCACGCAGAAAGTGGGCGAGATCGACATTGTGCGCAGCAGCTTCGGCTATCACATTGTGCAGGTGGAAGAGCGCGATCAGGC
>JASHQH010000147.1 GCA_030037635.1 Acidobacteriaceae bacterium
GCCGCGCGCTCCTTGCGCGTCACCGGGGTCACGGCAATCGACGCGCGGCTTTCGGCTTCCTCGGCCGCCGGCGTGCGGTGCAGCTCCACGTGCCCGTCCACCGGACCTGTTACGCGGTCCAGATGGATGCACTGGTGCGCACCGTCCCAGCACGCAATGTGGCAAAGGTCGCATCCGATGCACTTCTGCTCGTCGATGCGCGCCACGATCTTGTAGTTAAGATTCAGGTGCTTCCACTCGGTGACGCGATGGAGCGACAACCCACGGAAGTCGTCAAGCGTCTTGAAGCCTTTCGCCCGCATCCAGTTGTCGAGTCCCTCAGCCAGGTCTTCGACAATGCGGTATCCATAATGCATCACTGCAGTACACACCTGCACCGTGCCGCAGCCGAGCAGCAGGAACTCCGCCGCATCGCCCCACGAGCCAATGCCGCCGATCCCCGAAAGCGGTAAGGCCGACTCAGGATCGGCCAGAATCTGCTGCACCATGTTCAACGCGATGGGTTTTACTGCAGGTCCGCAGTAGCCGCCGTGCGAACTCTTCCCGTCGACGTTGGGGCGCGGCACAAACGTGTCCAGATCGATTCCCGTAATCGAATTGATGGTGTTGATGGCCGACAGGCCGTCTGCGCCGCCGCGCTTGGCCGCGCGCGCCACCGCGCGAATGTCAGAAATATTCGGTGTCAGCTTGATCAGCACCGGCGTGCGCGCCTTCTCCTTCACCCATTCCGTAATCATCTGGGCGTACTCCGGTACCTGGCCCACTGCCGATCCCATACCGCGCTCGCTCATGCCGTGCGGACAGCCAAAGTTCAGCTCCAGGCCATCGGCTCCGGCGTCTTCAGTGCGCGCCACGATCTCGTGCCATGCCTCGCGGTTCGAAGCCACCATCAACGACGCGATGACAGCATTTTTCGGATAACGCTTCTTTACTTCTGCCATTTCGCGCAGGTTTACATCCACTGGCCGGTCGCTGATGAGCTCAATATTGTTGAAACCCATAATGCGCTGTCCGTTCCAGTCCGTGGCCGAGTAGCGCGAACTCACGTTCACAATGGGCTCACCGATGGTCTTCCACACCGCGCCGCCCCAGCCGGCGTCGAACGCGCGCATGATCATCTCGCCTGTATTGGTGGGCGGCGCCGAGGCCAGCCAGAAGGGATTGGGGCAGTTGATGCTGCCGGCAAAGTTACGCACGCCAAGATCAGGCATGGGCTGCCTCCGCAGTTTTCATAGCGGCTCTCCAATCGGCGTACATCGAATGCACCATCCTCACGTGGCGTTTTCCTTAAGAAAACGCCACTGGCTCGCTTCCCGAAACTCCTGCCGAATTGGAGAACCGCCGTAGTATGGCGAGCGCGGCGCGCTTGCCCGCAGCCACCGCATCCACCACCTCGCGGCCTCCGTTGACGCAATCGCCTCCCGCAAAATACCGGGGATTCCCGGTCTGGCCGCTAATGCGATCGGCCACGATGCGCCCGTCGCGCACTTCCACGCCGCGCAGCTTCTCCAGGATCTCCGTCAACGGCGACTGGCCGATGGCCGGCACCACCAGATCGCAAACCATGCTGGATTGGGAAGCAGGGACCGTCTCGAGTCTTCCATCCGCCTGCCGCACCTGCACTGTGTCCAGCAGCAAACGGCCGTGCGCGTCGCGGCGGATGGCTACGGGCAACCGCCGCCACAAAAACTGTACGCCCTCTTGCTTGGCGTGTTCATACTCGAAGTCGAAGGCCGACATCTCGCTCTGGTTGCGCCGATAAAGCATATAGACGGTCTCGGCGCCCAGCCGGCGCGCGGCGTTGGCGGCGTCAATGGCCGTGTTCCCCGCACCCACTACCACCACGGTTCCGCGCAGCTCGCGCAGATGGCTGGTTTTGTACGCGGCGATCAGCTCCAGTGCGTTCATCACGCCCTGGCTGTCTTCGCCGGGAATGCGCAGCCGCTGCATCGCGCCCAGGCCCAGCCCCAGAAAAATGAAATCGAACTCCGCTTCCAGTTTCTCCAGCGCCGCCGCCGAGTCCACATCCACGCCGCAACGAAACTCCGCACCCAGCCGCCGGATCATCTCCACTTCGCGCACGCTGTCGGCGGCGCGCAATTTGTATTCGGCCACGCCGTAAGTATTCAAGCCTCCGGGCAGTTCGCGCCGCTCAATAACTGTGGCCCGCGCTCCCTGCCGGCACAATTCCGCCGCGCAGGCCAGCGATGCCGGGCCGCCGCCAATGCACGCCACGCGGACCTTGTAGGCTCCCGGCGCCGCCGCAGCCAACGACTCGCCTGACGCCCAGAATGCGTCGATCGCGTGGCGTTGCAAAAGCGCAATCTGAATCGGCTTATGATTCTGCCGGACCATCACGCAGGCGCCCTCGCACAGCACGTCAACCGGACAAACCCGCGAGCAGCTCCCGCCCAGGATGTTCGCGTCCAAAATGCGCAGCGCCGATCCGCGCAGATTCCCCGAGGCGATGCGCTTGATGAACCCCGGCACATCAATATGCGTAGGGCAAGCCGCGGTGCATGGCGCATCGAAGCAGTTCAGGCAGCGGTCGGCTTCAATCACCGCGGCCCGCGCCGTCAGCGCCGGTTTCAGGTCGCTGAATCGCGCCCGCAGTTGCGGATCGTCGGGAAGGATTGTCGTGGCCATGCCGTCCTCTATGACGCCACCAGCGGCCCATACAGATCGGGCCGGCGATCGCGATAGAACTGCCAGGTGCGCCGCACCTCCGCAATCTCGTCCAGATCCAGATCCGCGGTCAACACCTCGTCCTTGTCGCGCGAGGCCTCCGCAATAATCTTGCCGCGCGGACTGCAGAAGTAGCTCGATCCGTAAAACTCGCCGATATTCCACGGCGCCTCAGTGCCCACGCGATTGATGGCGGCGATAAAGTAGCCATTGGCCGCCGCGTGTGCCGGCTGCTCAAGCTTCCACAGGTACTCGCTCAGCCCCGCCACGGTGGCCGAGGGATTGAAGACGATCTCCGCGCCGTTCAACCCTAAGCAGCGCGCGCCCTCTGGAAAATGCCGGTCATAACAGATATAGACGCCAATCTTGGCAAATCCGAGATCAAATACCGGATAGCCCAGGTTGCCAGGCCGAAAATAAAACTTCTCCCAGAAGCCTGGCGCTACGTGCGGAATGTGCGTTTTGCGGTACTTGCCCAGATAGGCGCCATCGTTGGCGATGACCGCGGCGGCGTTATAGAAAACGCCCTCCTGTTCCACCTCATAGACAGGAACGATGAGTGCAATATGAAGCTCCTTTGCCAGTGAGCGCATGAGGCTGACGGTGGGGCCGTCGGGCACCGGCTCCGTCATCTCGTACCACTTCACCTCTTGCTCCGCGCAAAAATAAGGGCCATTAAAGATCTCCTGCAGGCAAACAATCTGCGCGCCCTTCTTGGCCGCCTGGCGAATCAGCCCGAGGTGCTTTTCCACCATGGCTTTTTTCTGCGCCGGCAGCGGCTCCGTCGCCGGTATGGCATTCGACGCCTGGATGATGGAACATCGGACGATTCGGGGCATGCTGCGCTTCCTCCATCTGGAAGAACTTTGAGTCTTAGAAGTTAACTGAAATAAACAGTTTGGGCAATAGCCGCCCGCCAGCGAACCACGGCCTCGCAACCGATGTTTCCTCTCCCTACTAGAGTTGGTTGCATAAATGCGCTTTTGAAAGGGCACGACTTCCGTCGTGCCGCAAAAGCCGCATAAACGCTGGGGCTTTGGCCCCTGAGGGATGGTTTTCCAGCGCGCTGCGGTATTTATGCAACCAGTTCTAGGACCGATTAGGTTGACCATTACAACTGTCCTTTCACCGCTCAGGCCCGCTATGACAGCGGGCTTTTTGTTTGCTCCCTGAAATCTGACCACCTTCAGGCTTCGGACGCCGTCCTGGTACCGCCGCGGCGGTCCACTCCTTCCGTCATTGCCAATAAAGAAGTGCGGGGCCACTGCCGATAAGAAAGCATGGCACGCTACGCTCTCCGAACCAGTGCGTCCGCGGGATGGGGGAAGGTGTTTGCGCGGCACATCAACTCGGGAATCGCCATTCCGGTGCGAAAAAGGTTGTGAAGACCGCTGTGGGGACTGTTGTGGGAGGAAAATTGCGCGCGTCGATTGGCGGGAAGCAGTCTGTCTCGCCGTCCGGCAAGTCGGGTTCAGCGCTTCTGGCCGTTGACAAAGCTGCGCGGCGGGAACAGACAGGCCCCTTGCTGCCAAGCGACGCGTTGTATCGGGCTTCGTTTGAGCAGGCCGCCGTGGGCATCCTGCACACCTCGCTTGATGGGCGGATCCTGGAGTGCAACGAGTGCTTCGCTCGGATTGTGGGATACACGCCTGAGGAGCTGGTGGGCTCCAGTTTTCAGGCCATCACTCCGCCAGGGGATCGGGGAATCGGCAACAATGCGCAAAAGCGGCTGCTCAGCGGCGAGATGCAGACCGTCAGCTTCGAGAAGCGCTATATGCGCAAGGACGGCGCACTGACGTGGGTCATGCTGACCATTTCGATTCAGCATGACGAGGAGCGGCGGCCGTTCTGTTTTCTGACCATGGTGCAGGACATCAACGATCGGAAACAGGCGGAGGAGCAACTTGCAGCGGCGCAGGAAGCGCTGCGGCTCAGCGAAGAACGCTACCGCACCGCGTTCCAGATGTCATTGGACTGCATCAGCCTGGCCCGGCTGCGCGACGGGATGTTTGTGGACTGCAATGAGGCTTTCCTTGAGCTGGGCGGGCTTACGCGGCAGGAGGTGATTGGACGCACCTCCACCGAGTTGCAGATCTGGGCAGACCCCGAGGATCGCCGGAGGATGGTGGAGAGGCTGATGCGGCAGGGGGTGTGCCGCAACCTGGAAGCGCAGTTCCGCAGGAAGAACGGGGAGATGATCTGGGGGCTGATGTCGGCGTCGCTGATCGAGCTGGAAGGGGCGCCGCATATTCTTGCCATTACCCGCGATCTTTCCGAAGCCAGGACGGCGGCGGATGAGATCAGGCAGCTGGCACTTTACGATCCGCTCACCAAGCTGGCCAACCGGCGGCTGCTGCTGGAGCGGCTGAGGCAGACAGTGGAGACGACCCAGCGCAGCGGGCGGTGGAATGCGCTGTTGTTTGTCGATCTGGACAATTTCAAAACCCTGAACGATACCCTCGGTCACCATGTGGGCGATCTGCTGCTGCGACAGGCGGGGCAGCGTCTGGTCGGCTGCATTCGCGCTGCAGACACTGCGGCGAGAGTGGGCAGCGATGAGTTTGTGGTCATTCTGGAAGAGCTGAGCGGGAACGCGGAGGAGGCGGCCTCGCAGGCGAAAGTAGTGGCGGAGAAGATTTTGGCCAGCCTGAGCGAGCCGTATGCGCTGGCGGGCCGGGGGTGCCTGAGCACTGCGAGCATGGGCATCACGGTTTTCGGCCCGGGGACCGAAAACACAATGGAAATTCTGCAGCAGGCCGATATCGCCATGTATCGGGCCAAGCAGGATGGACGCGCGATGATTCGCTTCTTTGCGCCGGAACTGCAGTCGGTGGTAAACGCGCGCGCGGAGCTGGAAGACGAAGTCCGCCAGGGGATTCGCAAGCGGGAGTTTGTGCTGTGGTATCAGCCCCAGGTTGAGGACGGGCAAGTGATCGGCGCCGAGGCGTTGCTGCGCTGGAATCACCCGCAGCGGGGCCTTCTGGCGCCCGCGGCCTTTATTGGGCTGGCCGAGGAAACAGGGCTGATCGTTCCGCTGGGGCTCCAGGTGCTGGAGGCGGCATGCGGGCAGATTGCGGCGTGGGCCAAAAAACCGGCGACGGCGCAGCTCACGCTGGCGGTCAATGTGAGCGCGCGCCAGTTCCGGCAGGCGGATTTTGTAGAGCAGGTATTGGAGGCGCTGGGGCGGACAGAAGCCGATCCGAGGAAATTGAAGCTGGAGATCACAGAAAGCATGCTGGTGGACAATCTCGAGGAGACGATCGAGATCATGACGCGCCTTAAGAAGCGCGGCGTGCAGTTCTCGCTCGACGATTTCGGGACGGGGTATTCTTCTCTGGCTTATTTGAAGCGGCTGCCGTTGGACCAGCTGAAAATTGACCGCGCCTTTGTGCGTGATATGCTGGCGGACGCAGCCAGCAGCGCGATTGCCCAGGCGATCGTGTCGCTGAGCCGGGCAATGCACCTGTCCCTGCTCGCCGAAGGCGTAGAAACCGAAGAGCAGCGGGCGAGCCTGGACGATCTTGGCTGCCATGCGTACCAGGGATATCTCTTCAGTCCGCCGGTGCCGGTGGAACGGTTTCTGTCGCTGTTGCAAGCAGCGCGGTAAACCGCGCCGATGCGACCCTGACGCGTCATCGATCAAGAAGCATGAAGATCATTGGCAGCAGCGACGCGGCCATACCACAGGCCTGAGTCCTTCACCGTGCGTTTCTGGTCGCGGAAGTGAAGCGGTCGCGATACCCCACAGAAATCCTTCGGGAAATCGTGCGCCGTAAGCTTGCGGAGCAGGCGCAGCATCCGCGGCAGTGCCGATGAGCGAGATCGTTCTGTCCGCGAATCCGCGGGTTTCCATCAGCACACTTCCACCGGCCACGAGAGAGCTTTTTACGAATTGAGAGCGATCCATCGACCCTCCTTTGGCAATGATTCCACAGCCATCCTGTCGCTCGCACGCGATGCCAGCCATGGCGGGCCACAACGCCAGCGCGCCCATTGAGTTTTCCTCTTCTCTTGACAATCGAGAGAAAGGCGCGTACATCTCTTGATAATCAAGAGGAGGAACACGCGGCATGGGCAATGAGTCGGGCGACCTGGTTCAGGGGACTTTGGAGATGCTGGTGCTGAAGACTTTGGCGTTGGAGCCCATGCACGGGTACGGGATCGCGCTGCGTATCGAGCAGGTCAGCAAGGGCGTTTTCCGCGTCAATCCGGGATCGCTGTTGCCGGCCCTGAGCCGTATGGAGCGCTCGGGCCAGATCAGCTCGGCATGGAAACCGACTGAAAACAATCGGCGCGCGAAGTACTACGCTCTGACGGCGCGCGGGCGCAAAGCTCTGGAGCAGGAGCGGCGGCAGTGGGGCCGGCAGGCAGGGGCGATCGCCAGAATTCTCGAAGCGTGAGGACATCATGGCCATTTTCCGAAATCTGGCAGGCGGGCTGCGCGCGCTGTTCCGCAGGAAAACGCGCAATGCGGAGATTCAAGAGGAACTCAGCAGCTTCATTGCCGCATCGACCGCCGACAAGATGCGCACCGGGATGAGCCGCAAAGCCGCCGAGCAGGCGGCACGCGCAGAGGCGGGAAGCGCCGAGGCGGTTCGGCAGATGGTCTGGTCCGCGGGATGGGAATCGCAGGCCGAATCCATAGGAAGGGACTTGCGGTTGAGCGTGCGCACACTGCGCAAGTCTCCCGGATTCACTCTGGCCGCGATCCTGACGCTGGCGCTGGGCATTGGCGCGGTGACGGCGGTTTTCAGCGTGGTGCATTCGGTGCTGCTGGAACCGTTCCGCTTCCCCGACTCCGGACGGGTGATGGTACTGCGCGAGACGGAGCGCTCGATGAGCTCGGCCCTGCTGCCCGACAATCCCAAGCACTTCCAGAACTGGCAGCAGAATGCCAGGACGCTGGCCGGCTCGGCGATCTTCCAGAACAGCGGCTACAGCATTTCTGCCGGCAACGGACCGCCGGAGATCGTGCGCGGCCTCCGCGTGCAGCCGGGGTTTTTCGCGGTGCTGGGTGTGCAGCCGATGCTGGGGCGCGAATTCGCGCCCGGCGAAGCAGTGGAAGGCCGCGAACACGAGGTGATATTGACCTGGGGCGCGTGGCAGAGCTACTTCAACGGCGCGGCGGACGTGATCGGCAAGACGCTGCGCGACGGCGGCGAGCTGCAGACGGTGGTCGGCGTGATGCCACGGGACTTTGAGCTCCCGGTGATGAGCGAGTCGGCGAGTGCGAGCTCGCGGACGACGGAGTACCAGGTGTTCACGCCGCTGGTGCCGGACCCGAACCAGATGAGCGACGATGGGGACTTCAATTTTCTCGCCGTTGCGCGTCTGCGCCTTGGAGTGACTCCCGCACAGGCGCAGGCCGAGCTCAACACGATCCAGGCGGCCTTCAACCAGGCGCACCACGTGACGACGAACCCGCGGGTCGTTGCCGAGCCGATCCTCCAGGAGGTCACAGGCGGGGTAAAAACCGCGCTCTGGGTCCTGCTGGCCGCAGTCGCGGCGGTGCTGCTGATCGGCTGCGTGAATCTCGCCAACCTGGAACTGGCGCGGGCCGTGGCGCGCGATCGCGAGCTGGCGATGCGTGCGGCACTGGGCGCAGCGCGGAAACGGCTGATGTGGTCCGCGCTGTCTGACAGCATCGTGCTGGCAGCGGTGGGCGGCGCGCTGGGGATTTTGCTCTCGTTCACAGGAGTAAGCCTGTTTGTTGCGGCTGCGCCCCGGAACCTGCCGCGCGTTGCAGACGTGCAGGTGAGCTGGCCGGTGCTGCTGGCGGCAATTGCCGTCTCCTGCCTGACTGCGGTGCTGTTCGGGGCGCTGCCGGCGTTGCGGTCGATGCGAGTTGATCCGCAATCGGTGTTGCAGACCAGCGCCACGCGCGTGGCCAACACGCGCGAAGGGGCGCGGACCAGGAACCTGCTGGTGGCAGCCGAAGTGGCGGGGACAGTTGTCCTGCTGATCGTGGCCGGTCTGCTGTTGCGGAGTTTCTCGCGGCTGCTCGATCAGCCCAGAGACTTCGATTCGTCGCACGTGACATTGGCCGAGGTGTATTTGTATTCGCAACAGTACGGCGAGACCAATCCGAAGTCGGAGCAACTGCGCGCGGCGTTTATCGACCGCGCCTTGGCGGACCTGCAGGCATTGCCGGGGGTGCGATCAGTGGCCGTGACCAGCGAACGGCCGCTGGCAGGCGATACATGGATCGACACCGTGCTCCGCCCCGACCACCCTCTGCCGCCGGACCAGACGCCGACGGCGAACATCCGCATGATCAGCCCGTCGTATATTGACACGTTGCGCATCCCGCTGCTGGAAGGCCGGAACCTGAGCCCCGCAGACAAGCCACACCCCACGGTTGCGCTCATCTCGGCGCAGGCGGCGCGCCATATCTGGCCGGGTCAGGACCCAGTGGGGCGGACCTTCACGCTCGGCGACCAAGCCATCCTGACCGTGGTGGGAGTGGTAGCAGACGCGCGCATCAATGACCTGAGGCACACCGCGAACATGATCTACCTGCCCTACTGGAACCTGCCCTGGTATCGGCCCAGCTTCCTCGTCCGCTCGGTGCAGGGCATCGACGGGATCGCGCCGGAGATCAGGCAGACGATCTGGAACATCGATCCGACCGTAGCCATTCCGACGCTGGCTCCTTTGGACACCGAGGTGAGCCAATCGGTGGCCAGCGAGCGCTTCCAAACCGTGCTGTTGACGAGCTTTGCCGCGGCGGCGCTGCTCTTGGCGCTCCTCGGCATTTATGGCGTGCTCGCGTATTCGGTGTCGTTGCGGCGGCAGGAATTCGGAATTCGCGTGGCGCTGGGGTCTGATAAACCCGGTCTGATGCGTCTGGTGGTGCGGCAGGCGGCGGTTCCGGTGCTGGGAGGCGCGCTGGCCGGCCTGGCCCTGGCCTTTGCCACAACGCGATGGCTTGAGAGTATGCTCTACGAAACGCGGGTGACCGACCCCGCGGCCATCGCGGGTAGTCTGGCGCTGCTGCTGCTGGTGGCCCTGCTCGCAGCGCTTTTGCCTGCGCGGCGCGCGGCGAAAATCGATCCCATGGCGGCGCTGCGCTGCGAATGAACACAGTCGATTCGTGCTCGGCCGATTGACACACCGCGATGTCGCTTTGTAGGATGCAATTGTTCGTGCGAAGCTCCCGGCCCCTGCCGATGACGAGCTTCTTTCCTTGCACGGGAAAACCTCGGAACGATGATTGCAGTTAAGGAGCTTACTAAAAGGTACGCGCGCACGGTCGCCGTTGATCAGATTTCCTTTTCCGTCGAGAAGGGCCAGATCGTAGGGTTTCTAGGCCCCAACGGCGCCGGCAAAACCACTACCATGCGCGTGCTCACGTGTTTCCTTCCACCGTCGGCCGGTACAGCCACCGTGGCGGGATTCGACGTCCTCGAGCAGCCTCGCGAAGTCAAGAGACGCATTGGTTATCTGCCTGAGGCGCCCCCGCTCTATCCGGAGATGGCGACCACCGAGTACCTGCGCTTTGTCGGCAAGCTGAAAGGCCTTTCCGGCGCCGAACTCGATAAGCGCGTGGACTATGTTTGCGGCCGCTGTTTCATCTCCGATGTGAAACGGAAGCTTCTGGGCAAACTGTCGAAGGGTTATCGTCAGCGGGTGGGCCTGGCGCAGGCCATCATTCACAACCCTGAAGTGCTCATCCTCGACGAGCCCACTGCGGGCCTCGATCCCAAGCAGATCAACGAAACGCGCGATCTGATCCGCAGCCTGGCCGGGGATCACACCATCATTCTTAGCACGCACATCCTGCCCGAGGTGGAGCAAACCTGCGAGCAGGTCATCATCATCAACAAGGGCAAGCTTGTCGCCACCGACTCGGTGCACAACCTGCAGGCTCGCACCCGCGGCGTGGAATCGGTGCTGATCGAAGTGGCCGGCCGCGCCGGCGCGCTCGCATCTGAAGCTGTCCAGCAGAAGCTGGAACAGGTGCCCGGTGTTGCCAAGGTCGTGCGCCGGGATGCCCGCGATCAGCGCCTGATCTTTGAGGTGGAGAGCCAGAAAGGGCAATTGGTCCGCGGCGATCTGGCGCGCGCCGTGGTCGCATCGGGCTGGGACCTGAACGAGCTTCGCGCCGCCGGCATGAGCCTGGAAGAAATTTTTCTCGAACTCACGGGGAGCGAGACCGCCGCGGAAGCAAGAGATCGCGCAGAACAGCCTGCGAAGCCGGACGAGACCACGCCAACCACGAGCGAGCCGCAGCCATGAGAAATATCTGGACCATCTGCCGCAAGGAGCTGGGGAGCTACTTCGTTTCTCCCATTGCCTATGGCCTGCTGGCCGTCTTCGCCGTAGCCTTTGGGTTTTTCTTCTGGAATGCTCTCAATTATTTCGTGCTCGCGGGCTTGGAAATGCAACTGCGCGGAGAGTCAATTCCCATGAACCTGAATGAGGAAATTGTCCGCCCGCTGCTCTCTGACGCCGGATTCGTCTTCCTGCTCCTCATCCCCTTCGTCACCATGCGGCTGTTCGCCGAAGAAAAACGCACGGGCACCATCGAATTGCTCGCCACCTCGCCCATCCGCGACGTCGAAATCATCCTCGGCAAGTGGCTTGCCGCTCTTGTCCTCTACGCTTCTCTGCTTCTCTTCACTGCTCTCAACTTCGCCTGGCTGTTCGTCTACGGCAAGCCCGATTGGAAGCCACTCCTGGTCGGCTATCTTGGCCTGCTCCTGCAGGGCGGGCTGCTTCTGGCCATCGGGTCCTTCATCTCCACGCTCACCAGGAACCAGATCATCGCCGGCGCCGCCACTTTCGGACTGTTCATCCTGCTCTGGGTCCTTGACTGGGTCACCGGCTACGACTCGGCCACATGGTCAACCGTCCTCGGCTACCTTTGCGTGCTCACTCACTTCAACTCCTTCGCCCGGGGTGTGATTGACACCAAGGACGTCGTCTTTTATCTCAGCGGCATCTTCCTGGGACTCTTCGCCACCGCGCGCTCGCTGGAATCCCTGCGCTGGAGGTCCTGAATGGCCCTCAGGTGGCTCAAAGCGCGGCAAACCAGGTACGCGGCCTACGCGGTCGCTTACATCATCGTCGTCATCGCCGCGGTGGTGGTGCTCAATATCCTCGCCAATCGCTACGACAAGTCCTACGACGCAACCTCCAACAAGCGCTACAGCCTTTCTGAGCAGACCGTCAAGATCGTCAAAGGCCTCAAGCAGAACGCGGCCATCATCTATTTCAACCAGAGCACCTCGTTCCACGACGGCAAGGATCTCCTCGACGAATATGCGAATCTTTCGCCGCGGGTTCATGTCGACTACGTCGATCCCGACAAGAACCCGGAGCTCGCGCGTCAAGACGGCATTCGCGATTACGGCACGGCCGTGGTGCAGATTGGCGAGAGAAAAGAAACTGCCAAGAGCATGACGGAAGAAGGCATCACCGGCGCCTTTATCCGCGACCTCAAGGGCAACACGCGCACCGCGTGCTTTGTCACCGGCAGCGGCGAGCATCAGATCGACTCCACCGATCGCGACGGCCTGTCGCAATTCAAGGACCTGCTCGCCAAAGACGAATACGAATCGAAATCCATCGACCTGCTGGAGAAGGCTGAAGTTCCCGATGATTGCACTACTCTGGTCGTTGCCGGACCGACGCGCAATTACCTGCAACCCGAAGTCGATGCCATCAAGATATATGTTGAAGCCGGCGGCCGCGCCCTCTTTCTTCTCGATCCTCCGCTCGACGTGGGCACGTCGCCCATCGCCGCCAACGATGCGCTTTCTTCCATGCTGGAGGGTTGGGGCATCACCCTCGACAAGGACCTTGTTCTCGACTTCAATCCCATCGGCCAGGTAGCCGGCCTCGGCCCGGAGGTCGCTCTGGTCACCGAGTACGCTTCGCAGCCCATCGTGAACGACCTCAAAGGAACCGCCGTCGGCATTCCTCTGGCGCGTTCGCTCGAGATCAAAGACGCCGATAAGACCAGCGTGCAGAAACTTTTCGACTCATCTGAAAACAGCCTGGCCACCAGCAATCTGAGTTCGCCCGACATCAACCTTCGCGACCCGAAGAACAAGAAAGGCCCATTCACGCTGGCCGCCGTAGGCAGCTACTCCACCGGCAAGCCCAACGCGCAAGGCCGGTTTGCCGTGGTGGGCAGCTCAAGCTGGGTTGCCAACCGTTTTCTCGGGTTCAATGGCAACGGCGACCTTGCGCTGAACACTGTCAACTGGCTCTCGTCCGACGAAGATCTCATCTCCATCCGGCCCAAACCAGAGGACAATCGCCCCATTACCATGACCCGTGCGCAATTGAATCGCGTGCGCCTCACCAGCCAGTTTGGATTTCCGCTTATCGTTATCGTGGCCGGTGTGGTGATCTGGTGGAAGCGCCGGTGAAACCGTTGCTCGCGTTCTAACTTTGCATCCTATGAAGTTTCGCGCCCTCATCATTGCGGTTCTTGTTCTTCTCGCTCTCAGCGGAGCGCTCTACTGGTCGAATCATCACAAGCCTTCCCAGCCCGGCACGGCAGCGAATTTTCCCGCGCCTCTCGTCATTCTCAAGCTCGATCAAAGTGCCATCGATCAGCTCACCCTCGCACGCAAGGGCTCTGCGCCGGTCACGCTCGTCAAAACCGCCTCGGGCAAATGGCAGATCACCGCGCCACGATCCTTTAACGCCGATCAGGACGAGGTCTCCGGCGTGCTCTACACGCTGTCGAGCCTCAGCGCGGATCGCGTGGTTGAAGACAAGGCGTCTGACTTGAAGCCATATGGCCTGGACGACCCATCCCTTGCCGTCCAGATCAACTCCACGGATCAGAAACAGCGGAAGCTCCTGCTCGGCGAAGATACGCCGGCAGGCAGCGACGTCTACGCCATGCTCGCCGGCGATCCCCGCGTCTTCACTCTGGCCGAATACAACAAAACCAGCATCGACAAAGGCCTGGACGATTTGCGCAACAAGAAGCTCTTCGACTTTGGCGAAGACAACCCGAGCAGGATCGAGCTGCACCAGGGGAAGAAGGCGTGGATCTTCCTGCGCCAGGGAAGCGACTGGTGGTCCAACGGAAAGAAGATGGACAGCGCAGGCGTCGCGTCGCTCATCGATGAGCTGCGCGAACTGCAAGCGGCCAGCTTCCCCGCGACGGGCTTTTCCACTCCCGACCTTGAGGTCACCGTCGCGTCCGGCGATGGCAAGCGCATCGAGAGGGTCGAAATCTCGAAGTCGGCCATCGCCAAGCGCGAAAATGAGCCGGAACTCTATCAGCTGGATTCGTCCGCAGCAGCCGACCTCACATCCGCCGCCGGCGCCATCCAACCCGCCGCCGCGCCGTCAGCCGACAAGTGAGAGCCGGCCGCATTGAGCATCCAGAAGCCCGCACCACGCCATCTAACCCTGCACGGGCCGCCGCAAATGCCATGCATTGAGCGGTTCCTGGCTTCGGCGTATGCGATGGTTGCCCGGTTCCAGTAGCAAGAAATTCGGGAACGAGCCAGGGGCCCGGCTACGCGTTCTGCAGATCACTGATCCTACCCCATGCCGCGAGATCCCTCCTCTTCTTACCGGCTGCAATTGCATGCCGGATTCACATTTGACGATGCCGCCGGCGTCGCCGATTACCTCAAGGATCTGGGGATTTCGCACGTCTATTGTTCTCCTTATCTGCAAGCCGCCAAGGGCAGCCTGCACGGATACGACGTCGTCGACCAGCAGAAAGTGAATGAGGAACTGGGCGGCGAAGCGGCCCACCAGCGATTTCTTCAAACGCTCAAGGCGCTTGACCTCGGCCAGCTCCTCGACATCGTTCCCAATCACATGGCTACCGGCCCTGAGAACAGGTACTGGTGGGACGTTCTGGAGAACGGGCCGTCAAGCCGATTCGCGGAGTGGTTCGATATCGATTGGAATTCGGCCGAAGTCAAGCTGCAGAACAAAGTGCTGATTCCCGTGCTGGGCGACCAGTACGGGCAAGTGCTGGACCGGCATGAGATCGCGATTACATACGATGGCGAATCGTTCAAGTTTCGCTACTTCGATCATCTTTTTCCGCTCTCGCCGCGATCCCTTGCCGTTCCACTGTCGACCGCAGCGCGCTACGTGAATGTTCCCATCCTCGGCTTCATCGCTGACAGCCTGGCCCGGCTGCCGTCGCCGGAGATCTCGGACGAGGAAGTGCTGGCAGCCCGCCATCGTGACAAGACCATCCTTTACGAGCTTTTGCAACGCGCCTCAAGAGAAGAACAGGAGGCGCCCGCGGCCATCGCGCGCGCCGTAGAAGAGCTGAACCGAAACGTGGATGCGCTTGACGCGCTGCTGAATCTGCAATATTACCGGCTTGCCTATTGGCGTACGGCCGACCAGGATCTGGGCTATCGCCGCTTCTTCGACATCAACACGCTGATCGGAGTGCGCGTGGAACGGCCGCGCGTGTTCAACGCGACGCATCGCCGCGTCTTGGAATGGTTTCGCAACGGCGAGCTCGATGGAGTGCGCGTCGATCACCCCGACGGGTTGCGCGATCCGGAGCAATATTTTGAGCGCCTGCGCGCCAGCGCCCCGCAGGCCTGGATTCTGGCGGAAAAGATTCTTGAGCCCCATGAGCGGCTGCGCGCCAACTGGCCCATCGCCGGCACCACCGGTTACGACTTCCTGAATCTGTGCAACGGGCTGCTGGTGTACGGAGAGGGATTGAAAGAGCTGACGCAGATTTACAGCAACTTTACCGGCGAGACCGGGAACTTCGAGTCGCTGGTGCACGCCAAGAAGCTGAACGTGGAGCACGAGGCGCTGGGCAGCGATGTGAACCGGCTGGCACAGTTGTTTGTCGAGATTTGCGAAAACAATCGCGACCGCCGCGATTACACGCGCGCCGAAATTCGCCGGGCCATTCGCGAAGTAGCGGCGAGCTTTTCGGTGTACAGAACTTACGTTGCACCGGAGCGCAACGAAATTGTGGAAGAAGATGCCAAAGAAATCCGGAACGCTGTAGAGATTGCCAGGACGCAGCGCACGGATATCGATGCGGGGCTGTTTGACTTCATCGGGGATGTTCTCACACTGAGCGCACGCGGAGAACTGGAGACGGAGTTTCTGTTGCGCTTCCAGCAGTTCACCGCTCCGGTGATGGCCAAGGGGATGGAAGACACGGCGCTCTATTGTTATAACCGGATGATCGGGCTCAACGAAGTGGGCAGCGCGCCGGAGCGAAACGGCGTGAGCCTCGACAGGTTTTATTGTTCCTGCGCCAGGATGCAGGCCGGCCATCCAAAAACCATGAATACGCTTTCGACGCATGACACCAAGCGATCAGACGACGTGCGCGCGAGGCTGGCCGTGCTGACGGAGATCCCCACGCGCTGGCGGTCGGCTCTGAACCGGTGGGCGCGAAAAAACCAGCCGTCCAAAACTGGAAAGTGGCCGGATCGCAACACCGAGTACTTCCTCTACCAGACGCTGGTGGGGGCTTGGCCCATCTCGGTCGAGCGCGCGGCCGCCTACATGGAAAAGGCTGCGCGCGAGGCCAAGCAGCAGACGAGCTGGACGCAACAGAACAAGGAGTTTGAGGATGCGTTGAAGTGGTTTATCGAGCGCATTCTCGGCTCGCCGGAGTTTGTTGCGGAAATGGAGAGCTTTGTAGCCGGGATCATCATGCCCGGACGGATCAACAGCTTGGCGCAGACGCTGATCAAATGCACCGCACCGGGAGTTCCTGATACCTACCAGGGCGGCGAGCTGTGGGATTTGAGTCTGGTTGATCCTGACAATCGCGGTAACGTGGACTACGAAATCAGACGATCGATGCTGGCAGAGCTGAAGGCAGGCATGAACGTGGATGAGATGATGAAAAGAATGGAAGGCGGAATGCCGAAGCTGTGGGTGATCACCAAGGCGTTGCATTTGCGCCGCGAAAGACCCGAGTCCTTCGACGAAAAAGCTGAATTCATTCCGCTCGCCGTGGATGGTCCCAAGAAGGCGCACCTGGTTGCATTTCGGCGCGGGGAATCGGTGGCAGTCCTTGTTCCGCGCTGGAACATCAAGCTCGGTGGTGGTTTCGGTTCCACCACGGTGGAGCTTCCCGCGGGCCGTTGGACCAACGTTCTTACCGATGAAGAAACGGACGGAGGAAAGTTGCGCGTGCAGGATCTTTTTCGCCGCTTTCCAGTCGCACTGTGCGTGAAGAGTGACGGAGCAAGCGATGCATCGATTTGAGGTCTGGGCTCCCTTCGCGAAACGCATGTCTCTCCAGGCCGGGGGCGAGGTGCGCGCCATGGATGGACCGGATGCGCGAAGCTGGTGGCGGCTGGATGTGGAGAACGCGGGACCTGGAACCGATTACGGCTTTTTTCTCGACGATGATCCCAAACCGTATCCCGACCCGCGCTCGCAGTGGCAGCCGCGCGGTGTGCACGAGCTTTCGCGAGTCTACGATCAAGCGCAGTTCCAATGGACGGATGCGGAGTTTCAAGCCCCGCCTCTGGCGAGCGCCGTTATCTACGAGCTGCACATCGGGACGTTCACGCCTGAGGGTACGCTGGATGCTGCCATCAACAAGCTCGATTACCTGGCCGAACTGGGAGTAACCCATGTTGAGCTGATGCCGGTGGCGGCATTCGATGGCCGCCACGGCTGGGGCTACGACGGAGTTGCGCTCAATGCCGTTCACGAGCCCTACGGAGGGCCGGACGGACTCAAGCGCCTTGTGAATGCCGCGCACCAGAAGGGGCTCGCTTTGTTGCTGGATGTGGTGTACAACCACTTCGGGCCGAGCGGAAATTACACCGGCAAGTTCGGGCCGTACATTGTCGGCTCACATCACACGCCGTGGGGCGGCGCCATGAATCTTGAAGATGCGCAGGCGTACGAGGTGCGGCGCTTCCTTTGCGACAATGCGCTGATGTGGCTGCGAGACTATCACATCGACGGGCTTCGCATCGATGCTGTCCACGCCTTCGTCGATCGTTCGGCGATTCACTTCCTGGAACAACTGTCGACGGAAGTGGAGGCGCTGCAGGCAGCTCTTGCGCGCCGGCTGGTCTTGATTGCCGAAAGCGATTTGAACGACCCGCGCGTGGTCACGCCGCGCGAAGCGGGAGGGTTCGGCATCGATGCGCAGTGGAGCGATGACTTTCATCATGCGCTGTTCACTGTGCTCTGCCCGGGCGAGAGGCAAGGTTATTACATGGACTTCGGTTCGTTGGGCCAGTTGGCTAAAGCACTCGAACAAACCTTCGTGTACGACGGGATTTATTCGAGGTACCGGAAACGCATCCACGGCAAACCTCCGGCCGGCTTGTCACAACATCGATTTCTCGGCTACATCCAGGATCACGACCAGGTGGGGAATCGCGCCATCGGCGACCGGCTGAGCCAGATTGCCGGCATGGAGCGTGCGAAAATTGCCGCAGCGCTGGTCCTGACCAGTCCATTTGTGCCGATGTTGTTCCAGGGCGAGGAATGGGCGGCTTCATCGCCGTTCCAGTATTTTGCGGACCACGCGGACCCGCAACTTGCTCGCTCCGTGTCAGAAGGACGAAGACGCGAGTTTGCAGCTTTCGGCTGGAATCCGGCGACGATTCCGGATCCGGAAAATCGGGCCACTTTCCAGAATTCGAAGCTCAAGTGGAATGAGCTGAACCTGCCCGTCCATGCAGAGATGCTGGAATGGTATCGTGCGCTCATTCGCCTGCGCCGGCACACGCCCGATTTGAACGGCGGATCTCCACGCAAAACGCGAGTCAGCTGCGATCAAGCCTCACAATGGCTGCGCATGGACCGCGGAAAGATCGTGGTCATCTGCAACCTGGGGAAAGAGCGCTGCTTTCCGGCGCCACGGGGCGCGCGGATTCTACTCGCATCGCAGGAAATCGAGCACACGGGTCAGGAAATGAGGTTGCCGCCGGACGCCGTCGTCATTCTTGAAGCAGCCGAGTGCGCCACGCTGCCTGACGGCTCAGAAATGACGAATTGATTTTGCCTCGCCTGAGCCGTCGTCGGGAATATGCACGTGCTCACCCGAGTGTTCCACGTGGCTTTCCAGTGAACGGCTGACCAGGTCGCGGGAACCGAGTCCCACCGCCAGCGCCAGCGTCAAAACGATGCCTCCAAACAGAATTCCAAAAGCCAACTCGACGATATCGCCGCCTACTTCGAGGTGGTCGAGCACCATGGCTGCGGTGAGAACCACGACCAGCCACTTGACGCCGAGAGAAAGAATGCGCGCATACTGCAGCTGCGCATTGACCGCGCTGATGAGAACGGATCGGGCCAGAAAACGCGCGATGAGAATGCCCGCAACCAGGAGAAGCGCTGCGCCTACCGCGTGCGTAAAGTAGGGTAGCAGCGAGATGGGCAGCGCGGTGCCGGTTGCGTACGACGTGTCAAATGCCGACACGCCAATCATCAAGCCCAGGAAGACACAAGCCCAAAACGAGAAGCGCGCAACGATCTCGGTGGGCGAGCCGGTTGGAGCCCAATCGGAGCCTCTCTTCTTGGCCAGTCTCTGGTCGAACTTGAGCCAGGTGAGGCAGCGTCGCAGGACGAACGAAACCACCATGCCGATGAAGCTGAAGACCAGGAGCGCGACAATGAACGCGAGGATTCCCGGGAGCACCGCCACCAGCAGCGTCAGCACGCGGTAGAACGACTGGTGCAATGCATCGGACATGTGGTGCAACACTGAGCCCTCGTCCATGTTGGCGGGAATCGAGGTCAGGTTTCGAATCGGCGGCAGGTTTTGTGATGCGGCTTGCATGGTTTCGACTCCTTTTCACCGTTGCGGGCAGGCAAGCGCCCGGCGCACAGCGGCGGTTACGCGTTGAACCGGTCGGGCCAGCGCCAACGCGCGACCAGGTATGGTTTCTCGGCTTCGAAGGCCGAGGCAACGCCTTCAATGTGGCGTTCGGGCGCGGTTCCCGACGCCGTCACATTGATATGGCCTGCAACCCATCCCAGGTAGAGCGGGATGAGCGCGCCTAAAAGGTGTCCGCGATTGATGGTGCGAAGATGATAGGCAATCAGGAAGTCAAAGACGATCCGCGCCCACAGATTCTCTGGCATGCGGAAGGCAGCTGGTTCGACGGCGGAGAAGCGCTTGAGCATGACCAGGGTGTGGGGCGGCAGCACCAGCGACCAAATCTCCTGCAGATTGGCGTTGGCGAGCCGGAAGCCCTCAACCATGTGCGCCACATCGGCCTCGTTGCCTGCCGGCGAACTGGGTGCGCTGGTTCGCCTCAACGCCGGCGGCCGGCGCGGCCTCTGCCACACCGGTGCTTTGGCTTCGATATCGCTAAACAGCGAACCCGTGACGAAAGCCAGAATGGCGTTGATGTCGCTCTCGGCGGGTTGAGGAATTTCGCGCGGGCCGGCATCGATTTCGTCCACTGAGAATCCGGCCGCGACAGCCTCATTCACCGGCCAAAGAATCGCGTCGTCGGGGTCGGCGCCTGCAACTTTCCCCGCAGCTGCGGCCAGGCGCTCTGCCATGCGCATGGAAAAAGCCAGATCGAGAGCCAGCGGAAAGCGCGCTCGCGCGGCGAAGAGCGCCCGCGTGAGCGGATAGAGAATCGCGGAGTTGATCAGGCCCGTATTGGGCGGAAGCGCGTAAAGGGGCATGGCGAGATCGGTGGAGGCGTTGAGAATGGCGCCCGCCAGTCCGCGCAATGCAGGACGGCGCAGCGAATCCGCACCCGGACCGAGCATGACCACCGCCCGCAAATCGTGTTCGCGCGCGATGTCGCAGGCGTTGACATAATCACCCGGTGTCAATCTTCGCGTTCCGCCCGGTTGCGCAACTGGGACCACGCGCAAGGGTGTGCGTAGGCTCGCCGCATTCTCGTTCTGCGCCGCGACAATCACGGATTCGGGGGGAAATGTCTCGGCCAAGCCTGCCAGGATGGTTTCGAGCTCCTCAAGCGCCGCGACCGAAGCGAGCACGAGCAGCTGGGCAGCCGGTGGAGGCGCGAGAGTCGATTGACCGGGAATGGGATTCGTGGTCGTCATGCGTCGCAGTACAGGATCCTGAGAATTGCACCCGCTCTCTCGAAGAACGGCTCCCGAGAGCCAAACGATTGCACCAACGCTGGCCTATGATTCCGAGTGAACCTACAGATCTAAGATGCGGTTCATGGGGATGGCAAGCCATTGGGGGCGATGATTCAGCTCATAGAGCACCTCATACAATGCTTTTTCAAGGAGATAGGCCTCAAGGCGGATTTGCGCTGTCGCTTGGCCGGGCAATAAATCAGGATTCCGGGCCACCGCATCGGCATAGGCCCACAGGAACTGAGAGGATGCGGCGCGGTGCCACAATTGCGCCCAGCCCTCCAAGCCGCTGTGATCCGGGTGAACCTTGTCCACTTGATCGATGGCTGTGTAAGCAGCGTAGGAGAATGAACGCAGCATGCCGGCCACGTCTTTAAGCGGCGCATGCTTGCGGCGCCGCTCCGCGATCGGCCGGCTCGGTTCGCCTTCAAAATCGATGATCACAAAGTCCGTGCCCTCGGCCTTCGTGGTCCGCAAGGTCTGGCCCAGATGGAAGTCGCCGTGAATGCGGATGCGCTGCCCTGACGGCTCAAGATCCTTCATGCTGCGTGCCCGACGGATCAGCTCCGGTCGGCGCGCAATCAGCAGGCCGGCCGCATCGCAGACCGCGTCATCGAGAGAAGCCAGCTTGAGCTTGAGCGCGTCAAGCGTAGTTTTGATCTGTCCCTCAAGGCGCTCGGCATCGCGGGCCAGGTCCTTGGCTGTCGTGGGTTCGGGAGCGAAGGCCGGAAGATCCGCCGAACTCGACAGAGCCAGATGCATCTCGGCGGTGCGAAGGCCCAGCAGTGCCGCCGCATCCAGAGTGGCTTGCACGCCTTCGAGATCTTGCGACGGAATCTCGCGAGGGCCATAAAAACGCGGAGCCGGCGGAAGGGCAGGCGCGGCCTTACCGGTCAAGCCGGAAAGCCAGTGCGAGAGCTCATTGACGAACCACTCCCAGCCATCACCGTCATTCGGCACCAGGCCCTGCAGCATGGCCACGGTGGTTTTGGCCGTCCCCGGCGAGCTGACCGAAATCTCGCCGAGAAACGGAGGGCTGAAGCGAAAGTGCGCGATTTCTGTCAGGAATCTGCCAATTTCGACATCGGGATTCTCTTCTGCCTGCACGTGCCTGAAAACCTTGAGGAAGAAATGATGGTCGTAGAGGATCGATGAATTCGACTGCTCAACCGAAGCCAACCGCGACGCCAAACGTTGTGTTGTCAGGCCGTCCGGAAACGCACTGGAAGCGCGCGCATCGAGCCGGCCGTTTTCGGGAACCGGGTAGCCGGCGGACGGAGATTCGCGCGGCTGAAAGCGCTGAGCCGCCGGCGATTGGATGTTCGACGCCTCGGAGCGAGGTGGAGCTGCCGCTTCTCCCGGCTGCGCGGTGAGCGGAAGAGGCGCCGGCACTTCAGTTACTTGCTGCCTGTCGGCTGGAGCCGCTCCATCGGAAGGCGCACCGCCCGCCGCGGCAACCGGGACGGCCTGCGGCGCGAGTGTGCCCGCGTCTGAAACCGCCAGCGTGGCATTGCTGGCAATCAGTCGCAGCAGTTCCTGGTGCAATTCTTCGCGAGAAGTTGCGTCGTAGACAATGGCCGGGCCCAGACCGGTGGTGAATTGCGCGATGATGCTCCCAGGCCGGGTTTGCGCGATCTCATCGAGAACCGTCTCGGTGCCGATGGCGAGAGGAATGAGATAGGTGTCCTCAGACTGATCCTCGCGGTAGGTCGTGTTGAAGAAAACCAGGGCCGGCGGAGCTGGGACAGCATCCATTCCGTTGCCTGCGGAAAAACCGGCATGCGCCTCGCCGCCTTTTGCCGGGAGCTCAACCCAATCGCGAACCTTCACCGATGCAATGGTGCGCGCCTTGGCGCCAAACCAGCGCTGGCGTGGCAGCCAGTCGAGCAACGCCGGCTCAAGAATGGATGCGCCCGCGTCGCGGAAGAATCCGGCCCAATTGGCAGCCCAAAGCGGCACGGCATGGATTTCTGCCTCCTGTCCCGCTTCCGCGGCCCACTCTTGCGGCATCTCGCCGGCCACGCTCGCCGGCTGCAGTTCCAGCCACAGGAAGGAATAGGGCGCGAGCGTGAGGGCGTAAGGCTCACTGGTGATGGCGGGAAACGACACGTAGCCCAGCATTTCCACGGGCTTGAATCCGGCGTAGTCGGCGAGATCGAGGGCCACGGGCTGCGCGAACCGGCTCAGATTGGCGACGCACAGCACCGTCTCATGAAAATCGTCGCCGCGGTCCAGATCGCGCAGGTAAGCCAGGATCTTGCGGTTGGCGGGGTTCAGAAACGTGAGAGTGCCGCGGCCGAATACCTGAAACAGCTTGCGCAAGGCGATCATGTTGCGTGTCCAGTGCAGCAGGCTCGATGGATCGCTTTGCTGGGCTTCGGCGTTGACCACCTGGTAGCCGTAGATCGGATCCATGACCACAGGCAGGTAAAGACGCGCGGGATCGCACTTGGAAAAGCCGGCGTTGCGATCGGAGGTCCACTGCATGGGCGTGCGCACGCCGTTGCGGTCGCCGAGATAGATGTTGTCGCCCATGCCGATCTCGTCGCCGTAATAGAGAATGGGCGTGCCCGGAAAACTCATCAGCAGCGAATCCAGCAGTTCGATGCGCCGGCGGCTGTTGTCCATCAACGGCGCCAGCCTTCGCCGGATGCCGACGTTGACACGCATGCGCGGATCGGCCGAATAGGCAAAGTACATGTAATCGCGCTCGTCGTCGGTGACCATTTCCAGTGTCAGCTCATCATGGTTGCGCAGGAAAAGCCCCCATTGGCAGGTGTCGGGGATGGGCGGCGTCTGCGCCATGATGTCGGTGATGGGCAGCCGGTCTTCCTGGCGGAGAGCCATGTAAATCCGCGGCATGAGCGGAAAATGGAACGCCATGTGGCATTCATCGCCTTCTCCAAAATAGGGACGCACGTCGGCGGGCCATTGATTGGCCTCGGCGAGAATCATCCGGTTCGCGTAATCGGCATCAATGGCCGCGCGCAGTTTCCTCACCACTTCGTGCGTTTCCGGCAGATTCTCGCACGACGTTCCGTCACGTTCGCACAGGTAGGGAATGGCGTCCATGCGCAGCGCATCCACTCCCATATCCAGCCAGAAGCGCATGGCCTTCAGCACTTCCTCAAGCACCAGCGGGTTGCCGTAATTCAAATCAGGCTGATGCGAGAAAAAGCGGTGCCAGTAATAGGCCTTGGCGGTTTCATCCCAGGTCCAGTTCGATTTCTCGGCATCGGTGAAGATAATGCGCGCGTCGCTATACTTCTGGTCGGTATCGGACCAGACGTACATGTTGCGCTGCGCAGAGCCGGCCGGCGCCAGCCGCGCCGCCTTGAACCACGGGTGCTGATCGCTGGTGTGATTCACCACCAGTTCGATCATCACCTGCATGCTGCGCTGATGCGCCGCCTCAAGAAACGCCTTGAAATCGTTCAGCGTTCCGTACGATGGATTCACGCTGTTGTAATCCGAAATGTCGTATCCATCGTCGCGCAACGGGGAGGGGAAGAAAGGCAGCACCCAGATGCAGGTGACGCCGAGATCCTGAAGGTAATCGAGGCGGGAAATCAGGCCCGGAAAATCGCCAATGCCATCGTTGTTGGAATCGGCAAAGGCGCGCACGTGCAGTTCGTAGACGATGGCGTCCTTGTACCAGAGAGGATCAGCGGCGCTGGCGATCTTCTTCACGCGAGGGTCTCTCCAGGCAGGTTACAGGACTTGAGCGCGCTATTGCACGCGGCGGTAGTGGTGCAGTTTCAAACTGCACCACTACCCAGGCGGCTTATGCGAAGAATATGCGCCGGCTGAATGCCTGGCCGCAGGACAACGTAGTTGCGATCCCGCCAGGTGTATTGAGCGCCGTCGAGCAGGTCCTCCACCAGAAGGCTCTCGCCCGCAGCAATGCCCAGCCGGTCGCAGTCGAGAGTTGTCCAGCCGGCCTGTTCGTTTTGAGAATCGATGTTGACGATGACCAGGATGGTGTTTTCGAAGTCCAGCGTTGCTTTTGAGTAACAGATCAGATGGGGATTGTCGACGGAGTGGAAGTGGAGCGAAGCGTTGGACTGAAGCGCAAGGTTCTGGCGCCGGATGCGGTTGAGCGCCGTGATGAGAGGAACCAGCGAGCCGGGCATGTTCCGATCCCGCTGGCGGATTTGATACTTCTCACTATCCAGGTACTCTTCTGACTCCGGCGGCGGGGCCGACGGGTGCGCTGCGGCGTTCTCGGCAAGCTCGTAGGCCGGGCCGTAAATGCCGTAGTTCGATGACAGCGTTGCCGCAAGAATCAGTCGATGCATGAAGGCCGCGCGCCCGCCCTCCTGCAAAGTCTTATGTAGAATGTCGGGCGTATTGGGCCAGAAGTTGGGCTGAAAGAAGTCGCTGATGGGCGGCTGCGTGATCTCTTCCAGGTAGCTTTCCAGCTCCGCCTTACTGTTCCGCCAGATGAAGTAGGTGTAAGACTGCGTGAAGCCGCGCTTGGCCAGCGCATACATCAGGCGAGGCCGCGTAAAAGCCTCCGCCAGAAAGATTACGTCGGGATATCTGCTGCGCAGAGAGTCAATGCACCACTCCCAGAATGGCAGCGCCTTGGTGTGCGGGTTATCGACCCTGAAGACACGGACTCCTCGTTCAATCCAGAACTCGAACACCGAATGTAGTTCATCCCACAGCGCGACCCAGTCAGGCGATTCAAAGTTGAGCGGATAGATGTCCTGATATTTCTTGGGAGGATTCTCCGCGTACTGGATCGATCCATCGGGACGGATGACAAACCAATCCGGGTGATCCTGAACCCAGGGATGGTCTGGCGAACATTGGAATGCGATATCCAGTGCGATCTCGAGACCGTTCGATTTGGCCGACTTGAGCAGCCGGTCGAAGTCAGCAAACGTGCCCAGTTGGGGATGGATCGACTTGTGACCGCCGCAGTCGCCGGCTACGTCAGCACCCAAAGGTGCGCAGGGCACCACGGCGCGGTCGCCGATGGCCCATGGACTGCCCGGAGCATCGGGGGACGCGGAAATCGTGTTATTCGGTCCCTTGCGATAAGCACGCCCGATGGGATGAATGGGCGGCAGATATAGAATGTCGAATCCCATGGCGGCGATCTCAGGTAACTGCCGCTCCACATCACTGAAGGTTCCGTGCTCGCCCGGAACCGGCGAAGCTGAACGCGGAAAGAGCTCGTACCAGGATGAAAAGCGCGCCCGCACGCGATCGACCCAGACCGGAAATTCGTTCTCGGATTGCGTGGGATGGGCGAGATCGGGGTATTGCGCCATCAGGCGATCGAGCTCTTCCGAGCAGGGATTTTCATAAAAGCTCCAGTGCTCGCCGGCAAGGGCTTGAAAGGTTCGCGCAAATTCACCCAGGCGCCGGCGATTGTCGCCCTGCGCGCGCAGAGCCGCCTTGTGCACCAGAATCGCTCCTGCAGAAAGCGCCAGCGCAACATCCGGGCCTCCAGCGTTGGATCCGGTCTCGAGTCCCGCACCGGCATCAGCAGCGGCCGCCGGAGAAGCGTCGGCTAATTCAGGGCGTGTCTGTGCCGCGATGCGCTTGGCAAAGTCGCTGGACCAGGTTGCGAAGTGGTCGATCCAGCCCAGGATGCTGTAGCTCCAATTGCCGAGCCTTTCTGCAACGAACGAAGCGCGCCAAAGATCGTTGCCCAACGATCGCATGGGTACAAAGCGCCATTCGGTTTCGCTTTCATGGCGGTAAAGCAGGCGCGCAGCCACCTGGTCATGGCCGTCGGCAAAAACGGCCGCGGTGACCACAACTTCTTCTCCTGAGACGCGTCGCACCGGATACTTGCCGCCATCGATTTGCGGAGCCACGTCCTCGATTACGACACGCCGGCGGCCATCGCGGGGCTTCACTGCGCTTCAACCTCCGCTGCAGGTCGTGGCGAGGACCGACTCCGGCGCACAGGGAACGCCTCTGGCTCGCCAATTCAGGCAGCAGTATTTAAAGATGCGCGCAGACGGATGAGGGTTTGTTGCCGGTTGGCGCCGGGGAAGGTCGCCTGCAAACGTCCGTCATGTGGAAAAACCGGTGGGGGCAGACACGTGGGCAGCCTGAAATGGCTCATGGCCGCAAAACCTTGAAAGCCCGCGCCGGGGTGCATCCCGGTCCGAACTTGAGAATTGCACGCAAGCGACCGATGCCCTGTGCGAAACCCGTCCCGTCGGCGCAATGCGGCCGGTGGTAGCATCGAAGGTGACTGATGCCTTCGAAAAAGCTGCAAATCATCCCCCTGGGTGGGCTGGGCGAATTTGGCATGAACTGCCTGGCGCTGCGCTGGGAAGATGACATTATTGTGATCGACGCGGGCCTGATGTTCCCCGAAACGGAACTGCTGGGCGTGGACATCGTCGTGCCCGACATCTCCTATCTCATTGAGAATAAGCGCCACGTGCGGGCCATCGTGCTCACCCACGGGCACGAGGACCACATCGGCGGGCTTCCGTGGATGCTCAACGAGCTGAAGGTTCCGGTCTACGCCACCGAGTTCACGCTGGCCTACGTGGAAGACAAGCTCGAGGAGCATGGGCTGCTGGATGAGACAGAGCTGGTCGAGATTGAGCCCCGCGCCAAGTTCACCATCGGGCCGTTCACCATTGAGCCCATCCACGTAACCCACTCCCTGGTGGATTGCGTGGCCCTGGCCATCGAAACCCCGGTGGGCATTGTGATCCATAGCGGCGACTTCAAGATCGATCTGGCGCCGCTGGACGAGAAGGCCTTCGATCTGCACGCCTTTGCCGAATACGGCAAGCGCGGGGTGCTGGCGCTGTTGCAGGACTCGACCAATGTCGAAAGACCGGGCTACACGCCCAGCGAGCGGGCAGTCATTCCTCGCCTGGATGAGATCTTCACCCAGTCGCGCAAGAAGATGTTCTTCAGCTGCTTCTCGTCCTCGATTTACCGCATCCGCATCGCCATGGAGCTGGCGCGCAAGCACGGGCGCAAGGTGGCCGTGGTGGGCCGTTCCATGGTGGAGAGCACTGAGATTGCACAAGACCTTGGCTACATTGAAGTGCCGCCGGGGCTGTTGATCAACGCCGGGCAGATTCGCGATTTTCCGCCCGAGCAGATGATGGTCCTGATCAGCGGAACCCAGGGCGAGCCTTTGAGCGCTCTGAGCCGCGCCGCCGTGGACAACCACAAGCACGCGCACATCGAGCCTGGCGACACGGTGGTGCTGAGCTCGCGCATCATTCCCGGCAACGAGAAGGGAATCTTTCGCGTCATCGATCACCTCAGCCGGCGCGAGGCCAATGTGATCTACGACGACGGCCAGCATGGGCTGATCCACGTCAGCGGGCATGGCAGCCAGGAGGAGATGCGGCTGCTCATCAATTTAGTGCGCCCCAAGTTCTTTATTCCCGTTCACGGCGACTACCGCTATTTGCGGCGGCACGCGCAACTGGCCATGGAGACGGGCGCGGTGGATCACGCCATGGTGCTGGAGGACGGCGAGGTGCTGGAATTGGATCGCGACGACGCGCGCAAGCTGGAGAAAGTGACGGCGGGACGGATCCTGATTGATTCCGGCTCGTCGATTGACGTGGTGGAGGACCTGGTGATCCGCGACCGGCGCATCCTGTCGGAGGACGGCGTGGTCCTGGCGGTGCTGGCCATCAACAAGAAAACCGGCAAGGTGGAACGCGAGCCCGAGGTGCTGATGCGCGGATTCGGCGGGGCCGACATCACTGACGAAGCGCGCGAAACGGTCCTGAAGACGCTGGACGGCTTGAGCACAGAGCAGAAGTCGGACTACGGCGTAGTAAATGAGCGGGTGCGCGTAGAGCTCAAGCGGGTGATCCAGAAGAGCACCGGCCGGCGGCCCATGATCATGCCCGTGATCCTAGAGATCTAAAGTGGTCCAAGACGAATATCGCGCTGCGGCCACAAAAAAATGGCATCTTCTTGATGAAGATGCCATTTTGCTTCGCGAATTCCGGGTGCAGCCTTGAAACCGTTGGAGCGGCACAAGGGTGGAGGCGGATTTCAGGCCACCAGAGCCGGTTGCGCTGGTTCCGCGGGCAATTCATGCACGGGATTCGCTGTGACGTTTGGGCTGGGCCGCTCAATGTGCCCCGCGGACGCAGAGTTGGCAGTGCGGCACGGCACCGAGCGTTTGACGATAAACACTTCGCCCAGCGACAAGCGCGCGTTGCCTTCGAGGTCGATAAAACCGGCCTTGCTTTCCTTGCACATCTCCTGCGCTTCGGGCGAAAGATAAGGCGCTATCAGCACAGGCGTGGCTCCGCCGGCACACTGAGCCGCCTCTTCATGCAGTTGTCGCAGCGCGGCGCGAAGATGGCGAGGGCTCGCGTAAGGTTTCACTTCGCACGCCAGCAGATGGCTGTGACCGAACACGTCGACGTGCGCCACCAGTTCGGCTGCACGGCCACGGCGCGCTGATTCGTGCCGGATTTCCTTGAGCTTGATGACAGACACCTGTCCGAGAACGGCCGTAAGCGCTTCGACCGCTCGGGCTTCCAATTCATTCGCTGGAGCTACGGTCTTCATGGGGGAACTCCCTTTCAACAAATTCGTGTTGCCAAACCAGCAATCTCTTTTGTCAAATCAGTTTGAGAAAAAACGCCGCCCTCGCGGGCGCCGGAATTACGCCACCGATTGCGCGCAAGCCGCCAACAGTCTGCCGCCCTGAATCAGTTCCGCCGCCGAAGAGTTGGTGCGGTCGAAAGAACGGGCACGCGGACGCTCCGCAGCCGCCGGCTTCTCGAGACTGGGAGGTCCAAGAATGAACGAGTTTTCACCGGAGGGGATCATGGCTAGAGGCACGGATGCGTGGCCATTCCCACTGCACTGCTTCGATTCCAGCCAAAGGCAAAGCCTGGGATCGTGGATTTCCGGCTGGCCGTTCCAGAAATCCGGAGCCAGCCAGCATTCGATGCGGAGATGATCGAGTTGCAATTCGATCTCCCGAACCCCTTTACGAAAATAGCGCCGCACATTGCTGGCGCCTACGAACAGCCCTGTGACGCGATGTCCGCTGCACTGAGATGTCACCACCATTCGCATTCCTCCCGCTCATGCCATGCCTGCGAAGGCCGACTGTGAATGGAAACCCGAACTCCGGGTTTCCGGGGGATTCAAAGCCTGCAGCATCATGCGGCGAAGAAGAAGGCAAAAAGTGAAGAAGCCCAATGCCGACTGCAGGATCAAGTAATTTCCTTGGGCTTACCCAAAGAAGCCCAGCGACATCCCCGACCGGTGAATGCGAAGACATTACACGTATCGTTCCGGCAAAATAGATTGCCTCACGACACACAAGCCCATGAAATCGCCGATCGAGGAGGGGGAGAGAGAAGTGGAGGCCAGGATGGAGGCTTTGACGTACTTGCAGCGGTCCCCTGACCGCCCGCGGTCTTTTCCCTCACAATCTGTCTGTGGAAATCTTGACCCTCTTGATACCCCTTGTCAAGGGAATTGGATGAATCTGTGAAGAAGAATGGTTGTATCTTGTGGAAAACCTTTCCCAATCCTCGTGCAAAAAAACCGTACGGCCACACGGTGCGCAGCAGAGACTGCTAGCGTCGCCGTGCAGAAGGCTCATCAGAGAAGATCTGGCCGTCACGAATGTGCACAACTCGATGTGCGAATTGGGCAATGTCGGCTTCGTGAGTTACAAGAACGATGGTGTTGCCGCGGGCGTGAAGCTGATCGAACAGAGCCATGATCTCGAGGCCGGTCTTGGAATCGAGGTTGCCGGTGGGTTCGTCGGCCAGGATGATGGAGGGGTTATTGACGAGGGCGCGGGCAATGGCGACACGCTGGCGCTGCCCACCCGACAGCTCATTTGGTTTGTGCATCATGCGCGACTCCAGTCCCACTTCACTCAGTGTCTGTTTCGCGCGGGCGATGCGCTCCAGGGCGGGGGTACCATTGTAGATAAGGGGCAACTCCACGTTGTGCAGCGCCGAGGCACGAGCCAGGAGATTGAATGTCTGGAAGACGAATCCAATTTCCTTGTTGCGGATGCGCGCCAGCTGGTCGTCGTCGAGATCGCTGACGAGCTGGCCATTCAGCCAGTAACTGCCTTGCGAAGGGGTGTCGAGGCAGCCGATCAGATTCATCAGAGTGGACTTGCCCGAGCCTGATGGCCCCATGATGGCGACATATTCGTTGTGGCGAATGCGCAACGTCACGCCACGCAGCGCCTGCACCTGCTGCTCTGAGCCCATGTCGTAGGTGCGCCAGAGGTTCTCGACCACGATCACGTCGTCGGGCGGGATCACTTTGGTCTGCTCCAGTTCCGCTACGCCAATGCCGTTCAGTGCCATGCTTTCCTCAGCAAACTGTGATCAGTGGTTGTGGAGCAGTTGACGGTGAACAGCCTGCTCCCTGCGTCTCGTACTCCTCAGCCCGATTCGCCGTCTTCCTCAGCTGCTCGACGAAGTTCCGCCTGACGCGGAGACGCCCGCCTTATCCCGTTTGAGCAGCGAACCTCCCTTGAGATCGCGCAATGTTTTGTACGGGCCGCTGACGATTTCCTGCCCGGCAGTGACGCCGGAAAGCACCTCGATGTCGGTGGCCCCGGTGATGCCGGTGGTGACGGGAACAAACTTGGCGCGCAAGCGTCCATGCGGATCTTTTTCGACCACGAAGACGCCTTGCACCGGATTGGGCTTGGCAGGGGCCGAGGTCGCCGTCGCCGCCTGCACGCCGCCCTTGGATTTCGCCACATCGCTCGCCGGATCGTGCATGACCAGCGCCTGAATGGGCAGACTGAGGGCGTTGCTTTTGTGCGCGGTGGTGATCTTCGCCGTGCAGGAAAGACCGGGCCGCAGTTCGTCTGACGGATTGTCGAGCGTGACCACGACCTTGAAGTCCTTGGCCTCTTCAGTGCCGGTGGTGGACTGGGAGGTGGCAACGCCCGTGGAGCGCAGCAGCGCCTGGTCGCCCACCAGGGTCACGTGGCCCTTGAACACCTTGTTGGGCAGCGCGTCCACCGTGACGTCGGCGGGCTGGCCGATCTGCACATTGACGATGTCGGTTTCATCCACCTTCACCTCGGCGGTGATGATGCTCATGTCGGCCAGCGTCATCAGCGTGGAGCCCTCGGTGTTCTGGATCCCTTCGACAACGGTTTCGCCTTCGCGCACCGGCTCGTTGGTCACGATGCCGTCAAAGGGCGCGATGGCGATGGTGCGATTGAGCAGGTCCTCGTTGACGTCGAGATCGGCTTCCTGTGTATGCAGGTGGCCGCGCGCCGAATCGGTGTTGGCTTTGGCCTGATTTACGCCGGCCACAGCCTGGTCGACGGAGGCGACATCAAGATCGTAGGCGGCCTTCTTGGAGTCGTAGTCCTGCTTGTCCATGATGCCGTCTTTGTAGAGCTCCTGGGCACGATCCCAGTCCAGCTTTTTCTGTTCCAGGTCAGCCTGCGCGTGGGCCAGGTTGGCCTCGGCCGTCTTTTCGGCGGCTATATAGGAGGCGATATCGGTCTTGGCAGCATCGATTGAAGCTTGCTGGCCGTGCACATTGGCTTCCTGCTGCACATTTTCGATCGACGCCACCACCTCGCCCTTTTTCACGTGCTCGCCTTCCTTCACGTAAAGGTGAGTGACGCGGCCCATGGCGGTTGCGCCTACGTTGACAATGAGCTTGGGTTTGATCTGGCCGGTGCCGCTGATGATGGTCGACAGATCTTCGTGAACCACTTTGGCGGTAAGAACTTTGGTGTACCCCGATTGCTGCCTGACGACCATGGCAACCACGAGACCGACAACGACAAGCAGGGCAAGCGCAATAAGAATGATCTTCTTCATGATAGTAAGTAACTTTCGGGCACTCCTTTCCAAGTGTACGCGAGGGGCGGCCAAAATGTTCCGTAAATACGGGTTCACAATGAGTAACGCAGTGGCCCAGGCGGGTCTTTCTAACCCGAAAGCGCAGAGGTTGAAACCCTGCAAAAACGGCGGTCTGCGTGCCGAAAAGCGATGATCTCGAGCTTGGACTCCAAGGGGACGGCCAGGGCGAGCGGAAGACCAGACGAACCGCCGGTTTCTTCCCCCAAGACCCGCTTTCGAGGTAACGTCGCCGGGCTAGAAACGTCCAAGGGAACGGCCGCTCCGCGGGATAGCCTTGCCCGGACCTTGAAGGAACCGTAAAATAAAGGATCGCAGGAGTATTCAGGCAATGATGTTGAACAGCCGCCGTCTTCTCGTGACAGCTCTTGGTTGCGGCCTGCTTTCCATTCCCGCCGCCAGTCTGGGGGCCCAGCAAAACGCCGCACCGGCCTCAACCCAACCGCAGGCCCAACCGGCTAGCCAGGATCAAAGTCAGCAGCCCGACCCGCTCAAGCGCCAGATGAGCGACAAGGAGCGCTATAGGGAGCAAAAGGCTTTGCGGCAGGAGTTGAAGGGCCCTTACAAGAAGTGGCTCGACGAAGATGTCGCCTACATTATTAGCGACGATGAGCGAAAGGCCTTCCTGAACCTGAGCAACGATGAGGAGCGCGAAGCCTTTATTGAGAACTTCTGGCTGCGCCGCAATCCCGATCCCGATTCGCCTGAAAACGAGTTTCGCGAAGAGCACTACCGCCGCATCCAGTACGCCAACGATCACTTTGCGGCCGGCAAGCCGGGTTGGAAGACCGACCGCGGCCACATCTATATTGCTTTTGGACCTCCCGACAGCATCGACTCCCATCCCTCCGGCGGCATGTACGAGCGGCCCATGGATGAGGGCGGCGGTGAGACGTCGACCTTTCCGTTCGAAGTGTGGCACTACCGCTACCTCGAGGGCATCGGTGAGAACATCGACATCGAGTTCGTCGATACCTGCCAGTGCGGCGACTATCACTTCACTATCGACCGCAGCGAAAAGGATGCGCTCAAGTATGTCCCCGGCGCCGGCCTGACCGAGTGGGAAGAGATGAACCACCAGGACAAGACCGACCGCTTCAAGGGTGGGGGGCTTGAGCAGTTGGGCACCGGCCCCATGGGCGGCGCCAACCAGGGCAAGGAATTCGACCGCATCGAACTGGCGGCCAAGCTGTTCGCGCCGCCGCCCGTCAAGTTCAAAGACCTTGAAACCGATCTGGATGAATACAACTCCACCCACAAGCTTCTGCAAGGGCCGGTATTCCCCTTCGATGTCCGTGTCGACTACGTGAAGGTGACCGACAGCATGGACATGGTGCCCATCACCCTGCAACTGCGCAACCGCGACATCACCTTTGTGACCAAGGACGGCGTCTCCAAGGGAGAAGTGCACGTTCTGGGCAGGGTAACCACCATCATGCACAAGGTGGTGCAGACCTTTGAGAACACCGTTGAGGTGGAGGAGCCGTCGGAACTGCTCGACCAGGCACGTGACCGGCTGAATGTTTACTGGAAGGAACTGCCGCTGCAGCCAGGCTTGTACCGGCTCGACATCGCGATCAAGGACGTGAACAACCCCGATCACATCGGGATCTACGGCAAAGCCATCGATGTTCCCACCTTCGAGGACGAGAAGCTCGGGGTTTCTTCGCTGATCCTGGCCGACCAGATGTACACCGTTCCCTCGCGGCAGATCGGCGAGGACAATTTCATCATCGGCAACACCTTTGTGCGGCCGCGCGTAGCCGTCACCCCGGCCACGGTGGTGAGCTTCAAGCGCAACCAGGATTTGAATTTCTGGATGCAATTCTACAATTTGGGGATCAATGAGGCGACCAAGAGTAACTCAGCGACGGTTACCTACCAGATTACGGATGCCGCCACAGGCACGGTTATCCTGGATAAGCAGTTGGATTCAAAAGATTTAGGGGCACACAGCGACCAGCTTACGGTGGAAAAGTCGCTGCCCATCGCCGGCCTTTCGCCCGGCAAGTATAAGGTAACGGTGACCCTAAATGACGCCATCTCAAAACAAGAGATTGCACAATCGGCCCCGTTTGTCGTCGAATAGTGGAATATCCCGCGCAAGCGTGAGCCAGACGGGAGAATCTGGACAGTTGCGCGGCTTCAGGCTTCCAGGATCATTGCCAGGGACGCGGCGGAGATTTTAGATCTGCAGATGAAGCATATCGCCTATCTCGCCGGTTTCGCCGTGCTGATTGCAATGGGGACCGCTCCCGGATACGGAGCGGGATCATCCTCCGTGTCGGGAACCGTAAGCGACTCGGCGGGCGTGCCGCAGATCGGCGCCCAGGTCCAGCTGCTGCGCTCCGACCTGAGCGTGGTGGCCAGCGTCTACACCGACAGCCGGGGAAGGTTCCTGATCACGTCATTGATGCCGGGACGTTATGCGCTGAAGGCGATGGGGCCCTCATTCCTTCCTGCGCTACGCGAAAACGTGAGGCTGGTGCGCGGCAGCACAGTTGTGAATCTCACCCTGAACACCCTCTACGAAGTCATTCAATGGCTGCCGGCGGACCCGCGTGACGGTGCGGCGCAGAAGGACGATTGGGCGTGGACTCTACGCTCGGCTGCCAACCGGCCTTTGCTGCGCTGGCTTGAAGATGGGCCGCTGGTGGTGGTCTCAGACGGATCGGGCGCTGCGCCCAAACTGAAGGCGCGCCTCATGGCCACCGGCCAGGCGGGATCGTTTGGCGAGAGCGGCGAGCGCATCACGGCCGCGATAGAGGATACACCCACTGATAGCCGCGAGTTGCTGGCGCGCGTTGACTTTGCGCCCGACACTGACGAAGGCATGGAATCGATGCTGGGCTTCCGTCAGGACCTGGGATTCGCCGGTTCGGTTCAATCGGTGGCCGCAGTGGCCATTGAGCCCGAGATTGAAGCGGCTGGTAACCAGGGCCTCGAGATTGCCGCCGTGCGCAGCGAAGAAGACATGCACCTGGGCCCGGCGCTTGAGGCGCGCGTAGGTTCAAACGAGATGATGGGACGCCTCGCTGGGCCTGCTCCCAGCACAGTGACCGCGGCCTTGCCCTTTGCCGCCGTGCAGTGGGGCAATGGCGCTTCGCGCATTCACTACCGCATGGCCACCATGATCCAGGATCAGGGAGTCAACGAGGCTGCTCAAGGGCTTCCTGCGCTGGCCGAGCGCAATGGCGATCTGGTGATCGAGCGCGGCCTTCATCAGGAGATCGGTTGGGAACGGACGACGAATGCGTCGGACATGGCGATCCTGGTCTACTCCGACCACATCGAGGATCCGGTTTTGCAGGCGTTATGCCACTTCGAAGCGGGCAATGCCGGCACGGCCGGCGTGCTCTTTGACCCAATCAGTGGCTTGATGCGCGCCGCCGGACCGGCGTTTTCAAACGCCGGCGTACAGGCCAGCCTGGAGCGGCGCATGCCCGGCGGCAACCAGGTTCGGCTCAGCTACCGAAGCGGCGATGCGCTGGTCATGCCGGCGTTGACGCAGCCTGCTTCTCTGGCCCAGGTGCTTGCTGTGGCGCATCCCCACCGCGCGCAAACCTACTCCATCGCCCTTTCCGGCACCCTCGACGGCACGGGAACGCAGTGGCGAGCCACCTATAGTTGGCAATCGGACAATGCAGTCACTGAAGTGGCTCCGTTCGCGCAGGATGCGTCCGCGCCATTCCTCAACGTGCACCTGGCGCAGCCCATCCACGTGGCTCGCGATGGTTCGGGCGGCCTTGAGGCGCTGATCGATGTGAGCAACCTGCTGGCCGAAGGCTACCGGCCCTACATTCTCAGCGACGGTTCGTTGCTGCTGTTCGCGCAGGATCAGCGCAGCCTGCGCGCCGGCCTGGCCTTCACGTTCTAGCGTTCCGCAACAAAATCGACACCATAAATCGCGGGGTCATCCGGAGCGAAGTTTGGCCGTTTTTTGGCCAAACGGAGTCGAAGGACCTGCATTTGGAAGATTCGTCGTGCGGTGGAAGTTTCCCCATAGATCGCCAATGTGAAGCTGAATTCCCCTCGTAATCCGGCTACACTGAGAGACCGGGAGGAAGACCCATGAACTCCGCCCGATTGACTCGGCGTGCCGCGCTCAAATCCAGCGTCGCCGCCGCTGCCTTCGCCTCGCTGCCGGCCGGAATCGAGGGCCAATCCTCCATCCCCCCGCGCAAAAATCGCGTTCATCAATCGGCCTGCCGCTGGTGCTACAAAGATATTCCGCTCGATCGGTTATGCGCATTCGCAGCTGGAATCGGCATGAAAGGAGTTGATCTGCTTGCCGCGGAGGAGTGGGAGGTTCCGCGCCGCTACGGTCTCATCTGCACCATGGGCTACGCAGGCGGAGGAACGATTCCCGATGCGCTCAACCGCACTGAGAATCACGCCGCCATTGAGGCTGCCTTCCGCACCAATATTCCCATCGCCGCCAAAATGGGCGTGCCCAACGTCATTACATTTTCGGGCAATCGCCGCGGCATGAGCGACGATGAGGGTGCGCGCAACACCATCGCCGGCCTCAACCGCGTGAAAAAGATCGCCGAAGACAACGGCGTCACCATTTGCATGGAGTTGCTGAACAGCAAGGTGAACCATCCTGATTACATGTGCGACCACACCGCGTGGGGCGCGCGCGTGATCGCTGAGGTCAACTCACCCAACGTGAAACTGCTCTACGACATCTACCACATGCAGATCATGGAGGGCGACCTGATCGCGACCATCCGCGCCAACATCGGATATATCGCCCATTTCCACACCGGCGGCGTGCCCGGACGTCACGAGCTCGATGACACGCAGGAAGTACAATGGGATGGCGTCATGCGGGCCATCGCCGATACCGGCTTCAAACGCTACGTAGCGCACGAGTTTATTCCCGAGCGCGATCCGTTCAACAGCTTGCGCGCCGCCGTGGATCTTTGCGACGTCTGACGCCGCTGACTTTGCTTGCTCCGCTATCTCCGCTGCCACTATGAAATCCCTTCTCCTCTCCGCCTACAACCATCTCGAAATCGCCGATCTTCCTGCACCCCAACCCGGCGCAGGCGAGGTCCTGGTGCGCGTGGAGGCCTGCGGCATCTGCGGCAGCGACGTGCATGGATACGACGGCTCGTCGGGCCGCCGCATTCCGCCCATCGTGATGGGCCACGAAGCCGCGGGAGTGGTTGCTGCAGTGGGACCGGAAGTTCAAGGTTTCACCAAGGGCGATCGCGTGACCTTCGATTCGACGGTGTATTGCGGAACATGCGCATATTGCACGCGCGGCGAGATCAACCTTTGCGAAAACCGCCAGGTCATCGGCGTATCGTGCGGCGACTACCGGCGCCACGGCGCTTTCGCCGAATACGTGGCGCTGCCCCAGCGCATTCTCTATCACTTGCCCGATCAACTTTCATTCGCCGAGGCCGCGATGCTCGAAGCCGCCTCGGTTGCTTTACATGCAGTTCACCTGTCCGAAACCCGAGACCGTGGAACGGCGCTGGTCATCGGCGCGGGCATGATCGGGTTGCTCACGTTGCAGGCCGCGCGCGCAGCCGGATGCAAGCCGGTATTCATCGCCGATGTGGATCAAACGAGACTGAACCTCGCCGGGCAGATCGGCGCCGGCGAGGTGCTGCACTTGTCCGGCGCGGCGCTGGTGGCTGAAGTTCGCAAGCTGACCCATGGCCGCGGCGTTGACCTGGCCTATGAAGCTGTGGGCCGCGACGAAACCGTGACCGCGGCCATCGACTGCACGCGCAAGGGCGGGACGGTGACGCTCATCGGCAACATCGCGCCGGAAGTCAAGCTGCCGCTGCAAAAAGTCGTGACCCGGCAAATTCGTCTTCAAGGTTCTTGCGCTTCGGCAGGCGAGTATCCGCAGGCGATCGAGCTGATTGCGAGCGGAAAGATCAAGGTACAACCCCTGATTACGGCAGTCGCACCGCTCGAGGAGGGTCCCCGCTGGTTTGAACGGCTGCACGCGGGCGAACCGAACCTGATGAAGGTGATTTTGACGCCGGGCGGCGCTGGCGCTGTGAGGGCTTGATGAGCGATGCACTGTTCGATTTGACCGGGCAAGCGGCCATTGTCACCGGGACCAGTCGCGGGCTGGGCCAGTATTTTGCACGCGCGCTCGCCAAAGCCGGCGCCGATCTGGCGCTCACCAGCCGCAATCGCCAATCCCTCACCAAATTCGAAGCGGAGATCAAGGCTCTTGGCCGCCGCGCCGTCTCCCTGGAACTCGACGTGCGCGACCCGCAGAGCATTCAGCGTATGGCCGCAGATGCCGAGTCTGCATTCGGACAGATTCACATCCTGGTGAACAACGCGGGCTGCAATGTGCGCAAACCGGCGCTCGAAGTGACGTGGGACGACTGGAACCTGGTGCTCGATACCAACCTGCGCGGGACTTTTTTTGTTGCTCAGGCGGTCGCGCGGGGCATGATCGCACACAATTACGGGCGCATCATCAACATCGGATCGGTAACCAGCGTCTTCGGCTACGCAGGTCTCGCGCCTTACGGAGCCAGCCGCGGCGGCGTGCGCCAGTTGACCATGAGCCTCGCCGACGATTGGGGCAAGCATGGCGTCACCGTCAACTGCCTGGCGCCGGGATGGTTCAAGACCGGCCAGAACAAAGTGCTGTATGAAGATCAGGAATGGGTCGAGTATCTGGTGGAGCGCATTCCCGTGAAACGGCCGGGCGCGCCCCACGATTTGGACGGAGCTGTGGTGTTTCTGGCGTCGGAGGCCAGCCGCTACGTTACTGGACAAACCCTGCTGGTGGATGGCGGCATCTCAACTGGCTCGACACGTGCCACGGTAGCGCCGAAGAGTTGAAAAGTCGCGCTATCATCCTGAGCGGAGTTTGGCCGGAACCGGCCGAACGAAAGCGAAGGACCTGGGGTTGCTCTTCAACGGAGATTGGGTTTGCAACGCAACAGGAGCGGGTCCACATGAATGCTCGTTGGTCAGTTCTCGGCCTTATTCTTTGCCTTGTCTCGATAGCAAATGAACCCATTCACGCGCAGTCTTCTGTTGCCGCGCAGCCCGGCGCGCCCGCACAAGCCGTCTCTGCCGCGCCACAGCAGGACGATCTCCTCCGCGGCTTCCTCGATCCACCCAATGGCGCCAGGCCGCGTGTGTGGTGGCACTGGATGAACGGCAACATCTCCACCGAAGGCATCAAACTCGATCTTGACTGGATGCAGCGCGTGGGCGTGGGCGGCGTCACCATCTTCGAAGGCGCCATCAACACCCCGCAGGTGGTTCCGCATCGCCTTATTTATATGACTCCCGAGTGGAAGCAGGCCTTCCAATATGCGCTCACCACCGCGCGCTCCATGAATATGGAAGTAGCCATTGCCAGCTCGCCGGGTTGGAGCGAAACCGGAGGGCCGTGGGTGCCTGCATCGCAGGGCATGAAGAAGATGGTGTGGTCGGCCACGGATTTTCCCGGCGGCAAGCCGTTCACCTGCAAGCTCCCGCATCCTCCGCAGGTTGACGGAACTTTTCAGAACTTCCAGGTTCCCGGACGCCGCGCTCCCGATGGCACGGTCATCACGCCGCCCGAGTTCTACACCGACGTCGCCGTGATTGCCTTCAGAATTCCCGAAGGCGACCATCACCAGAGCGAGCTCATTCCCACTGTCACCGCCAGCGGCGGCACACCCGATGTGCCTGCCTTGTCTGACGGCGATGTGAACACGGTCGCGCTCGATCTGCCGGCCAGCACGCCCGGCCACGAATCGTGGGTCCAGTTCGATTACGGAACTCATTACGGAAACCCGCAGTTGATTCAGTCCGTCACGCTGGCCAGCCTCAACGACTCCATCAGCGTCTTCGATCACGAGAGCCCTGCGATCCCGCCGTATCTCGAAGCCAGTGACGACGGCCAGACCTTTCGCAAGATAGCCGACATTCCCTTCAGCAGCATCGTCGAGCGCACAGCCTCGTTCGATGCCGTCACGGCGCACTATTTCCGCGTGGTGTTTCCGGCGCAACCCGCGCCCCTGGTTGACCACGATCACAAAATTACGGAGCTTGTTCTCTGGTGCGGCGCGCGCGTGAACGAATTCGAGAAACGCGCCGGCTATGCCAACGCGCGCGACTTCTACGCCATCACCGATCCCAAAGTCGCGCCCCAGTTCATTGTGCCGCAGGGCGACGTGATCGACCTGACCGGCAAAATGCAGGCCGACGGCACGCTCCAGTGGACGCCGCCTCCCGGATTGTGGCGCATCCTGCGCATTGGCTCTTCGCTCACCGGCCACGAAAACGGCCCGGCGCCGGCCGAAGCCACCGGCCTCGAGGTCGACAAGCTCAATCGCGGCTACGTCAAAAATTACGTCGAGGGCTATCTCAAGATGTACGCCGGCACCGTTGGCCCCGGAATGATAGGCGCCAACGGCATTTCGTGGCTGCTCACCGACAGCATTGAGGTCGGCCCGCAGAACTGGACCGATCATATCCTCGAAGAATTTCAGCGGCGCCGCGGCTACGATCCGCGGCCCTGGCTTCCGGCGCTCACCGGGATGTACATCAAGAGCACCGCGGACACCGACCGCTTTCTCTGGGACTTTCGCCAAACCATCGGCCAGTTGATGGCCGAGAATCACTACGGTGAAATCTCTGACGACCTGCACTCTCATGGAATGAAGTACTACGGCGAGGCGCTTGAATATCATCGCCCGTCGCTCGGCGACGACATGGAGATGCGCAGCAAGACCGATGTGCCCATGGGAGCGATGTGGACGTGGGCCGGGCAACCAGGGCCGGACATCGATTACTTTGCCGACCTGCGCGGCGCGGCGTCCGTGGCGCACATCTACGGACAGAACATCGTTGGCGCGGAGTCGATGACCTCGCGCGGTCCGGCGTGGTCGTTCTCGCCGAACAGTCTGAAAAAGGTAGCCGATCTCGAATTCGCGCTGGGCGTGA
>JASHQH010000148.1 GCA_030037635.1 Acidobacteriaceae bacterium
CCCTCATTCCAAAGCAAATAAAAATTCCTCAAACTTTGCAGATTATTTCCCGCAAATCCCTAGACTGGAAACAAGATCAAAAAAAGACCTCAGGATGGGCGGCCTGTGCGGGGCGCGGCAGCGAAAAACTGCCGTTCAGAGATTGCCGTTGGCGACCGGCTTTCTCCGGGCCGCCCGCTTCTTTACCCTCCGGACTGCGCACAATTGAACTGCGACCTGTTCACCAAGTCGTTTTGAATGACGATATTGGCTCCCAACCCGCCTGTTTTCAGCGGCTTGGCGCTGGCCATCAGGGGTACAAGTTGCTCAAGACAAGTCACTTAACACCAAAAAAGGGGGGGGATCCCCCCCGGGGGGGGGTATCGATGTATATAGCGTGTCGGCATATCAAACCGAATGGATTGCGCTGCAAATCGCCTGCCATGACCGGGCACGCCTTCTGCTACTTCCACGCCGGACTGCACTCTGCCACCAAAATCGGCCCTACCGACGACCTCTGCCTCCCACTCCCTGAAGACATGGCCGCGATTCAGCTCTCCATCGCGCGCATCTCCGAGGCGCTCGTCTCCGGCCGCATCGACAGCCAGAAATCCTCTCAGCTCCTCTGGGGCCTCAAAATCGCTCTGCAGACCATTCCGCCCAGCCCTGACTACGACCCCGATGAAACCGTCCGGTCCTTCACCAAGGAAGACCGCGACGAGCTTGCGCCCCAAGCCCACGTCTGCAATGGACTCGACAACTGCGAAGGCTGCGCGCACTTCGACACCTGCGACCAGTTCCTCCGCACCGTCCACATCTTGCGCAAGAGCGGCCAGCTCGATGACGACGACGACTACGACGACGACGATGACGATGACGACGACGATTAATGCGGGGAAAAGGGCGAGGCGGCCCGCGGAAAAGCAGATCCGGGTCCTTGGGCTTCGCGGGCCGCGCATAGCGCGACCCGCTTCGCTCAGGAGGGAACAGGGAACAGCTCTACTGGCCGCCTTTCGCGTCGCTGTCGTTGGCCTCGGCGGCGCGGTCCCGCTCGCGTTCGAGGCGGAGTTGTTGTGCCCAGGAGAGCTCGCCGCGCCTTCTTCTCTGCCGGTCGGGAGTGATGGGCGGCGGGTCGCCGCAGAAGGGGCATTCCGGCTGGTCGCAGGTCTTTAGCTCAGGGTGTCTTTCGCGGGCCTGTTGCTCCTCGCTCTGCCTTTCGAGCAACAGCAGCGAGCTCCAGGATGCGCCCTTCTGCTTCTTCCTGGGCCGGTTGGACCCGGAGCGTGGCCTGGGGCCGGCGCCGGTGAGTTGGGCCAGCAGACGCGCTTCAGGCCCGGTGCCTTTGCCGTGCTTGTTGGCCAGCGAGCGCGCAAGCTGGTCGCATCGCTGAATCAGCATGGTGTTGATGTTGTCGCGCAGACGTGTTGCGGCGCTGCGGGGACAGGCGTCGCCCGGTGCCGCGGATTCTCCGCTCATGACAGTCGTTGAAAACATATGAAGCCTCCCAGAACCCAGCCGGTAGCTGGGCCAATGTTCTTAGAGTAGGCAGAAGCGCGCAATTTGCCTGCAAATGCAGGTGATTGATGGAAAAGGAGTTGAAAGATCGAGGGCTTGACAGAGGCAGCGGAACAGGCAACAGGGACCGAGGGAGCGAGAGGCCGCTCAACCCCTTTTAACCCAGCCGGCTAGGGGCAAGATGGCGCGCGCCGCGAGGAAACTGTGAAACGGTGAGCAACAAGAATGTGCTAGTTTGGGTTTATAGACTCTGGGTTCCTACTGCTGCGATTAAATGCATCCCAAGATTGAAACTCCGCTTTCGCGTCAGATTGTGTCTGACTTTACGATCTGGCTGACCTCGCTTTTGGCGGGCTTGACTGTGTTTGCCCTCGCCATCTTCTTTCAGTGGCTCATCTACAACGACTGGCTGCACGACCACGGCCCGTTGCGGGTGGTGGGGAGCACGCTGTCGGGGGTGCTGACGTTTGGGATTGCTTTCCGCTGGCAATTTGTGGTGCGGCGGCGCAAACTCGAAATGCTGCGGCGGTTTGAGACTATCAAGTGGATGACGGACCGCATCCGCAATTCGCTGCAGGCGATCGAATGCGTCACGTTCGCCGCCAGCCGGGAGGCGACGGAGCCGGTGCGCGACGCCGTCGATGTGATCGAGGGGGTACTGAACGAGGTCCTCGCCGAGAATCATCCGCCGGTTCAGAGCGATCGCACCACCAGCACACGCGAAGTTGCGCAATCGTAAAGTTTGCGATCCCACCCTCGCAGTAAAGAGCGCGGCAAGGATGGGGCGACGGCTGATCCTTGCCGGGCTGGTGCGGACACCCCTGCGGCAAAGAGCGCGCAAGGATGGGGCGACCTTAATTCTCCAGGCACAGTACGTCGTAGTTGTAATTGATCATGACTTTCTTGAGCGGCGCGGGGAGCTTGGGCAAAGGGATGGTCTTTTCGATGGACGTCGGTCCGTGAAGGACCATCTGGCCCACGCGGAGGATTCTGCCGTCGGCGAGCTCAAGATAGAACGGAACGAGGTTGGCGAACCGGGCATCCACTCCCGACTGAGTGATCTTGAAGTGGAGCTTCCAGCCGTCGCCGTTGGGTGCGAAATCGCTCTCGAAGTGATAGGTGGGCAGATCGGTCCCATAGACGTATTCGCGGAAGAACCAGTCCATGGTGTGGGTGCCCTCCAGGTCCATGCCCGGCGCCATGTGCTTGTCGACCATGGCCTTGAAGTCCTCAGTGGTGGCGGCCTTGAGGCGATAGGTGGCGACAAAGTCGTGCATCATCTCGATAAAGCGCGCGTCGCCGTCCTTGGGTGACCACATCATCATGCGGATCATGTGGAGGATGAAAGCGCCCTTGGGATAGACGAGGCTTTCGTAGACGTCCCAACCGGTTTTGGGCGAGCTGAGGCGGATGCCCATAGTCACGGGGCCGACATCGATGGGGCGGAAGCCGAAGGCGTTTTTCTCGGTGAGCATGCGCTGCTCTTCTTTCCAGAATTCGAGAAAGTCGTCGGGCTTGGGCCGCGTAGCGAGGAGAAAGATGGACGCTGAAGCGTTGGCGAAACCTTCGCTCATCCACTGATCGCGGTAGCCGCGGAAGCCGACGGTTTGTCCCCACCATTGATGCGCCACTTCGTGCGGGGTGACCACATCCCAGTAGGTCTTAGCGGTGAAATCGCTGAGGCCGAGAAAATGGCGCTGTGTGGAGTCGAAGAATCCGCAGATGGGTAAATAGACAAGCATGGGCCAGCTTTGGCCGTAGTTACACGCGGTTTGCTGGGTGAGGGCAATGTGCGGGAAGGGCAGCGGGCCGAAATAAGTGGTGTAGATTTGCGCGGCGGCCTGGCCCTGGCTGAGCTCGGCGCCGAGCATGGGGGTGGTTTCGAGCGTGCCCAGCGGTCCGCCTTGAACTTCGGTAAGGAAATCGGGCTTCTCCTTGTTGGCGTAGGCGTCGACGGTCAGTTGCCCGGCCAGAGGCGTCCCGATCTTGGCTTCCCTGGTCTCAAACTCGCCCAGGCTGAATCCGACCACGGGCAGGGGTGTTTCAGTCTTCCACTCGGTGATGGCGATTTTGCCTTCGTCGTACTGGTTGGTTTTGGTTCCGGTGGCGATGACCTCGAGCCCCTTGGGCACATGGAAAATCATGTGATAGGTGGCGTAGTCGCCGAGGCCTTGGCTGGAGGTGGGATACCAGTCTTCGCGGGCCACGGGATAGTAGTTGTTGTTGCCCTCGTTCAGGACCACGTCTTTGCCTCCATAGGCGATCTTGACGGTGGCGGTTTCGCCTTTTTTGAGCGGCGCGGGCAGGATGACGCCGAAATCGGGATCGAGATCCTTGCTTTCCTGTACCCAATCCAGGGCGTCTCCCACGCCCGTGGTGACCTGGCTGACGCGCAGGGTGGGATAGAGATCGAGCGGGACCACGGCAACGCCATCCTGCTCGGCGCGCACCTCAACGGTGGCGAGGGTGGTAAGGAATCCGTTGCGCTCGATGGACACGTCGAGGTCCTCGTGCAGAATCTTGCAGGCTTCGTTTTGCTCATTGCCGCTGGCGGTGCCATTCAGGTACTCCGCGGTGCAGTGGAAGGCGAGGGGAATGGTTTCGGTGTCCTCCATATTGTCCCAGCGCAGCAGTGCGACTTCTTCTGGCGCAACCTCGTCGATGCCGTTGGGGTCGAGGATGAAGAAGAGGCGGGGATTCTTGTTGGAGTGAATGGCGGCAAAGAAATATTGGCCGGGAGCCGGACTGAGGACGTCCTGGAGCAGACGCAGGTCGAGATTTCCGTAGAGCCTTCTGAAGTAGAAGGTGCCGCCCTGGCTCGTCACCGAACCTTCGGAGTGATGGCGCAGGAAGGTTTGCAACTCCTGCGCGGCTTTGGCGAAGCCGGTGTCGGGCTGGCCGGCTCCGGTTGAGGCCGCATGCAACTCGCCGGCGGTGGAATCGGTAAACCGCAACACCACCTCGTCGAAGTCTTCATCGAATTCTTCAGTATGGGTAAAGATGGATAGATTGTGCCGCTCCTCGGCCGTGGGAGGCGTGATGTGCAGGTGGCCCTGGCCGCGAAACACCGCGCCCGTGACTTTGCCGTTGACCTGGCCGTAGAAGGCGAAGCTGCCGCTGCCGAAGGTAAAGATGGCGGCATCGCGTTTGAGCACTAAGTTGCTCACCGTGACGACTTCGCCACCCGGCAAAAGGCCGCGCAATTGTTGGTAAATCGCATTGGCGTTGGGCTGACGCTGGGCACAGAGGAGGCCAAGAGAACCGGCGACGAAAAGGGAGAGGACAGACAACGATGAACGAAGGCGAGAAGGCATCAAGGCCCCCAATTTCATGATCACGCTGTGGAAACACTATAGCTGAGAAGGGCGCTGGCGGCATG
>JASHQH010000149.1 GCA_030037635.1 Acidobacteriaceae bacterium
ATCCTGGGCGATACGCTGGCCTTCGGCATCATTTGGGTGCTGGCCTCGGTGCTGCTGGTGCTTCTGATGGCGCGCTCCATCGCACGGCCGCTGGCAACACTGCATCGTGGAACGCGCGAGCTGATGAATTCGCCGGAGGGCACGGCGAATTTCCCCTTGCCCGTGGTCGTGCACAACGAGATTGGCGATCTGATCGAGGCCTTCAATCGCATGGTGGGCTCGCTTGCCGAGCAGCGAGCCGGACTCAACGACACCCTCTCGCTGCTGGACTCGATGCTGGCCAACGCTCCCATCGGCCTGGCTTTCGTCGACGCGAATGAGCGCTTTGTGCGTGTCAACCAGATCTTTGCCGACCTGACGGGGACGGCCATCAGCCGCCACCTGGGACGCACGCTGCGCGACTTGCTGTCAAAGCCCGCGGCCGGCGAGATTGAGCCCGCGGTGCAACATGTTTTTTCGAGCGGCGAGCCGGTGCGCAACCTGGAGTTAAATGGCGAGGGCGGCAAGCTGGGCCGCCCGTGGAGCTGGCTCATCAGCGCCTACCCGGTGCGCACAGGAATGGGTCAGGTGCGGTGGGTGGGAATCATTGCCCTGGACGCCAGCGACCGCAAGCGCAGCGAGGAGGCGCTGCGGCGCACCGAAAAGCTGGCCGTGACCGGGCGCCTGGCGGCTTCGATTGCGCACGAGATCAACAACCCGCTCGAGGCCATCACCAATCTGCTCTTCCTGCTCCGCAATTTCACTGACCTTCCTGAGGCGGCCAGGCAATATGTGGGCATGGCGGAGTACGAAGTGCACCGCATCGCCGAAATCACGCAACAGACACTGCGTTTTTACCGGCAGCCAACGCAACCCGCGCGCGCCACCCTCGAAGATTTGCTCGATTCCGTGCTCAGCCTCTATCAGGGCCGCCTCAATTCGCTCGATATCCATGTGGAGCGGAACTACCAGGCGGAAGCATCCTTGTTCTGTTTTGCCGGCGAGATCCGGCAAGTGATCGCCAATCTCGTGGGCAACGCCATCGACGCCAGCGGCCAGGGCGGGCGGCTGCTGGTCCGCGCCCGCCGCTCGCGCGACTGGAAAAATCCCGCGCAAACCGGGATCCGGTTCGCGATTGCCGACACCGGCAGCGGCATGGAACCGGAGGTGCGCGAGCATATCTTCGAGGCTTTCTTCACCACCAAGGAAGTGACGGGCACGGGATTGGGACTGTGGGTGAGCCACGAAATCATCCTCAAACATCACGGCCGGGCCCACGTGCGCAGCCGTCCCGCTGCTGCAAATTCCGAGCCCGGCTCCGCATCGGAGCGCACGGGCTCCGGGTCGGTGTTCCAGATCTTCATCCCCGACGACCCGAGCCTGGCTGCAGAGGAGATGCAAGCCGCAGCCGCGCGCGCGTAGAGGCAGCAGGGCGCGGAAACCCGCCGGCGATTGCTGCTTGGCGATTGGCTGCCCTTCGGTGCGCGGGCGCGGCGAACCAGGGCGAGGTCCAGGTTGTAAAATTCTCAATCGACTGAATGCCCTGCTCATCGGGGGCGCCCTAGAGGATTATGAAGCAGAATTTTCGAACCAAGCTCTCTACGCTCGTACAAATCGCGCTGATCGTGTGCCTTGCCTCGCCGTTGCTCCTGCTTGCTGAGGAAGGCATGTGGACCTTCAACCATTTTCCGTCTCAGACGGTAGCATCCAGGTACAGCTTCGCGCCCACCCAGCAGTGGCTCGATCACGTACGCCTGTCTTCTTTGCGGGTTGCAGAGGGATGTTCCGCCTCGTTCATTTCTCCGCACGGACTGGTGATGACCAACCACCACTGTGTGCTGGAGTGCGTGCAGCAACTCTCCACGGCGGGGCAGAATTTTGTTCAGGACGGTTTCATCGCCCAGACCCCTGCCGAAGAACGGAAATGTCCCGTCTTCGAGCTCGATCAGCTCATCAAGATCAGCGACGTCACCGCTGAAGTCCAGGGGGCCATCGCCGGAAAAACGGGAGCCCCTGCCGTGGCAGCGCTGCACGCAAAAGAGGCTGAGCTCGAAAAAAGCTGCGGCTCCGATCCGGCTACTCTCTGCCAGGTCGTCTCGCTCTACGAGGGCGGGATCTACGATCTTTACCGCTACAGGAAGTACACCGACGTGCGCCTTGTCTTTGCGCCCGAAATGTCGGTGGCGCAATTCGGCGGCGACCCCGACAACTTCAATTTTCCTCGCTTCGATTTCGACATCGGACTGGTGCGCGTCTATGAGGACGGTCATCCGATCTCGAGCCCCGATTACTTGAAATGGAGCGCCAACGGGTCGCAAAGCGGCGAGCTGGTTTTCGTTTCAGGCAATCCCGGAGGCACCAGCCGGCAGCTCACGACAGCGCAGCTGGGGTTTGAACGCGACACCGCCCTGCCCAGCCTGATTCCCGCCATTTCCGAGCGGCGCGGCCTTCTTGAGCGCTTTATTACGGAGAACCCGGATCGCGCCCGCGAAGGCGACGAAGCCCTGTTCTTCGACGAGAACACCTATAAGGTCCTCTTCGGGCGCGAGCAGGCGCTTCTCGATCCCGATTTCTTTAATACCAAGATCCAGGAAGAGCAGCACCTGCGTAGCGCCGTGGACGCCGATCCCAAGCTCGCCGACGATCGCTCTGCCTGGAACGAGATCGCTCAAATCCAAAAGACCCGCGCCAAGGATTTCGATGAGACCTTTGCCACCGGCATGTTCCGCTACTCAGACTTGCTTGGGGTGGCCGTTACCCTGGTCCGTTCGGCTGATCAGCGCATTCTGCCCAATGATCAGCGCCTGCCCGCCTACACCGATCAGGCGCTGGCCGCGATTCAGCGCGACCTGGCCGCGCCCGTGCCGGTTTTTAAAGACCTCGAAACCATGCAATTGCGCTGGATCTTGTCTGAGGCGCGCCGCCAGCTCGGAGTTGAAGATCCGCTGGTGGTGAAGATGTTGGGCAAGGAATCGCCTGAACAGCTCGCCGATCGGCTGGTGAGCGGTACGCATCTTGACGAAGCGGGGGTTCGTGAGCAGCTTTACAATGGCGGCGAATCCGCAATTCAGGCCTCAACCGATCCCCTGATTGTCTTCGCCCGCGGCATTGAGCCTGAACTGCTCGGTTTCGTCAAGCAGTCTGAGGCTCAGATCGACGCGCCCACGCGCGCCGCCGCCCAACGCATCGCCAATGCGCGATTCGCCATCTATGGCACCAGCGTTTACCCTGACGCGACCTTCACCCTGCGCCTCAGCTATGGTTCAGTGAAGGGCTTTAGCGACGCGCGCGGCCAGCTCGTGTCGCCCTACACCACGATTGCAGGCCTGTTCCAGCGCGCTACAGGCGCGCCGCCTTTCAAACTGCCCGCCAGCTGGATCGGCGCCAAGGACAGCCTCAACTTATCCACCCCCATGAACCTCTGCACCACCAACGACATTATCGGCGGCAACTCCGGCAGTCCGCTCATCAACAAGAATGGCGACATCGTAGGCCTCATCTTTGATGGAAACATTTATTCCATCGGCGGCGACTACGGCTATGACGCTGTCAAAAACCGTGCCGTCGCTGTTGACAGCCGCGCCCTGCTCGAAGGGTTGAGCAAGGTCTATCACCTTACCCGCATCGTCGATGAGATCCAATCGGCCCGCCCATAGCCGCGCAATAAGAGCGCGCACACTGACGGACACAAGCGGCAATGGCAACAGCAAAGATGGCTAGCTGGCAATAGCCGCGAGCCGGCGCCCAGGAATCGCTGGAGTGAGGCTTAGGCTTGGAAAGCACGCGGCGTTTTGCTGCGCGCCTGTTCCCTACTGAAATTTGCGCAGTAGCCTGGTCCATCCCTCCCCTTCTGCGGCCCTTTGCACCGGTCTCTTCAAGGATTCCAGCCGCCAGGGCTCGCATTTGTGGGCTTCCTCGGCGGCGCCGAGATCAGCCTTCTGCGACGCAGTGCCGATGGTCAGGAAGCACTGCTTGCAGATGGAGTCTGTAGTTCCGTTGGGATTCGAGCGATGGGCAAAGCGTATTGGCGAGGCCATGTTGACTCTCCGGCGGTGTGGGCCGCCCCCGAGACACCCGGCGAAGGTCGTGGCGCTTCGCTCGGTGCGCGCAACATGGGGTATTTTAGGGAAGCCGCGGTAGACATAGTTTCTGCTTAAAGAGGGGAAAAAACAACTGGGGTGATTCCTAGCAAGCAATATCCGGTCGAGCGAGTTCATGTCCGGCGCTCTTGCAAGGCCCTCGAGCAGCGGCAGTTGCGCGCCTGGCCAGACGCGAACGAGATTGTGGAAATCTTTGGGGGCGGCAAAGGCAGCGGGTCGACTGGTCGGCTTGGGGTGCCCCGGATCTCAATCTTTAAGACCTGGGATACCGCGATGCCATGCCCATGCTGATTTGAAATTTCTGTGAAAGAGCCTTGACAGGCTGCCGATCTTGTGTGTTACCGTGAGTAACATTATGACACGTAACACACAACGCGATCACGATCCGGCGGAATTGGGCGAGCTGGAACGCAGCATTCTGCTGATTGTGTGGCGCAAAGGCACGCTGACCGCCGAGCAGGTGCGCGAGGATCTCGGCAGGCCGCTCAAGGACTCGACCATCCGCACGGTTCTGCGCCGCCTCGAGGAAAAAGGCTACCTGGCACACTCGCTTGATGAACGCACTTTTGTCTACCGGCCGGCCGAGTCGCGGCAGCGCGTGGCGAGCCGCGCCGTCAAACGCATCGTGGATTGGTTTTGCGAGGGCTCAGTGGAAGCGCTGCTGGTGGGCATGGTGGACTCGGAGGTCCTGGGCCGCCAGGAATTGCAGCGCCTGGCGGAGCGCATCGCGGCAGCCCAGAAAGGTGCGCCATCGCGCGCAAAGGAGGGGAAAAGATGAGCTCGGGCTTGATCTTCCTTGTGGTTGAAGCGGCGTTGCGAGCAGCTCTGGGCGCGTTGGCGGTGTGGTGCGGGTTGCGTCTGCTGCGCGTGCGCAACGTGCCGGCCCAGAAGGCGGCGTGGGGAATGGTGCTGGCGGCCGCGATGGCCATGCCGCTGGTGATGCGCTGGCATTGGCTGCCCGCGCCGGTCTCAGTCACGCTGCCGGGTTGGCATGCGCAGCAAGCCACGGCGCCGGAGCCGCGTGCGGCCTCGGTAGCTCCGCTGGCGGCAACCACTGCGAAGGATTTGGGTTCCCTGCCCCGCTCCGCCTCCGCAGACTCTCTGAAACGGCTTTCCTCAAGCGCGAAAGGCCCTCGTCCGGGTACATTTTCCGGCCCGGCCAACGCCGCGCCCTTTCACAGCCAGATTGGCAGCGAGCGAGCAAGGCAGCTCGGCGCTGCGGCTCTGGAGACCAGCGCGGCCGAAGGCGCAAGGGAACAAGTGAACCAGAAAGCATGGAGCGGAGGGCCAAGCGAGCAACGGAGCGCGACGCTCCAGGCGCAACCGTCGGTTCTGACCCCGCACTTGCTGGCGGCCGCAGGCGAGATTTTGTATTTCGCCATGTGCGCGGTGCTTCTTGTCAGGCTGCTTTGGGGCCTGGGCGTTGCGATGTGGCTGTGGTTGCAGGCGGCGCCGATCGGCAAAATGGACGGGCTCGACCTCAGCTCGAGCAAGGGATTGCGGAGCAGCCGGCGGATTGCCGCTCCCATCAACGTCGGGTCAGGCGTGCTGCTCCCTGCCGACTACGAAAACTGGGACGAAAACAAGCTGCGCGCCGTGTTGGCACACGAGCGCTCCCACATTCGCCAGGGAGATTTTTACCTCCAGGCTCTGGCGGGTCTCTACGCCGCAATCTTCTGGTTCAGCCCTCTGGGCTGGTGGTTGAAACGCAAGCTCACCGAACTGGGCGAGGCCATCAGCGATCGCGCGGGAAGCGACGCTGCGGCAAGCTGCTCGTCCTATGCGCAAATTCTGCTAGAATTCGCGGCCCTGCCGCGCCCAACCCTGACAGGAGTCGCCATGGCACGCAGAAGCAATCTGTCGCATCGCATTGAACAGCTCATGAACGAAGCGAAATTCAGGCACGCGTTTGCAGGCGGCAAACGGCGGGGATTGCTCGTCCTCCTGCTGGTTCCGGCCGTGCTTCTCGCGTCTACGGCGATGGTTCGTGTTCAGGCAGCCGGAGCCGGCCAGGCTTCCCCGCCATCGGCTTCATCGGCGCAGATTCCGCAGGCGCCCACTGCCGGCAAATCGAATCCCGCCGCTCCATCTGAAGCTGCGCCGGCCGCCGCATCAGCACCGGCACCTCAGGCTGCGCCGGCCGCCGCGCCCGCCGCTTCTGGGGTGCACGTCGACGTCCCAGCCGTACACGTCGACATCCCGGCCATTCACCTCGACCTGCCCGGGAATCATATTGACGTCCCTGCAATCCACGTCGATGTTCCGGAGCAGCACTTTGACGTGCCCGCCGTACACGTGGACGTTCCGGCGCAGCATATCGATGTTCCCGCCGTGAAGGTCGACGTTCCGGCCCAACATATTGACGTTCCCGCGGTGCACGTCGATGTGCCGGCGAAGCAGGTGGACGTACCGGCAACTCCCGCTCCGCCCCCGCCCCCGGGAGCGAGCAACAGCTCCGGATATCGTTCTGCCTACGGTTCAGGCGGGGAGCTTTACGCCATGAACTCCGGCTACTCCTTCTCGACGGGGATGGGCCACGGGGTGGGCCTGGGCCGCGGAATGGTGGCGCAGGCCGCTGAAGCGGATACAGCGCCCGAACTCGACGCCCGCATTGCCGAGTTGCAGGCAAGGCTGGCGCAGGTAAAGGCGGGAGCGCCCGCGCTTGAGGCGCGCATTGCCGAACTCCAGGAAAATCTCAAGACGATGGAGGCAGAAACGCCCGATGCCGAGGCGAAAATCGCCGAGGTGCAGGCCGAGTTGCAAGTGAAGCAGGCGGAGATGCAAGCAGCAGCGCCCGAGATCCAGGCAGACATTGCCCAGTTGCGAGCCAGGCTGGCGATGGTGGAGCAGGCCGCGCCTCAGGAGCAGACCTTCGACCGCACGCTGACGGTGAGCGGCAAAGCCGATCTCACCGTGGGCACGGGCTCGGGCAACATTCATCTCACCCGCGGCGCCGCCGGCCAGGTAAAGATTCACGGGATTGTCCACGCCGGCAGCGGTGCCAGTGCGGATGAAGTGCAGCAGATCATCGCCAATCCGCCCATCGAGCAGGATGGCAATACCATTCGCGTGGGCGAGCACGGCAATGAGCACTGGCACAATATCAGCATCAGCTACGAGATTGAAGCGCCGGCCGACACTGCGCTGAAGGCGGCCACAGGGTCCGGCAACATTGTGGACGAGGGCGTGGGCAATGAAACCAAGCTCAACACGGGATCAGGCAACATCAACGCCACCGGCCTTCAAGGCATGTTCGCGGTGATGACCGGCTCCGGCGACATTCACCTTGAGCAGACGGGCAGCGGTGACGGAAAGGCGCAGACCGGCTCAGGGAATATGGAAATCAAGGATGTGCAAGGCGGCCTCGACGCGATGACCGGCTCGGGCGATATCAAGGCCAGCGGCACGCCCTCTTCGCCGTGGAAGCTGCGGTCGGGCTCGGGATCGATCGAGCTTTGGGCCGGCAACGCGCCCATCACGCTCGACGCTTCAGTCGGCTCGGGCGAGATCCACACCGATCACGAGATGGTGACGCAGGGGACGATGGAGAACAAGCACCATATCGTTGGCAAGATCAACGGCGGCGGCACCGAGGTCCGGGTCGAAACCGGCTCGGGCGATATTGCGGTGCATTGAGGCTCGGGGCAAAGTGCCGAATTAGAGTCAGCAAGACTTGCGCGAGCGGCGTGCACTCGCAGCGCCCCCCGACGCTGCTCGCGCATGCCGCCCGCCCGGCTCGCCGCTTACGTCGGCTCCCCGTTCCCGTGGGTCAACGGCGCCTTTGTCCAGGCGCCGCCGAGCACGCCATTCAGGTTCCCTACTTTCTGCCTGCCAAATCCCGCTCTGCCTGCAGCGACGTTCTTCCGTCTTTCAACTTCCAGCGCCGGCAGACGATGAGGAACCACGCAAAATTACCCGCCGCCACAACCCATGCGCCAATGTAAACCGGCAGGAAATGGGGGCTGTTTAAATTGAAGAGCGCGATTGGGCCGGTGACGATGAGGCACTCAAGAGCAGCGAAGCCCAGCGTGAAGGCGAACTTGGACCAGCTCCAGAGGCCGGCCTGCTGTTCCCTCCTGATGCCCGACCAGATAATCACTCCCTGCAAAAGAACGAAGAAGATCCATATCATGGTTTGGTTTTCTCCTCTCTACCCCAGGGCAGGTTTCCGATCGCTTTCATTCGTGTTCAGCCCGCAGAAATCGGCAGCCTTTGCAAATTAAGCCTTCACCTTCGCGGTCAATTGCTCAGCTATTTAGGCGTTCCATTCCCATGTGTCGGCGTGGCCAGGCTCCAGTTGCCCGCCAGCACGCCATTGGGGTTGGCATTCGGATCGTTCGTCTGGTACCACTGCGTCCCGTTGGTCCAGGTTTGCGTATAGCTGCTTGACACGTTGGTCGGAACTCCGTTGGGGCCAACGACTGTCTGCTGGTCAAGCGCATAATCCACCCAGTCAGAAGCCATGGCCGACTGCGCGTTCATTTGGCCGTTGAGATAATTCATCTCGCTATTGAACCGCGACTGCTGTTGCGCGGTGAACTGCTGATACTCCCGCTCCTGCGCCTGCATGCTTTGAATAAACTGGTTGTAAAGTCTCTGAGTGTTCTTGGCGGCCTGAGCCTGAAACGCCTTCATCTGCTGCGCGGTATTGGCCTGATTCTGCTGCATCCACTTTTGCGCCCACTGCGGATCGGCCGTGCCTTTCGGAAGGCCGCTGTTGTCTACATTCTGCAGCAGCGCGTCCAACTGACCCTCGGGCGCCGTCCACACCATCATTTGCGCCCAGCACGAGTTCGCTGCAAACCCCGCCAGCGATTTGTTATTGATGGTGCAAACCACGCCCGCCGCGATACGCTCTTCCACGATGTAGGCGCCATCCACCGTCTCGATCCGCAACGCCGCGGTATCGCCGCTTACGGTTTTATCGAAATTCGGGCTCTGGGCCTTGAGCTTCTGGATGGCCTGGTTCCCTGCAGTCACAGATTGCTGGGTCTGCTGCTGGATGACCGCAGGGACCGCCATGGGGCCCACAATGTGCACTCCCTCCTGCAGTGAGCCGACATAGTACTGGATGAAGTTGGCTGCGGAGATTTGCTGGTTGATGCTGGCGCAGCCCGGACCGGGTTTGGCCGCAGGATTCGTCGTTATCCAGGTCCAGCCGAAGAGAGGCTCCGAAACCACCTGCATCAGACCGTCCGCGGAGTAAGCTCGATAAACCGCCCATGGAAAGCCATTCATCGCGCAGGGATTGCCCTGCATGATGCCCTGCAGCTTCCACCCCGCCGGGATGGTCATATTCACGGCCAGCTCGTTGTTCATTGCCGGGTCGTCGATCGCCGCCGTTGTCGTCTGATTCGACAAGGGCGCGCCTTTCACATAGCTCGCTCCGCCCGCCTCGCCGGAGTTGCTGGATGCGCTCGATGCGCCTGGACCTGTAGCCGCAGTTACGCCGCTTGCGGTATGGCATCCGGCGGTTAAAACTAACGCCGGCAAGAGTGTCAAAATCGCTGTGAGTTTCATCCCGTTTATTCCTCGTCTGACGAAGTTGGCTTACATCGGCTCCCCGTTCCCGTGGGTCAGTGGCGCCTTTGTCCAGGTGCCGCCGAGCACGCCATTCGGGTTCGCATTGGGATCGGTCGTCTGATACCACTGCGACCCGTTGGTCCAGACCTGGGAGCCGGTTTGTACCTTCATCGGCGTCCCGTTGGGACCCATCACGGTCTGCTGATCGAGAGCGTAATCCACCCAGTCGGACGCCGAAGTGGTTTGCGCATTCATCGACGAATAGGCAGCGTTCATGGCGCTTTCGAACTGCGACTCCTGCTGTTGCATGAATTGCTGATGTTCCTGCTGCATCCGCTGCATGGTCTGCTGGAACTGCTGATAGAGCGCCTGGCTCTCCTGGCTCTCCTGCGCCGTCAGCGCGGCCAACGCCGCCGCGTCCTGCTTCTGCTGCCGCGCCATCGCCGCCTGTACCCATTGCTGCGTATTGACCCCGTGCGGCAGATTGTCGCTGTCGACCAGCTGCACCAGCGGATCCAGCTTTCCCAGGGGCGCGGTCAGTTCATCCACGCGCGCCCAGCACGTGCCTCCGTTCATAGCCCCGTCATTGGTCTGCAACGAGCACTCCACTGCCGCGCGCAGCCGCTCTTCCACCACGAATGTTCCGTTCACCACTTCAATCCGAAGCGCCGCCGTATCTGCGGTGAACTGGCTGTGCAGGGCGGCTCCGGCGGCATTCTTGTTCCCCTGCGCCGCCAGGTTTTGCGCCCACTGCTGATACTGGGCCGGCACCGGCATGGTGCCCACCACGTGCACTCCGCCCTGAATCGTTCCCATGTAGTACTCCAGGAAATTCGCCGCGGAGATCTGTCCTGAGATATTGGCGCACCCGCCGTTACTCGTCGCCCTCAGAGCCGGGCGCCACCGCCAGCCAATCACCGGCTCGATGCGGTATTGCATCAGCCCGTCAGGCGAATACGCGCGAAACACCGGCCACGGCTGAAAGGTGCACGGGCTCATCATCTCGATGCCATCCAGCTTCCATCCCGCGGGAATCGTCAGCGTCGCCGCCACGATGTTGTTCAGGCTCGGATCGGTGATGGTCGCCGTCGTCGTCTGCGAGCTTAACGGCACCGTGTAGGGTACCGAGCCGGGTTTCACCACGCCGCCGTTTCCGGCGGTTGCGGTCGTTCCCGTACCGCCGGCGACAACCGTGCTTCCGCCTGCGCCTGTCGCGGTGCGGCACCCCGCCGCAAGCATCAATACGCAGACCACCGCCGACGTCGCCAGCATTCTGTGCATCATGTCAGTCCTCGTCTGTTGAATTTTCCCGAGAGCGAACCAGCCAATGGGCGCAACTCTCTCCCCTTTCGCCGCAGTGCTGGAAATTTGGGCCGGGACGGGGGATCACTTTCTTCGCAGTATCCTCGGGGGCCGGAACCGGCACAAGTTGGAGCAGGCACCACAACGTTGCAACGTTGAAAATTAAATGTGTTAGTCTGGAACCCTCGGGGACCCCTTAATGGCCGGCATGGATTCGGGACGCACCAGGAAGCCGGCTTCGCAATCATTCGCAGACTATTTTGCCGCCCTCCTCAACTCCCCGCAGTTCCAGACATCGCCGCGCCGCAACGAACTGCTGCGCTACCTGGTCGACAAATCGCTTTCGGGCCAGGGCAAATCCCTTTCCGAGTACGCCATAGCTCTCGAAGTTTTTCGAAAACCCGAGTCCTTCGACCAGCGCATCGATTCCACGGTCCGCTCTGAAATCAGCCGGCTGCGTAAATTCGTATCCCGTTACTACCTGGGGCCCGGCGCCCAGGATCCATGGCGGATTGTCTTTCCCGCGCGCGGCTACGTTCCTCAGATTTTGCCCGCCGGGCAAAGCCCGTTGGTCCCCCGGAATGCGCAGACGCACTGGCGCTTGCGTGGTGGTGTGCTGGCGCTGCTTTCTGCGGCCGCGGCCGTGCTGGCGGCTCTGGCTGCAGTGACCGCAGTAAGGGCGCATCACGGCGCCAATGCGGCCGCGCGCCAGCCAGGCGCTGATCGCGTGCCCGGCGACGTCAGATCGCGGCCCGAGAATCCCGAGGCGCAGGCGCTCTATCTGAAAGGTCAGTACTACTGGGAGCACCGAACTGAGGGCGGCCTGCGTGACGCGGTCGATGCCTATACGCAAGCCATCGTTGCCGATTCCAACTACGCGCAGGCCTATGCCGGCCTGGCCGCCAGCTACGACCTGATGCCTGAGTACTCCTCGATGCCTCAGCAAGAGGCTTTCAGCCGCGCCATTGCGGCGGCCCACAAGGCGGTCTCGCTCGATCCACGGCTTTCCATCGCGCATCGGGCTCTGGCCTTCGGGCTTTTCTGGTCACAGACTGACATTCCCGGGGCCCTTCACGAATTTCAGGTGGCGATTCGGCTCGCTCCCAATGACGCCGAGGCTCATCACTGGTACGCCACCGCCTTGAACTCTGTGCTTCGCGAGACCGAAGCGCGCAATGAAATTGACACAGCGCAACAGCTCGATCCGGGGTCGCGCTCCATCCTCGCCGACCAGGCCTGGATTCGCTACTCTGCCGGCGATGCGCAGGCGGCTCAGAAATTGCACGAACTCGAAATCGCGGAGCCGGACTTCCGCGGTCCGCCCGAGTTTCTTGCCCGCATCGATCTTGGGCGGGGCAATTACATCGACTATCTCGGGCAACTCCAGCGCCTGGCGAAAATCTCCAACAGTCTCTCCGAGATCCGGTTCAGCCTGGCGGCGCGGAATGGCTGGAAGAACGGTGGAAAGGTGGGCATGCTTCGCGCCATGAAGGCCATCCAGGAGCAGGCATTCTCGAGCAGCCAGTCCGATGGCTACGACCTGGCGCGCACCTGCGCCTTGCTTGGCGAAAAACCGCAGGCGGTCGAGTACCTGCAGAACGCATTTTCAGCCAAAGATATTTTTGTGCTCGATACGCTGCGGCCCGACTGGGCATCGCCCATGAACGGCTATCCGCCTTTCGAAAATTTCCGCGCGCAAATTCGCAACCGCTTCGGCATCGGCCGGGCTTGAGCTCACGCAAGATTGTTTCGGTCGGCTGCTTTCAACCGCGGAGCCAGTCCTTCACCTTCTGTGCCATCACGTCGCGCGAAATGTCGGAGATGGCGTTGGTGAGCGGGATGAGCTTGGGGCAGGCCTTGACGCAGTTCTGCGCGTAGCCGCACTCCTGAATGCCTCCGTCGCCGGCCAGGGCGCGCAGGCGGTCCTCTTTCAGAACCTTGCCGGTGGGGTGGTTGTTGAAGAGCTTGACCTGCGCGATGGTGGCCGCGCCGACGAAGTTGGTGACGTCGTTGAACTGCGGGCACACTTCCATACAGCACGTGCACGAGATGCAGTTGGAGAGCGGGTAATTGGCTTCCTGCTGCAGCGGATAGACCCGCGGGCCGGGGCCGAGATCGTAGGTGCCGTCGATCGGAACCCAGGCCTTGACGCGCCTGAGATTTTCAAACAGAACCGACCGGTCGACCTGGAGGTCGCGCACCAGCGGAAACTTTGAGAGCGGCTCGAGGCGGATGGGCTGTTCGAGATTGTCGACCAGCGCCGAGCAGGCCATGCGGGCGCGGCCGTTGATCCTCATGGCGCATGATCCGCAGATTTCTTCCAGGCAATTGGAGTCGTAAGTGATGGGAGTGGTGGCCTTGCCGTCGGCGGTGACGGGATTGGCGGCGATCTCCATCATGGCGGAGACGACATTCATGCCTGGACGCCAGGGCAGTTCGAAGGTCTCCCACACAGCGGGGGCGTCGGGGCTGGCCTGGCGGCGGATTTCGAAGGTGATGGTGCGTTCTGCCATGATGCCTTTCTTTGAAGGGGCACGGCTTGAGTCGTGCCGATAGCTTCCGCAAGAATTCTCCGGGCTTCAGCCCCTGAGGAAAGCTCCCATTCGCCTTTCCTGAATCTCCCCGGCGGCTAAAGCCGCATTGTTTTTATGACATGCCAAGGTCGCGGCTCAAATCGTGCCCTTTCAAAGCATGGCCTCGCCGCCAATTTCACTTCGCCGCGTCGTACCTGCGCGGGCGCGGCTTGATGAACTGCGTGTCAACCTCCTCCCACTCGAAGCGCGGCCCCTGCTCGCAGCCGGTAAAGCTGGCCTTGGTGGTCTTCAAAAAGCGCTCGTCGTTGCGGTCGGGAAACTCGGGTTTGTAATGAGCGCCGCGCGACTCGTCACGCAAAATGGCGCCCAGCGTGATGGTGCGCGACAGTTGCAGCATGTTGTAAAGCTGGCGCGTGAAGGCGAAGCTGGTGTTGGCCCACTGGCTTTTGTCGCTCAAGTCGATGTGCTGGTAGCGGTCGAGCAGCTCCAG
>JASHQH010000150.1 GCA_030037635.1 Acidobacteriaceae bacterium
TTTAGGAAACTGCTGCTCTATCCATCTGAGCTACGGGGCCACTTGTTGTAACACAAGCTACCTCACTAGTTTACTGCTGAGGAAGAGTGCGGGGAGGGGGGCTCCATCCAGCCCACCGATCTTCTTCGGCTCACAGCAAACCCGATCGAGTCTTGAACGATCGGCTTGCATCTCCCTTTCATCTCTCAAAGCAGTGAGAGTTTCGCGAAGAATCTGGGCCGCGCCGTTGTCCTCCGGCGGCACGATCTTGTAGTGCATCCATTTCCCCTCGCGTCGCGCTGCCACAATACCGGCGCGACGCAGGTAAGCCAAATGCCTTGAAATCTTGGGCTGGCTCTGCCTGAGAATCTCAACGAAATAACAGACGCACACTTCCTTGCCGTCCATGAGGTTCAAGAGCCGAAGCCGGGTGCGGTCGGCGAGCGCGGCAAACAGAAGCGCCAAATGGTAAGGCTTTGAGGGACGACGATTCACTTCTTTATGATATACGTCTTGACAGATATGTCTAGCAGGAATATATTCGCCTTAGCGTATACGAGGAGAAGCACTCATGGAATCGACGTTGAGTGTTCAGGAACAAGTCAGGGAAAAGTACGGAAGCGTGGCTCGGGCCGTGGCCGAATCTGCCGGCGTGCGGGCGTGTTGCGATCCCGGAGTTCGTTGCTGCGACCCGATCACCACGGACCTCTACGGCGCCAATCAAACCGGGGCCATTCCAGAGAAAGCGGTAAAGGCTTCTCTCGGCTGCGGCAACCCGACTGCATTAATCGATCTTCGGGCCGGAGAAACCGTACTCGATCTTGGCTCGGGCGGCGGCATTGACGTACTGCTCTCGGCCAAGCGTGTCGGTCCAACGGGTAAAGTCTATGGGCTCGACATGACGGACGATATGCTGGCGCTCGCACGTGAGAACCAAAAGCAGGCAGGCGCCACGAACGTCGAGTTCCTGAAAGGCGAAATCGAGAACATTCCGCTGCCTGACGACTCAGTAGATGTCGTCATTTCGAACTGCGTCATCAACCTTTCTGCCGACAAAGATCGCGTTCTGCGAGAGGCATTCCGCGTGCTGAAGCCTGGCGGGCGGTTCGCGGTTTCCGACGTAGTGGTGCGCGGCAATGTGCCGGAGGTTGTCCGCAAGAGCATGCTGCTTTGGGTCGGCTGTATCGCAGGAGCCCTCGAAGAGAGCGAGTATCTCGCGAAGCTGGGCACTGCGGGATTCGAGGAGGCGTCAGTTGAGCCGACGCGCGTCTACAACATCGAGGATGCCCGCCGGTTCCTCACCGAAGCCGGTGTGGAAGTGGATGCCATCGCGCCCCAGGTCCACGAGAAATTCTTCAGCGCATTCGTCCGCGCGAACAAGCCGCATGGGAGGGCCTGCTGTGGTTCGGCGTGCTGCAGCTGAATTCCTGGGCACCGCATTCCTGCTTGCGGCGGTCGTCGGTTCCGGCATCATGGCTGAGCGCCTGGCCGCCGGCAATGCCGCGATTGCATTGCTCGCGAATACCATTGCCACGGGCGCGGCGCTCGTGGCGCTGATTCTCGCGTTCGAGCCCATTTCTGGAGCGCATCTGAATCCTGCGGTGACCCTCGGCCAGGCTCTGCTGCGGCAGATGCCATGGCGGCAAGTGCCCGCGTATGTTCTGGCACAGATCGCGGGCGGGTTCGCCGGCGTTGCCGCAGCAAACGTGATGTTCGGGTGCCCGCTTTTCTTCGCTGCGTCCCGTGCGCGGTCGGGACCCGCTCAGGTCTTGAGTGAGTTCATCGCGACCTTCGGGCTTCTCATCGTGATCTGGGGCTGCGCAAAGTCACGGGCGCCGGCAGTGCCTTTTGCGGTGGGCGCCTACATTGCGGCGGCCTACTGGTTTACTGCATCGACGTCGTTTGCCAACCCTGCGGTCACCCTCGCCCGAGCCGCTTCAGACACGTTTGCCGGCATTCGGCCCGCCGATGTGCCCGGCTTTGTTGGCGCGGAACTGGCAGGCTGTGTAGCCGCGGCATTTTTGTTTAGCTGGTTGTCGCGCCCTTCCGGGGCGGTGGGCGCGCATGCCCTGGAGGATTGAATGGCGAGCCACTACAACGTTCTGTTCCTCTGCACGGGCAACTCTGCCCGTTCGATCATGGCCGAGGCGATCCTCAACCACAAGGGCAAGGGAAAATTCACGGCCTATAGCGCGGGCAGCCATCCCACCGGGCAGGTGCGGCTGGAAGCGTTGAGGCAAATCGAGTCTGCCGGGCTCTCTTCCACCGGGTTGCGCAGCAAATCGTGGGACGAATTCTCGGGTGCGGCAGCGCCGAAGCTCGATTTCGTCTTCACCGTCTGCGATAACGCCGCGAAGGAGCAGTGCCCTTACTGGCCCGGTCAGCCGATGACAGCGCATTGGGGTGTTGCTGATCCGGCAGCAGCCAAGGGCGCTCCGGAGGAAATCGCTCGCGCGTTCAGCGATGCCTTCACCGTGCTCGACCGCAGGATTGGTCTGTTTCTCTCGCTGCCGCTTGCGGCCCTTGAGGAAATGGCCATCCAGCGCGAGATCGATAAGATTGGCCGAACCTGAACCAGGTTCGAACGGTCGCCCTCGGCAAAGCTCCGGCCCCCCAGTCCCGCAGGAGCGCTTCGTCTTGCATGTCAAATGCGAAATCCGAAAGCGCGAGTGGGCCGTCTCTAAAGGGTGGTCGCCGATTAGCGTTGCCAGCCACCGCCGAGGGCGCTGTAGAGTTGAACGAGACTGAGCGCTTCGTTCTGCTGAGCATTTACGAGATTCAGTTCGGCTGTATAGAGGTTGGAATCTGTCGTGAGCACTTCAAGATAAGCGGTCGAACCTCCTTGGTAGCGAATTCGTGCGAGCCGGGTTGCGTCCTGCGCGGCCGCAACGAGTTTCTCTTGTTCTTCGCGATTCGTGCGCTGCTTGTCTGACGCAATCAATGCATCGGAAACATCACGGAAGGCTCCTGCTATGGTCTTCTGATAATTCAACACCATCTCTTCTTTCGTAGCCTCAGAGAGCGCAAGCTGCCCGCGAAGTTTGCCGCCTTCAAAGATCGGCTGGGTGAGCGAACCGATACCATAGACTGTCTTGCCGGCGGTGCTGAAGATGCTGGAGAGGCTGTCTCCTCCCACGCCTGCTGAACCGCTGATCGTTAGATTCGGGAAAAACTGCGCGCGCGCGACGCCGATCTGCGCGTTAGCAGCAGTCAGTTGAGCTTCCGACTCCTGAATGTCAGGCCGCCGCTCCAGAAGCTGCGAGGGTATCCCAACCGGAACGTCCTGCGGCGGCGGTGCGAGGGCATTGGGGTCCTGGTGTGCAATTGGCCGCGGGTTTTCTCCGATGAGAAAAGCCAGCGCATTTTCCTGCTGCTGAATCTGCTCTTCAAGTTGAGGAATCTGGGAGGATGCGGTGTATAGCAGTTGTTCCGACTCGCGAACGTCGGAGAGCGGTACGGAGCCGCCGCTCTCCAGCGTCCTGGTCAGATCGACCGAATCTTGCCGGACCCTCAGAGTTTCCCTGGTGATCTCGAGCTGCCGATCAAGCGCGCGCAGTTGGATATAATCCGTCGCCACCTGTTGCACCAGCGTCATCTGGACTGCGCGCCGAGCCCACTCCTGGGCGAGAAGCTGATCTCGGGCAGCCTCAGTCTGTCTGCGATAAAGGCCCCAGAAATCCGGAGTCCACGATGCCGAGACACTCAGCGCGCCCGCAGACAGCGGGCTTGGCAGTTGCACTCCCAGGGAACTGGGCACCGACGCACCTACCCCGGTGCCGCCGACCGTTACCGCCGGGAACTCCTGCGAGCGCACGATTCGCACCTGCGCTTGCTGCTCCAGGATGCGTTGCGCCGCGATGCGCACATCGTAATTATTGGCGAGAGCTTTGCGAATCAGGTCTTGAAGCTCAGGCTCCTGAAATACTCTCGACCACTCCTCGTCACCCAGCGAAGTGGCGGATTGCGACGAGATCTGCGCATTATCCGCGCCGCGATATACAGGCGGCGCAGTGTAATTGGGACGGACGTATTTCGGGCCTGCAGCGCATCCGGCAAGCGAACTGATTGCAGCCGAGAGAAGTGCAACACTTGCGATTTGTGAAGAGAATGTATGGCGCATCATGCCTCACCTCCTCCTACTTGCGCGAGGACAGCCGTCTGTTTCGGATCTGTCGTGGGCCCGCACAAGCCGTGATCGGAATCCATCGTGGTTCCCCTGCCACCGCGAACGAAACGATGGGACAGGTACTCGACGACGGCGAAGGTGACCGGAATAAAGATCAGTCCCAGTGCTGTGGAGAGCGTCATGCCGCCGACCACGACGGTTCCGAGAATCCGGCGCGACGCGGCTCCTGACCCAGCTGCCATCCACAAGGGCAAACAGCCGACGATGAACGCCAAAGCGGTCATCACGATTGGCCGAAGCCGGAGACGCGCGGCGTTCAACGCCGCGTCGCAGATGCTTTGCCCGCCCTCGTAATTCAGCTTTGCAAATTCGACGATAAGAATTGCGTTCTTTGCGGATAGTCCAACCAGCATGACCAGTCCGATGGTGGCGAAGATGTCGTTTTCAAAGGCGCGTGCGTGCAACGCGACGTACGCGCCCAAAATCGCGACCGGCGTGCTGAGCAAGACACTGAACGGCAGGGTCCAGCTTTCATAGAGCGCCGCGAGAATCAGGAAGACAAAAACAATGGAGAGGCCGAATACTGCCCAGGATGGAATTCCCTTCTCAGCCTGTTGCTCCTGGAAGGACATGCCCGAGTAGTCGAAGCCGGCGCCGGGCGGCATGGTTTGGTGGAACACCTCTTCGAGCGCCTTTCGCACCTGCTGCGAACTGTAGCCGGGAGCGCCGGTGATATTAATCTGCGCCGCATTGTATTCATTGAAGCGATAGATGAATTCGGGGCCGGTGACCTGCTTGACACTGACGAGCGAGCTGAGAGGTACCTGGCTGCCGTTGGCGCTGCGCACGTAAAACTGGTCAATGTTGTTAATGTTGGTCCGCGACGTGCCTTCGGCCTCAACATAGGTCTGCCACTCGCGCCCAAAGCGGTTGAAGTAGTTGACCAGGTAGCCGCCCATAAACGTCTGCATGGTTGTGTAGATGTTCGAGAGATCAACCTGCTGCTCGAGGGCCTTCTCCTTGTCCACATCCACATAGAGTTGCGGAACTGCCGGCTGGTATGAAGGAATCGCCGCGGCGATTTCCGGCCGTTTTGAAAGAGCTCCGAGGAACGCGAACACATTCCTGGCCAGAACGGTTGGGTCGTCTCCGCCCGACCGGTCTTCGAGAATCATGGTCACGCCGCCGGAGGTTCCAATGCCCGGAATAGACGGTGGTGGAAACGCGAACGCAATTCCGTCAGGGTCGGCCATGAGCTGCTTTTGAATGCTGCTTTGCAGGTACTGGAGCTGCTCATTTTTTGCCTTGCGCGCCTCCCACGGTTTTAGGTTGACGAAAAAGAATCCGGCATTCGTGCTTTGAACCTGAGTCAACAGGCTGAAATCTGTGACTGCAATGACGCCTTCAACCCCGGGAGTCTTGAGAAGCGCGGCCGATATCTTTTGTTCGGCTGCGTCGGTGCGCTGGGCCGAAGCGCCGTCGGGCAGTTGCAGCGCAAGAAACATGTAGCCCTGATCTTCTGTGGGAAGAAAGCCGCCCGGCAGTGTGCTGCCGAGAAAAATCGCCAATCCCGTAACCAGGACGAGGGCGAGCATGGCGAAAGCAGATTTATGGATGAGAATGCGCGAGGTACCGATGAAATTGTCGGTGGCGCTCCTGAAAAACCGGTTGAAGAGATCGAAGCCCAGGCTAAGTGGTCCGCGCCTGCGAACCTCTTGCTTTGGTTTGAGCAACAGCGCGGAGAGTGCCGGAGACAGGGTGAGTGCGTTGAACGCCGAGATCAGGACGGAAATTGCAATGGTAGCTGCAAACTGCTGATAGAGCCGTCCGGTGATTCCCGGAATAGCTGCGGTGGGGATGAAGACAGCTGCCAGGATGAGGGCGATTGCCACCACCGGGCCGCCCACTTGTTCCATCGCCTTTTCTGTCGCGGCTTTTGGATCAAGGCCTTCCTCAATGTGATGTTCAACGGCCTCGACAACGATAATCGCGTCGTCAACTACAAGGCCAATGGCGAGCACGAGGCCAAACAACGACAGCGTGTTGATCGAGAATCCAAGCGCCGGAAAGATGATAAAAGTTCCAATGAGAGAGACCGGAACGGCGAGCAACGGAATGAGAGTGGCGCGCCAGCCCTGAAGAAAGATAAAGACGACAACTACCACGAGTCCGAGCGCTTCAAGCAGCGTATAGGTGATCTCGCGGATCCCGGACGTGACGGCCTTGGTGGTGTCGAGCGGAATGCTGTAGGAGATATTTGGCGGGAAAGTCGCCGACAGTTCCTTCACGCGCTGCGTAACGGCCCGAGCAGTCTCGACCGCATTCGACCCCGGAAGCTGATAGATTGCCATCACGCCCGACGGCGCCTGGTTATAGCGTGCCGAAACGGTGTAGGCCTGATCGCCCAACTCGATGCGCGCAACGTCGCGCAGATGAAGGATAGAGCCGTCGGGGTTGGCGCGAAGAATAATGTTGCCAAACTCCTCAGGTGTCACCAGACGGCCCTGGGTGCGCACGGTGTAGGTAAACTGCTGTCCGTGCGGAATGGGTTCGCCGCCGATTTGCCCGGCCGGATTTACGTTGTTTTGCGTCTGGATTGCGGAGATCACTTCTGGCGCGGTAACGCCAAGCTTCGCGAGTTTGTCGGGCTGAACCCAGACGCGCATGGCGTACTGGCCGCCAAAGACCTGGACGCGCGACACGCCCTTCACGCGAGCAAGCTGGTCCTGAAGGTTGATGATCGCGTAGTTGGTCAGAAAATCCTGGCTCAATGTGCCGTCGGTCGAATTCACAGCGACCAGCATGAGCGGAGAAGTGAGTGCCTTCTGCACGGTGAGGCCAGCGGTGGTCACCTGCGGCGGCAACTGCGACTGGGCCTGATCGACCCTCAACTGGGCGAGCACTTGATCGGTGTTGGGATCGGTCTTGGTGTCAAAATCGACGAAAATTTGAGAAACCCCGTTATTGGCGCTCACGGAGTTCATGTAGATCATGTTGTCGACTCCGTTCATTTGCTGCTCGATCGGAGTCGACACTGCCTGCGCAACGGTTTTGGCGTCAGCGCCGGGATACGTAGAGGTAACGAGAATCTCTGGCGGGACGATATTGGGGAACTGTGAAATGGGGAGTTGAACCAGCGTTACAACGCCCACGATCACAGTAACAATGGCAATGACAATGGCCACGATGGGCCTGCGAATGAAGAATTTTGACATGGTTTACCGCCCGGCGGCCTGCGTGGCCTGAGTGGTGGAGGAAGGCTGGTACGGCGTCAAGTGCGGGTTGACGGGCGCGCCTTCGCGGAGTTTTTGAAGATTGTCGGTGACTACAAGTGACCCTCCGGGCAATCCGCTTTCAATCACCCAGCTGTTGCCATATTGCGGGCCGAGCGTCACATTGTCGACATGAACGGTATGATTCGCGGCCACCGTATAAATCTGCTGCTGCCCCTGAAAGTCCGTGACAGCGACCTGGGGCACCAGGACCGCGTCATGCCGAATCTCTGTCTCCGCGCGCACCCGTGCAAACTGTCCGGGCCGGAGGATGTTGCCGGGGTTTGGGAACGCCGCGGCAATCCTGATCGCACCCGTTTGCGCGTTGAGTTCACGATCCACAAATTCGATGTGTCCCTTGTACGGATACACTTCGCCATTGGCCAGCGTTAATGTCAGAGGAATCTTCGAGCTTCCCTGCAGCAGGTCGCTGCCGCCGTTGCGTGCGCGCTGCACGAGGGCAAGATATTCACCGTCGCTGATCGAGAAATAGACCTTGATCGGATCCAGCTGGGAGACTGATGTCAAGACTGACTGCGTGCTGACCAGGTTTCCCACCTGGGTTGTCGCCTGCCCCGCCACTCCTGTAATCAGAGACCGGACCTGGGTGAAGCTGAGATTCAGTTGAGCCGAGTCTACCGAGGCCTGAGCCGACTCCACCGCTGCTTGAGCCTGTGCCTTCTGCTGAATCTCATTGTCGAGCTGACTCCTTGCGATCGCATGCGCTTCAGCAAGCGGAGTGTCGCGGTTGACATTTATCGTTGCCAGAGCAAGCTGCGCCTGCGCCTGCCCGAGTTGTCCCTGAGCGAGATGCAGTGCCGCCTCAAACGGGCGAGGATCGATCTCGAACAGAACCTGGCCCTTGTTGACTTCCGCGCCTTCGCGGTAATCCTGGCGGATGAGGTAGCCGTTAGCCTGCGGCTGGATCTGGGCGTTTACGAAACCGTCGAGCGTTCCTACCCACTCGCCTGTCACCGGTACGTCGATTTGCTTGGCTTTTACCACCGAAACCGGCATAGGCGGCGGAATGGATTTTGCCGAAACGCTCTTACTGTCACACCCTGCGAGCAGGCCGCCTGCGAGAGCGAACAAGCCTGCCAGGACGACGACCGCTGTAAGATTGCGAACGATCCCTTTCGGTTCAGGTTCGGGATACACAGCCATCTTCATCTCCAATTCCTGTGAGATCTTTATGAGATTGAGTTGTTGGCTTTTTGGGGAAGCCTACTTTCAACGATGTTCTACGCTGATGTTCTTTGGCGCACCTGAGATTCGAATAAAATCCGACTTCTGCTCTCTGTGAACCGTCGTGCAACGGTGTCTTATTGTGATGTGCCTTGCGTGAATCGGGATTCAAGAAAGCGGCGCGAAAAACGGACGGTGTGCTGCGCTTGACTTTAGCGGACAACCCACAGGATTGCTCCCCGCAAAACGGGCTTGTCTCCAGTTTCCGCTCGTTTTTGCGGAGCTTACAGACTGTTAGGCGAATCGCCGGCTTCGGGAGGTTGGTGGGAACTTTCGTCCTCCATATTGGTCGACGCTGCGTCCCGGTGCGAAAACAGGGCCCCGTCTTCGGCCGGTGCTCTCCATCCTCGCAATACGCTTCAGCGTTGCAAGACTTGAAATCTTCAATTCATCTCGAAGTGTATACAGCGTACACGTTTTTGTGGTATACACTGTATACATGAGGGCAAAGTCAACGACGGAGCGGATCAAGGCGGCAGCCCGCAGGTTGCTGGACCGGGAAGGCTCCGCTGCGGTGACCATGCGGCGGGTGGCCAAAGCGATCGGCATGACTCCGATGGCGATCTACCGGCACGTTGCCAATCGCGACGACCTTCTCAATGCCGTGGCCGAAGCGGGATTCGATGAACTGGCCGTTCGTGCCGCCAAGGCCGTCATGCCGGCAAATCCCGAGAGGCAGCTCATGAAAGTTGTCGACGTGTTTCTCGACTTTGCCTTGGATTATCCCCGAATGTTCGAGCTGATGTTCCTGGAAAGACGCAAAGGCGCGCGCCGGTTCCCGGGCGACTTTCGCGCCGGCAAATCGCCGACTGCGAATGTTTCAGCGGCGGCACTGGAAGCTGGGATGAGGAAGGGAGTTTTCCGCAAGGACGACGTGTGGGAGATTGTGTTCGAAGCCGGGGCTATGCTGCAGGGCTTGGTCATGCTGTATGTGGGAGGGCGTGTGGAGATGCAGCAGGACGACTTTCGCGCATTTTGTCACCGATCGTTCCGGAGGTATCTCAATGGGATCCGTAAATGAAGTCAAGCGCGCTGGCATCGCCCTGGCGGCGTTATTCTCTACGGCGGTGCTGGTTTACTTTGGCAACGGAATGACGCCGTGCTGGCCACTGATGTGGTTCGCGCCGCTGCCGGTGCTGCTGATTGCTCTGCGGCGACCGGCGTGGCAGGGAGGCCTGTTGGCGTTTGCGGCGTGGCTGGCGGGCTGTCTGAACCTCTGGCGCTATTTCCGCGTGGTGGGAATACCGCCGCTCGCGTGGCTTTTGGATTTCGGAGCCGTCGCGCTGGTTTTTGCTCTGGGCGTTTTGCTGATGTGCGCCCTGGCGCGCCGAGGAAGGCTGTGGAGCGCCTGGCTGGCGCTTCCGTCGGGCTGGGTTGCGTTCGAATTCGCCCGCAACTTGCTGTGGCCGCATGGCTCGGCAGCCTGCGTAGCGTATTCGCAGTTGAACTTCCTGCCGTTTCTGGAGACGGCCTCGCTGGCCGGGCCATGGGGCATGGGATTCGTGCTCATGCTGTTTCCGTGCGGACTGGCGCTGAGCATTGATCGATGGGGACAAGAGCCAAAGCGAGCCGCGAGGATTCTGGGGGCGACATTTGGCGCGATTGCAGCGCTGTTGATTTTTGGCGCGGTACGACTTGCCATGCCGCAAGGAGGGCCCCAGGTTAAAGTGGGCCTGGTGACCTCGGATGTTGAGGGCAGCACGTCAGTCAAGGATCCGGGAGCCACAACCCAGCATCTCTTTAAGACCTACGCCGGGTATGCACGGCAGCTCATTGCTCAGGGAGCTCAAGTTGTCGTGATGCCGGAGGGCATTGGCGTGGCGCTGGATTCTACCGTTGCGAGCGTTGACGCGATTTTTCAACCCATTGCGGATCAAACAGGCGCAGTGCTCGTCGTCGGAATGGCTCGCATTGGCGCGGCTGGGAGTCACAACGAAGCGCGTATCTACGCGCCCGGAGCCGCGGTTCGCACTTATAACAAGGAGCACCTGCTACCGCCTTGGGAAACCAGTCACTTCACTCCCGGGACCTCGAGGACGCTGTTCGCGGCTCCAGGAGGAGCCGGCGGAGAAATCTGGGCGGTGGCTATCTGCAAGGATCTGGACTTTACGAACCCCGCGCGCGCCTATGGGCAAGCGGGAGTGGGTCTAATGCTCGCACCGGCTTGGGATTTTCGCGTGGATCGTTTCTACCACGGGCACATTGCCGTGATGCGCGCGGTCGAAGATGGATTCAGCCTTGCGAGAGCGGCTCGCCGCGGCTTTCTGACTGTAGCCGATGATCGCGGACGAATTGTTGGCGAAGTCAGGAGCGACTCTGCGCCGTTCGCAACGCTCTTGGCGACCGTCTCGACCGGGCACGACGAGACTTTGTTCCTCTTGCTCGGAGACTGGTTTGGGTGGTGCGCCATCGCGTTTCTGGCAGCGGTCCTAATACAACTGGCGCGAAGGCGCGGCACCGCGACTGTCCGATAAAGCGAGAGGCACGTGGCCGCTAGAAAGAAATGCCTATCGACCGCGGTAACAGAAAAGATGGCACTGAAACCAACGCAGCGGCTTTGCTTTGGCGCCAATCGTCCGTCAACTCAACGAACAGCCTCAATTGGCGGTCAGAGTTCAAATGTGGTGTGGGTGGTCGGGGCGACTGATTAACCTGCCGAGCCGAAACCCCGGAACTGCCGACAGCATCAAGGGGTCGAATGGTTCTACACTCGCCAACTCCGCAGGGCTGCACTGCGCGATTGGGCAAAACGGCGAGAGCTCTCATTGTCGAGCGAGCAAGCGACGCAATGCGTGTTAAGCTCAAGCGGATTAGGCCGCCAGACAGAAACTAAAAGGCAAATGGGTAGCATTTCGCCCATAGTCGGCTGATAGAGATTGACTTATGCGTGGTGGGTTTGGGAGGGTCAACCAAGGGATTATGAGTCCTTTTTTCGGCATTTTGCACGATGCTGCATAGAG
>JASHQH010000151.1 GCA_030037635.1 Acidobacteriaceae bacterium
GTAAGACCGGTACGAGGCCGGGCGCTTCAGATGGCCGTGCTGCTCGACGTGCTCGGTGTGGTTCTGGGCACGGCGGGGCTGACATTGGCCGCCACTGTGTTCCTGGCTGCCGCCGCTGTTGTGGCCGCAATCGCCATTCGCGTCTTTTCGGCGCCGGAGCGCCCCGCGAAGACCATTGGAATTCATTCGAGCTTTCCGGTATTTCTGCGTGTTGCCTACGCTTGGTCGATTCTGGCTTCGCTGTTGGGCATCTGGGCCGCGGTAGCTGATGTCCATGGCGGCATTTGGGGCGGGTCGCGCCATGCACTGACCGTGGGCTTTGCGGCCATGATGGTCATGACCGTGGGACCGCGCATCCTGCCGCATTTTGCCGGTGTGCGCAATCTCTGGAGTCCGAGACTGATGTTCGCCACCCTCCTATTTCTGTTCGGCGGTTGCACCCTGCGCGTCAGCATGGAGCCCCTTGCCTACGAAGGCATCGCGCAGTTTGCGTGGAAGCTGCTGCCAATCTCAGGGTGCCTTGAACTCAGTGCGGTGCTCCTCTTCGCACTTCAACTGATCATGACTTTTGCGCGCGGGCAGAGCATATTTCATGAGCTTGCAGCGGCGGATTCGATCTGAACTCTCCCGGCAGCTCGGCTCTTCGCAAAGCCATCGAGTGATGTAAATCACATTCGATGGAAACCTTCGACCTGCAAGATGAAAAGGTCCGTCGGTTCCCCAACCAGTGACAAAAGTTCCTGCATTTCTCCATTGACCCCGCTAGTTTGGCATAGACGAACACCGTTGCAACATTGCAACACCGCATTCATGGATAAGGAGGACTCATGTCCTATCGGCGTTATTGGGTGGCGCTGGCCATCGTTCTTGTGGGGTCGTTCGCCGTCCTGGGAAGTGTGGGACGGAAAATGATCAGCCAGGCCCCGCCGCTCCCGGATGTATACACAGCGGACGGGCAGCTTCTTTTCACCGGTCCTCAGATTACCGACGGCCAGAACGCGTGGCAATCGATCGGCGGGCAGGAAATCGGCACGGTTTGGGGACATGGTGCCTATGTTGCGCCCGACTGGACCGCCGACTGGCTCCATCGCGAATCTCTGATTCTTTTGGATAGGTGGGCACAACGTGATGGCGCCGCAGCCTTTACTTCGGCGAGCCTCGATCAACAGGCGGCGCTCAAGGCGCGGCTGATTCGCGAGATGCGGCGCAACACCTACGATGCCGCGAGCAATCGCATCATCGTCAGCGACGACGTGGCGGCTGCGTTCCATCAGCTTGAGGCCTACTACGCAAATGTCTTCAGCACAGGCCGCACAGAGTACGCGATTCCGCCGGGCGCGCTTACCAATCCGGTGAAGCAGCAGGAGATGGCGGCGTTCTTCTGGTGGACGGCATGGGCTGCGCACACCGATCGCCCCGGATCGAGCATCACCTACACCAACAACTGGCCGCATGAGTCGCTTGTTGCCAACCAGCCACCGCCGGCGGCAGTGTTGTGGAGCATCCTGAGCTTCGTGCTGCTTCTCGCGGGCATCGGTGGCCTGGTTTGGTGGTATGCCGCGCAGGAAAAGGCCGATTTTCATCCTGCGTTTCCCGATAAGGATCCGTTCCTGAGCCTGAAACCGACGCCGAGCCAGCGCGCAACAATGAAATATTTCTTCGTGGTTGTGGCTCTGTGGGGCGTGCAAATTCTCATGGGCGTGATTACGGCGCACTACGGTGTTGAGGGCGGCGGATTCTACGGCATTCCTCTCGACAAGATTTTGCCCTACGCGGTCACACGCACATGGCACCTGCAACTGGCCATCTTCTGGATCGCGACATCGTGGCTTGCCACTGGCCTCTATGTTGGCCCCGCAGTCAGCGGGCATGAGCCCAAGGGGCAGCGATTGGGCGTGAACGTGCTGTTCGGCGCGCTGGTGCTCGTGGTTGCGGGTTCTCTCGCTGGCGAGTGGATGGGCATCGAGCAGAAGCTCGGAAACCTGTGGTTCTGGTTCGGCAGCCAGGGTTATGAATATGTCGACCTTGGCCGGTTCTGGCAGATCCTTTTGTTTGTTGGCTTGGTGCTCTGGCTGTTTCTCATGGCACGCTCGCTCAAACCTGCGCTCGTCCGCAGCAGCGAAAGCCGTCCGCTGATGATCCTCTTCCTTATTTCGAGTATTGCCATCCCGTTTTTCTACGCTGCGGGTCTGATGTACGGCCAGCGAAGCGAGTTGGTGACTGCCGAATACTGGCGCTGGTGGGTGGTTCACCTCTGGGTCGAGGGTTTCTTTGAAGTGTTCGCCACGGTGGTGATCGCATTCCTGTTCACGCGGCTCAACTTGCTTGAGATTCGCTCGGCCACGAGCGCGGTGCTCTTCTCGACGACCATCTTTCTCTCTGGAGGCATCATCGGCACGTTCCATCACCTGTACTTTGCCGGTTCATCGCCTCTGGTCATCGCCCTGGGCGCGGTCTTCAGCGCCTTGGAAGTTGTGCCGCTCACTCTGGTCGGCTATGAGGCGTGGGAGAACATCCGCCTTGTCCGCGGC
>JASHQH010000018.1 GCA_030037635.1 Acidobacteriaceae bacterium
AACGTTTCGGCAACTGACCGCGTCGACATTCGCGCCGAAGGATCGCTGAATGGCGACGTGGCTGCGGCACGGATCAGCATTGAAGACGGCGCATTCTTCAAGGGCGGCATCGACATCCGCAAGACCGACGCGAAGTCGGCGCAGGCGGGGCCGGTCCCCGTGGCAAGCGCTCCCTCGCCCGTGGCTCGCGAAGAAGCCAAGGTCGTGCAAGTCTAGCCACGCCGTGCATCCTCAGCCTACGACGGGCGCTTTTTGAGCGGGCACGGCGTTCGTGTGTCTCTGCAGCGGCTCCAGGTAGCTGTAACTTTTTCTGGTATCTTCCGAGCTCACCGCCCTCCGGTGGCCACCCTCCTCGCGGTGGTCATCCTGAGCGAAGGTTGGCCGGAAACCGGCCAAACGGAGTCGAAGGACCTGCATCCGTCTTTAGCGCCCCAGGTTTCGCTTTCGAGACCTGGGATGGCACGAACCCCAACCGTCTTCTCTTCACTCAGCACGAAAAGGGGTGCCCCAGGCCCGGGGTCCCCGGCGAGCGGTCTTTGCTCGCTGGGGCGGAGGTTTCGTTTTTGACACCTGGGATCGCACCAACTTCAGGAACCCTTGAGGCCGGTCTCGAATCCCAGCCTGCGCATGGTCACGCCGGGCAGCGCCGACCCCGACTTCTCAAGAACCCATTTGGCAATCACCACCCACACCGTGCAGCCGGCGAGCAGAATCACTGCGTCGCCGAGCGAGCGCGCGCCACGCAGAGCCGTGAAAACGCTCAAATGACGGAACCACAAGCCAAGAGCCCAGGCCAAAAGCCACGCGGCCCCGCCGCCGCTGCACGCGGCCAGCAGGCAACGGCTGATCTCCGCAAAATCCAGGCTGGCCAGTGAAACCATGCGCCGCTTGTGCAGAAGCAAGGCGATGGTAACGGTCTGCAGCACGATCCCGGCGTCGGAGCCAAGTGCCAGGCCCGCCGCTCCGTGCCAGCGGTAAAGCGACGAGTAAAGCGGCAACGAGACTACGGTAACAATGGTGCTGGCCACCATGGGAGTCAGCGTATTTCCGGCGGCATAGAAAGCGCGCGCGTAGATCGCCTGGGCCGACCACAGAAACATCGTCACCGAGAAGATGGCAAAGTACATGCTGCACAGGCGCGCATCCGCCGGCGAAAAGCGCCCGCCGGTGAATACCAGATCGATGGCCGGCCAGCCCAGCGCGATCATCACTGACGCGGCCAGCAGGCCAAGCGAAGCTACGCGCGAAACTGAGTCGGCCACGCTGGTGGCGAATTCGTACTGGCGGTCGCGTGACCATAGGCTGGCGAAGAACGGCATTGAGGCCGCGCCCGCGGCCTGCGCCAGCATAGCCATGGGCGCCGTAAAGAGCTGCTTGGCGTAGGCCATCAGCGACACCGCCCCGCTGGTCGCGGAGGCAAAGTACGCGATAATCCAGTTGTCGGCCGTGACCAGTGAGACGCCCGCCATCAGCGGCAGAGAAAGCCGCACCCATTCACGCAGGCCTGGGTCGTGCCAGTCGAGAATGAAATGGTAGCGCGCGCCGGCGCGGCGGGCAAAGTACCAATTCAGCAGGAACGGTCCGCAGATGGCTCCGGCCACCGTGCCCAGCGCCAGCGACGAAACGCCGATGCGCTTCTCCAGCAGCAAGCCGCCCACGATCGTGCCCAGGCCGTAGATGAGCGGCGACATCGCTTGCACGTTGAACTGCTTGCGTACCAGCAGTACCGCGCCAAATACGCCCCCCGCAAAGAAGCACAGCTGCGCGGGAAGCAGAATGCGGGTGAGCAGGACGCACAACGCCGTCTTCTGCGCGTCGAATCCATGCACCAGCAGGTGAACGCACTGCCGAGCAAAGATCTCCGCCAGAACAATGGCGCCGCCTAGCACCAGCAGCATCGTGGTGATGATCACCGAAAGCGATCGCTGGGCCTCTGCCTCTCGGCCCTGCTCGCGATAGCGCGTGAGGATGGTGACAAAAGTGATGGAAGCCGCGCCCCCGACAAGAAAGTAGGAAATCATGTCGGGCAGGTAAAACGCTGCGTTCAGCGCGTCGGCCTCCATGCCGCGGCCGAAAAGCCAGGCGATGTACTTCACGCGCACCAGCCCGATAATCCGCGACAGAAATGTTGAGACCATCAGCACCACGGTGGCCGAGAAAACCGAATGCGCGTGCGCCGGATGCAGAAGGCGAAGATTCACTCTGCGCGTCCACCACGGGCGCGGCGGCTTGGGGGTTTCTGCCCCGGCGGCAAACAGCGGTTGCTGGGGATCGGGCGTTGAAGGCTCGCTGGTCACTGCAGTCGATTTTATAAGGGCATCGCAGCGCCCGGCGGTCGCCGTTCCTCGCGTATGCTGTTGCCATGAAGCTTCTTCTCGGCATCGGAGCCGCTTTTTGGCTCGGAGCAGTCGCCGCAAGCCAAACCATTCACGGCCGCGATGGCATTACGTTGCCCGAGCCGCCCGACGTCGAAGCCATTCCGGTCACTGACGACTACTTCGGCACCAAGGTCGTGGACAACTACCGCTGGCTTGAGGATGCCAGGAGCCCGCAGACGCAGGCATTCATCGACGCCGAAAACGCCTACACGGCGCGCTATATGCAATTAGCGCGCATCCGGCCCCAGGTTGCCGACGACCTTGACGCCTTGGAACACGTGTCGAGCTGGTCCCAGCCCGTCCAGCGCGGCAACGGCCTGTTCTTCCTCAAGCTGCTTGCCGGCGAAGACCAGGCCTCAATCTATGTGCGCCTCGGATGGGCCGGCAAAGACAAGCGCCTGATCGATCCGGCGCAGTTCAGCCGCGACCCCAACACCTCAGTGGCGCTGGAAGACGTGTCGCGCGACGGCACCCTGGTTGCGTACTCCGTGCGCGAGGGCGGCGCGGACGAAACTTCGGTCCACATCTTCAATCTGAAGACGGGCAAGACGCTCGAGGACGAACTGCCGGTCGGGCTGTATGAATCCGTGAACTTCACATTGGACGGCAAGGGTCTTTTTTACGCGCGCATGGACCGCAAGGGCGAGCTTCTTTACGAGCACGACCTGGGGACGCGTCCCGCGCACGATACTCTGCTCTTCGGGCGCGAATTCCGCGGCGAGCCGCTCGGCCCCACCGATCTTTTTCAAGCCCATCTGACCGGCGACGGCCATTACATGGTTATCGAGATTCACCGCGGCGTGCCTGCCACAAGGGTCGATATTGTTTATCGCGACATGACCAGGCCCGGTTCGTACTTCGACGTGCTGATCTGGGGCGTGGAATCGCGTTTTCATGCCATCTACGCCAGGGACGCATGGTACGTGAGAACCGATTACAAGGCTCCCAACGGCTGCATTCTCAGAGCCGATCCCGGCATCATGCCCGATGTGTGGAAAGCGATTGTGCCCGAAACCACGGACGCCATCAACGGCTTCAACATTGTCGGCAACAAGATCTATGTCAACCGGCTGCACGACGTGAAGACCGAGACGTCGGTTTACACGCTGGATGGCAAGCCCGCCGGCGGCATTTCATACGACGGCATCGGCGCGGCGACTACGCTGGCCGGCCGCGCCAGTGATCGCTATGGCTTCTACACCTTTGAATCTTTCATCGTCCCCCCATCGATCTACCGCCTCGATACCACCACCGGCAAGCGGGATCTGTTTGCGCAACCCAAACTTCCCTTTGACAGCAGCCAATACCAGCTCAAGCAGGTGTTCTACACATCAAAAGACGGCGCCAGAATTCCCCTGTTCCTCGCCGGCAAAACAGGGTTGAAGCAGGACGGCTCTGAGCGTCTCCTGATGACCGGCTACGGCGGATTCCAGATAAGTGAACTGCCGCATTGGAGCCCGATGGTTGCCTGGTGGCTCCAACAAGGCGGATGGTTTGCGCTCCCCAACTTGCGCGGCGGCAGCGAATATGGCGAACATTGGCACCAACAAGGAATGTTGGCAAGAAAGCAGAATGTCTTCGACGATTTCTTCGCTGCGGCCCAGTATCTGATCGCCAACAAGTACACCACGCCCGATCATTTCGCCATCATGGGCAGATCCAATGGCGGCCTGCTGATGGGCGCAGCCATCACCCAGCGGCCCGATCTGTTTGCGGCCGTCGACTGCGGCTATCCTCTGCTCGACATGCTGCGCTACCAGAAGTTCGAAAAAGGTGCCTACTGGACGACCGAATACGGATCGTCTGAGAACGAGAAGCAGTTCCCTTACCTGCTCAAGTACTCGCCGTATCAGAACGTGAAGCCCGGCGCCGCATACCCGGCAGTGCTCTTCTTTACCGGCGCCAGCGACACGCGCGTCGATCCGCTGCATGCCCGCAAGATGACGGCGCTTTTGCAGGCCGACTCCAAAAGCGGCCGCCCCGTGCTCTTGCATTACAGCCTATCCGGAGGCCACTCGGCCGGCGTGAGCATCGATCAGCGGATTCAGGACGACGCGGACCAGCTCGCTTTTCTATGGACGGAATCGGGACAACCGTCCGCTCACAAGTAACCTTCCTGCTTCCGGCAGTGCCGCACCGGTACTTAAACGGGAAATCTCCGCGCGGAATCTCATACCCCCGGGCAGTCCTCCGATAAGAAAGATACGCAACGTTCGCGGTTCCTGAGTCGCTGTGCTCCAGAACCACCGATGCCGCAAGCGCCGCCCAAGCCCGGAGAAGTGATGTCGCAAACCGAACTGCAGGCCAGCCAGATCGAATGTCAGCAGGAGGAAGCAAGACTGGCCGTGCTGGTCGAGATGGAAATCCTCGACACCGCGCCCGAATCCAGTTTCGACGCGATCACCCGCCTCGCCGCCGAGTACTTCAAGGCCGACACCGTCCTGCTTGGCTTTGCCGACGAGAGCCGCTTCTGGATCAAGTCGTACTGGGGTGAGCCGGTGCGGGAGCTGCCGCGCAGGCATTCGATCTTTGAGCGGGTACTGGCCGAGAATGGGCCGGTGGTGATCTCGAATATCAACGACGACCCCGATTTCAAGGAGCGCCGCATCCCCCTGCGGCGGCTTGACCCGCTTTCCTTTGCCAGCGCTCCGGTGCGCTCCGCTGAAGGGAAAATCCTGGGTGTGCTCACGGTCTTCTCGTGCCAGCCGCGCCGCCCCATGGTGCTGGCCGAGTTGCGCATGCTCGAGAGCCTGGCCGATATCGCGGCCAGTCAGTTGGAGTTGCGCAGGCTGCGCAAAGCATTTCATCGCCCGGGATTCTGCGCCGCACCCATTGCCGACGCTGCAGCGCCAAATTGGCCGCGCAAGTCGGACCTCCGCCATGCCCTCGAGCACCGGCAGTTTGTGCTCTACTTCCAGCCTGAAATCGAGCTGGCCACGCGCAGAATCGTAGGCCTCGAGGCGTTGATCCGCTGGGAGCATCCGGAGCGTGGTCTCATTCCGCCCATGGACTTCATCCCTGCCGCTGAGGAGACCGGACTGATTCTGCCCATCGGCGACTGGGGACTGGCTGAAGCCTGCACCCACATTCAGAAATGGCGCGCCGATGATCCCGAGCGTGGTGCGCCCCGCGTGTGCGTCAACCTTTCCGCGCGGCAGTTCGCGCGCGAGGGTCTTGCCGATCATGTCGAAGCCCTGTTGAGCCGGGCCAGAATCCCCAGCCGGCAACTCGGTCTGGAAATGACGGAGTCAAGCCTGATTCCCGATCCCGGCACGGCCCTCGAGGTGCTGGGAAGCTTGCGCCGCCTCGGGGTTTCGCTGCTTATGGACGACTTCGGAACCGGCTACAGCTCGCTGCACCACCTGCACTCTCTGCCCTTCGACGTGCTCAAAGTCGATCGCTCTTTTGTGACTCGCATGACCGAGGGCGAGCAGCCCTTGCAAATTGTGCGCACCATCGTGGAACTGGCGCGCGTGCTGGGCATGGACGTGGTTGCCGAGGGCATTGAAACGCAGACGCAATACGACCTGCTGCGCCAGTTGGGTTGCCGATTCGGCCAGGGATTTCTCTTTTCTCCCCCGGTGCCGGCGGCGACCATCACTCAGATGCTCCGGCTCCCGGGCCGTATCCTGCCCAAACGCGAGAGTGCTGAACACTGCGCAATGCTGAGGGCCTCCGCCCAACTGGTGCCCGAGGACCAACCCGATTTGGGAATGGAACGCGATCCATCCTGATTTGGAAGCCCGCAGCGACTTCATCGGAGCGCTCTCTCCCTTCCCGCACCCCGGCACGCTATGCTGCAACCCATGCAGCCAACGGCGCAAGCCGGACCCTCGCCCGCCTCTTCGAGCTTTGCAGGACTGTTGGCGTCGCTCACGTCGCCCGGCCACGGCACGAACGATCATGACGAAACTTCGTGGGCCGGCGGCGACGTAAGTGAGGACGTCGCTACACTCAGCTATGAACAGGCACTGCGCGCGCACGCGCGTTATCGGCCACAGGACCGCGACGAACGGCCTGTGCCCCAGGTCGCCAGCGCGGCCGGCACGCGGGATGCTATGGACGAATCGGACCTTTCGCCCCATGAGGAACCGCGAATAGAGACGAGCGGCGCGCCGGCCGAACCCGCCGAACACGAATTGCGCTCGGCGAGCGTAACCATCCGCTTGCGCCAGGTGGAGTGCGCGCGTCTGCACCGCCGCGCTGCTGAAGCTGGAATGACCATATCGGCTTATCTCCGTTCGTGTGCTCTTGAAGCCGACACCTTGCGCGCTCAGGTAAAGCAGGCGCTGGCGGAAATCAAAGCAGGGAATAAAGGAACCAGCAGCGAAACGAGCAAGGCAGCGGCGGAGCAAGGGAGCAAGGAATCAAATCCTCGCGCAAGCCAGGGCGTCTGGCTCACGCGAGCCCTTGCCCACATCGGCAAGCCGTGGTTGGGATTCTCCCCCGGCAAGCGCGCCTCGCGCCGGTCATCCTGAGTTCACCCACCCCGAAAACTGTGTGCCCCAAGTCTCGATTCTGAGACCCGGGATTGCAGGAACCCAACCGTCTCTTGTTCACCCACCCCGAAAACTGGGTGCCCCACCCTCGCCGCGCCTTTGTTTTTGCGGCTAGGGTGGGAGAGCACCGCCCCAAACTCACGGCTCTCGCTTTACCCTGAACTTCGTTGCCCCATCCTTTCCGCGTCTTGTGCCGGAAGGGTCCTCGTCCTAACCCTGAACTTCGTTGCCCCATCCTTTCCGCGTCTTGTGCGGAAAGGGTGGGAAAGCACGAAACTCATCGGGGGCCCGGCCAACCTCCCGACCCGCTATAACTGAAACGTAGGCCGGAATCCAAAACACCCCAAGCATGAACGCACAACCACCCTCAATATCGGAGATTGAAGAGCAAGCTCGAAGGCTGGCGCCAAGACTCTGTCAAACGCCCGTCCACGAATGGAACACGCCGCTGAAAGCTCGCTTGATTGGCGACGGCGCCAAAGCTCTGCTGAAACTTGAGCTCTTTCAAAAAACCGGTTCATTCAAAGCACGCGGCGCTCTCACGGTCATGGACCGCTTGTCTCAGGAACAGAAAGCCAGCGGCGTGGTCGCCGGAACCGGCGGCAACCATGGCATCGCGGTGGCTTTCGCCGCACACAGCGCCGGCGTCGATGCCAAAATCGTGGTTCCCAAAACAATCAACCCCTTCCGCCTGAGAGCGATCGAGAACTACCGCGCCCACGTGATCCAGGTTGAGAATATCTCGCTCGTTCTCGACGAAATGCGGCGCGTCGCTGAGGTTGAAAACCGCGCCATCATGCATCCCTTCGAGAATCCCTTCGTGACCCTCGGTACGGCGACTCTGGGATACGAGCTCCTTGATCAAGCTCCCGATCTGGATTGCGTCATCGTTCCCATTGGAGGCGGCGGCTTGGCGTCAGGTCTTGCTTCTGCCGTCAAGCAGATCAATCCCCGCTGCAAGGTTTACGCAGTTGAGCCCTCTGGCGCCAACGCCATGTCGTTATCGCTTCAAGCCGGCCATCCCCTGCGATTGCCCAACGGCCCCCGCAGCATCGCAGACTCCCTTTCCGCTCCCTGCACTGAACCATACAGTTTCTCGATTTGTCAGAAGTATCTCGATGACGTTGTCCTGATCGAAGACAACGAAATGCGCGCAGCCATGAAGATTCTGTTTGAAGACTTGAAACTCGCCGTTGAGCCGGCCGGTGCTGCTGCCACAGCAGCTTTGTTGGGTCCGCTGAAAAACCGCACCAAAGGATCAAGAATCGGAATTATCGTCTGCGGCTCCAACATCGACACAGAAACCTTTTACAGCCTCTTGCATTAGCCAAGCTCCGCCGCCTCGCTCCTTTGTCCTATCGTTCCGCAGTCCCGCAACTCCTGGTTCTACTCCCTATTGCCTACTGGCTATTCCCTGTCGTCTGTTCTCTGCTTTCTCGTTCCCTTGTTCCCTCGGTCCCTTGGTTCCTGCTTTACCCCGCTTCCAGCACCAGGCACTTCAAATACTCCGTTTCCGGCAAATTGAGCACCACCGGATGGTCCGGCGCGGCGCCTCGCCGCTCGACGAGGCGCACGCGGCGTTGCGCGTCAGCCGCGGCCGCGGCCACCGCTCCTTCCAGATCAGCCCAACTCACGTGATGCGAGCAGGAACACGTGACCAGCAATCCGCCGGGCCGCACCATCTTCAGCGCGCGCAGGTTCAGCTCCTTGTAGCCGCGCAGCGCGCCCTCCACGGCACGTTTGCTCTTGGCGAACGCGGGCGGATCGAGAACAATAGCATCGAAGACTTCGCCCGCTTGCGACCAGTCCCGCAAAATTTCGAAGGCGTCGGCCTCGATCCAGTCGACTTCTGCCAGAATTTGCGCGCGATTGGCTTCGAGGTTGCGTTCGGCCACCTCCAGCGAGCTGCGCGACGCGTCGATGCCGGTCACTTGTCGGCACACCCGGGCCAGATGCAGGGCGAAACCTCCCTGGTAACAGCAGACATCCAGCGCGCGGCCCCCGGAA
>JASHQH010000152.1 GCA_030037635.1 Acidobacteriaceae bacterium
AGCGGAGAACATCTTATCATTCGCACGCGGCGCGAGGCGGATAAGGGTCGCAGAGGAACAACCGCAGATGCTTCGACTCGTCGCGCATTCGCGTGAGCGAATGCGCAACTTCGCTCAGGATGACAATCATCTCATAAATAACTATAAATAAACAATATATTTTATTACAATGTCCAATACAACCCATGCACAGCTACCAAGAATCAATAGGTTGTACGAGGAATCTGCACGGAAACTACACAGAACGGAATAAACAGCAGGAGGCAATATGGCCTTCATTACCGAGAAAGAGGAGCTGAAACCCGGCCTGATTCTCTTCCGGCGCGGCGACGTGGAACATCGGATGTGGTACTGCCGCATGAAGATGCCGAAGGCCGACCGCTATAAGACGGTTTCGCTCAAGACAACGGACATAAGCGCGGCGCGTGAACGCGCCTTTGACCAGGATGCAGATGTGCGGTTTCGCATCAAGCATGACGTTCCCGTGTTCAATCGCCCCTTCCGCGACGTAGCGCGAGAGTATCTGTTGACGCAGGAAGCGCGGGCAAAACGCGGAGAGATCAGCGCCGCACGACCTAAGAAGCTCCGTGCCGTCATTGAAGGCACGTTAGATCGATATGCAGGTTCCACGCAGGTCCATCTTATCGGCGATGAACGCTGGGGCGGCTATCCGGCATGGCGGCGGGAGAACGGCGCGGGGCGCAACCGGCGCAACGGCGTTCGGGAAGTTACCGATGAGATGGCGCAATCCTTCGCGGACCACGAATCCGCACGCCGCACCAAGGTTCAGCACACCAAACGCATCCGGGTATTGAAGCCGATTGCAGTCCAACCGAAGGACGCTCGCGCGGTTCCCTTCATCAGCGATTCCACCATCCGCTTCGAAATGTCCATCTTTGGGGCTGTGATGAATTACGCGATCAAGAAACGCTATGTTCCCGCAAGCCAGCGTTTCGACGAGCGCCCGAAGCTCAAGACGATGCGGCGCGACGAGTTCACGCTTGAGGAATACCGCAAGCTCCACACGGTTGGACGCAAGTGGATTGCCGAGACAAATAAGCCTTCAAGCGTTTGGTATCGTACCGTCACCTATAACATGATTCTGATTGCCTGCAACACGGGCATGAGACCAGCGGAGATGAAGAATCTGCGCTGGCGCGACATCATGCCCGCGAAGGACCGCGAGGGCCGCGAGATCGTTGTCCTGTTCGTGCAGGGCAAGGGCAAATCGCGCAAGCTTGTTGCACCTAAAAGCGTGGGAGATTATTTGGAACGCATCCGCACAATCTCCAAAGCCACGGCACCGGACGACAGGGTGTTCACCACCATCACGGGCCAGCCCGCGAAGATGTTGTACAGTTCCTTGATTGCCGGTCTTCTGAACGAAGCGAATCTGCGCGAAGGTACACAGGGTGTTCCGCGTTCGACCTATTGTTTTCGGCACACGTATGCTACGCTCCGCTTGCAGGAAGGCGTGGACGTGTATTTCCTCGCCGAGCAAATGGGAACATCCGTCCACATGATTGAGCAGCACTACGGGCATGTGAATACGATCAAGCACGCTGACCGCGTGTTGCAGGGCATGGCGGGATGGGAGATGCCGCACCCGGAGGTGGACGTTACCAAGGCCAAAGCGTCGAAGGCGGCGGAGACGCACGATAAATCCAAGCGAGGTCAGCACCGCAGGATAGGCTGACCGTGACTCTTTCCCGAAGCCGTCTTTGCCGGAGCCGCCGGCGGAGGCTGGCGCAGGGAGACAATCGTCCCGAGGTCCGGCCCGGACCGTTCTTCATTGTATTGATTTGCCGCTGCCCCGCCGGGGCGTTCTTAGCGGCAAATCCGTACGCACGAGCCGCCGCTGGCGGCTGTTCTTCGTGCGCGCTCATTGTCTGATACATATCGACAGCAGAAATCCGAGGCTGAGAATTGGTTCAGGAAATCAGGTAGTGCAAGCGAGGCGAACGCCATTCGAAGAGCACAGCAGGTGCCGCGCATCCGTTCGAGTCGTGCGCGTGCTATAGCTATTCTGGTCTTAATAGAACATATCCTTCTCTTCTACCTTCACTCCAAGTGCAAAAGCGATTCAGTGCAGCCTTCGGCTGACCTTATCTTCCGACATTCGTTTCCGGGCGAACTTTAGGCTCCGTTCGGCTCCTCGTATCCACCCCGCTTGTGCAGCTCCGCGCGGCGCAGACCAAGCGCGCCGTGCTCGCTTCCGCGCCCCTTCAGGCTTCGGGGGTTGACACCGCCTCACTGCGTCCGTTTTCGCCAGCCATGAAACGAATGTCTTTTTTTGGCCCACCAGGGCCGAAAACGGGCAAATCCCCTCAAGGAGCATCCGTATGCAACACACCAACTACGTCAGCACAACGAGCGGCGAAGCCGAGCCGCGCAGGAAAAATACGGCGCATCGGCACCGCAGTGACTCGCCCTATCAGCAGCGCACCACGCAGCGCGACAACCCCACAGAAGTGCTCATCAAGCAGGCTGTGGACTATCTCATCGAGCAATTGAAGCAGGGTAAGAGCGAGATGCTCACTGCCTACTTGAACGCGATGGCCCAGTTTCATGCCTACTCGTTCGGAAACATTTTGCAGATCGCCCGGCAAAGGCCCGACGCCCAAAGAGTGGCGGGCATCCGCACGTGGAACCAGCTTGGGCGATTTGTGAAGCGAGGCGAGAAGGGCATCCAGATTCTCGCCCCCGTCATTGGCTACCGCAGCAAGAAGGATGAAACGGATGAGGAAGCAACCGCACAGAAGCAGCCTATGCTTACCGGTTTCCGAATCGTGCATGTCTTCGACTATTCACAAACAACCGGAGCCGATTTGCCAGAGTTGAAACACAATGTCACCGGCGAAGTTGGCGAGCACCGTGACCGTCTGATCGACTTCCTCAAACGGCAGAACATCGGGCTCGAATACAACGAACACATCGCACCGGCGCTCGGCGTGAGCTACGGCGGAAAGATCGCTCTTTTGCCCGGCCAGTCGAAGGCGGAGGAACTCGTCACGTTGCTCCATGAAACAGCCCATGAACTGATTCGCAAAAGTAATCGTCGCATCCTCACCACACAAACCGTCCGCGAAACCGAAGCTGAGGCCGTGGCGTTTGTCGTAGGCCGCGCAATTGGTCTCGACAGCACACAGGCCAGCGCGGACTACATCAGCCTCTACCACGGTAACGCTGAATTGCTCGCCGAGAGCCTTGAAATCGTCCAGCACACCGCGTCCACAATCCTCGCCGCAATTCGCCGGGAAGATACGGCGCAACCGGAACAGTTCGCAGCGGCCAGCTAAGACCGCATCTCTGAGCGGGCGCGCTTCCGCCACGGCGGACGCCCGCTCTCTCATTCACTCTCGACAACCGAATAGGAGAAATCGACATGACAACCGCAGTTCAGACACAATCCGAATATCGCAACCTCCCGCTCACGCAGTTGCAGGAGTCCCCCGCCAACCCGCGTCGCGTCTTTGACGATGCCGCGTTGAATGAACTCGCAGACTCGATACGCGCCCAAGGCGTGCTCTCGCCTTTGCTTGTGCGGCCCGTCAACGGCACGCGCGGCTATGAGATCGTAGCCGGAGCGCGGCGCTATCGCGCGGCGCAACGGGCCGGCGTCGATTCCGTGCCCGTTCGCATCGCGGAACTCAATGACGCGCAGGCGCTCGAAATGTCGCTCATCGAGAATATCCAGCGACGCGATGTGCATCCTTTGGAAGAATCGAGCGCCTACGCGCGGCTTCTCGCGCTGGATGAGCCAAAGTATTCGATCGAACAGATCGCGGCAAAATGTGCGAAGACGCCCGCGTATATTGCATCCCGCCTGTCTCTGGAACGGCTCACGCCCAAGGTGAGCGAAGCCTTTATGAAAGAGGAGATCGGTTTGGGGCACGCGCTCTTACTGGCGAAGTTGCAGCCCGGCGAGCAGGAGCAAGCCTTGCCCGCCTGCTATCAGGAAGTCTATGGCCAGGGGAGCAGGCCGCGCCGTGTGCTTTTGCCTGTTCGCCATTTGCGCGATTGGATCGAACACAACATTCTGCTCGACCTTGGCAGTGCGCCGTTCTCGAAAGAGGACGCCGAGCTTCTACCCGAGGCCGGAGCGTGTGTCAACTGCCCGAAGCAGACCGGCCATAACAAACTGCTGTTTGCCGATTGGGCAGGGCAACACAGTCAGCAATGCACCGACCCCGCTTGCTACCAGAAGAAGATCGATACGCACGTGAAGCAGACCATTGCTGCAAAGCCAAAGTTGGTACAGATCAGCACGGCATACGGCCAGCCAAAAGTCGGCGGCGCGGCGATTCCGCACAATAAGTACGTCGAAATCCGGAAAGAGAAGCCGAAGAACAAGAATGAGCGTGACTGGCCGGAGTACAAGTCGTGCAAGTATACAACCGAGGCAATCGTCACCGAGGGCACTGAGAAGGGCGAAACGAAGAAGGTGTGCGCCAATCCCGAATGCCCGGTCCATCACCTGAAGCGGCAACGGCACATGCACGCCGACGCCGCTTTCAAAGCAGAACAGGAAAAGCGCCGCCGTGAGGAGGCCATCGCGCAAACCACCGGAGTGCGCGTCTTGAAAGCCATCGGCGACGCAGTTCCTGTGCGGCTCATGAAACCGGACCTGCTGTTTGTTGCCGGTAGGCTGACGGCACTATTGGACGAACGGCGGTTGGCCGTACTGGTCCGCCAGCACGGTATCGGCAAGCCGAAAGGCGATACAGCCCCGGCGAAAATGCTGGCCGCATTTCTGCTCAAGACAGAGGAGAGCAAATTGGGCCGCATCTTGATTGAGACGGCCATCTTGCTGTCCATGCACAACCAAAGCGACGACGCGCGGATTCTCCGCGATGCGGCGCAGGTTTACAAGGTGGACGTGGACGCCATTTCCGCGACCGTCAAACAGGAATTTGCCGAGAAGGAAAAGGGCAAGGCGAGCCGGAACGCCACGCCCAAACCGGCGTTAAAGCCTGCGAAAAAAGCAGCCGCGTAGAATCCGACCAGTTCAAACTATATCCTTGCGGAGCCAGCAAGACCGGCTGCATTTTCTATGCCCTCCCTCTTTTGTGGCTCCCGCCGTGCGGCAGGAGCGGCAGTTTGACCCACCCGGCGAGCGCGCCCTCGCTGTGCGCGGCCGCTTTTTCAAACCTGCGTTCCGAGGGCAAACTAACTAATCGTTGCTAAATCGATGAGTCATCAGTGCATTGGTCGGCGCACTTCAAGTTATCCACAGAGATGCACCGCGACTGGCCAAAAATTGGCTTGACTTCAGACACGAAATTGCCTACCGTGTTCGGCAGCAGTTCAAAGATAAAATTCAACAGCACTCCTTTTCCCAGATCCTGCGCAAGAGCTTGCAGATACTTGTGCCTTATGCGTGCGGACTGTTGGGTCTCGCACTCTCGCGTTTTCCCAAGTATCTGCGCAAATCTTCCGTGAATCGCGGAAGTATTTTCCGTCTCTTTGTCGGTACTTCCGCGCGCGTTCTGCCGTCGGCGGACGGGAAGGCGATTTTGTGTTCTCCAATCGCCCATCACGAATCGCGGCCATCTTCCTGGTTACCGTTCTGACTGCGGGCACAGCGGAGGCGTGGCCTCCGGCTCACATCCACATTTCCGCGAGGTGATCGAAATGCACAGAAATGAGCTAGGTCTGCGATGCTGCCTCATATCTGCATTCCTAATGTCGATTCTCGGTTTGATGGTGCCAACAGGCAGCGGGCAGGAATCCAATTCGAATTCAGCCTCCGTTCAACCTGCTCATATCATTTCGGACTGGTCGATGCACCATGTCGTCTTCTCGAATCCTGGAACTTCCGAGACGGCTCTCCAGAATGGGAGATACAATCAATGGCTCAAAGTCGTAAACAACCCTCGCTATCAGATGCAGCAACTCATTCGCGGCGGAGCCGGCCCGCAACGCGGAGTTACAAGCGGCACCGGCTCTGGATCGCCATCAGCCGGCAATTCGTCACCACCCGTGAATTCTGTTCCAAGCACGTACCCAGGCGGCGTTCTACCCCGTGGATTGAGGCATGCAGTCGCTCCATCGGAAACGTCCGAATCGTTATTGTGGCTGCCAGATTCTTTGGCCCCAGTGTTCAGTCTGAGCGCAAGCAATCCTTCGATCAGCCCTGAAAGAGACTGGAGCGAGCTGATCGGCGACGATGGCACCGTCGGGCTCGACAATTTCCCCGCGACATTCACGAGCAACCCGGCAGACTGCACCGAAGATTTTGCAGTATTCAACACAAGTTTGGCGGGGGTCTCGACCCAGGCGAGCATCGTTGCTTTCGATCAGCTTTATAGCGGTTGTACTCCGAACCCTTCCGTTTACTGGGCCTACGATACCGGCGGGGCGATTATGACGAATGTGTCCACCTCTCTCGACGGCACACAGATATTGTTCGTCCAGACGGATAATACAACCGGGAATGCAGACTTGGTTGTTTTGAAATGGGCCGCGTCCACTGGGTCTCTCGCAAGCCCCATCGAATTGACTTCGAACAACTCGTATCCCGACTGTACTGCGCCATGCATGATCTCGATTCCCTTTGCCGGCGGTCCGACAGACAGCTTTTCTTCGGCGTTCGTCGATTACTCTACTGGGAATGTATATGCGGGAGATGACGCTGGGAATCTACACAAATTCATTAATGTCTTTACGGGCTCCACTCCAACTGAAGCAACGGCTTCTTGGCCTATAGCCGTAAGTACCGACGGAGGTTCACTCGCAAGCCCTAACTACGATTCAGTCAGCGGGAATATCTTTGTCGGGGACTATGAGCTCAGTCTCGACTTGAGCTGTGGATCGGTCGGCGGATCACCGGACGGACAATGCGGTTTCCTTTATGCCGTCAACTCAGAAACAGGAGCAGTGACCCAATCGGCTCAGTTAGATTACAACCTCGGCGTATACGACGTGATTGTGGACCCGGCCGCCGAAATGGTGTATGCCTTCGCAGGAGCGGACGACTCGGCGAGCTGTTCCGGCGGCTCCTGCGCCGCAGTCTTTCAACTATCGCCAACATTCAGCAGTGGCGCATCCGGCACAGAGGCAACTGTCGGAGCTGGTTACGAATCGCTGTTCGCGGGAAGTTTCGATAATCAATACTATATTTCGGGCGATCCACCGAGTGGCCACCTTTATGTCGTCGGCGGAACCGGCCCACAGGACAACACGCTCTATGCGATAACAATTACGAATAACGTAATGACATCGGGCGCCGCTACGGCGGGACCCGAGCTCGCTACCAACTACGCCAATGGTTATTATGCGGCGGGCCTCCCAATTACGGAATTCTGCAACGACGGTGGGAATCCGTGCACTTCCGACGAAGGACCGGATTACCTATTCCTCGGCGTTTTGGCATACGGCGAGGAATTTGCTACGAATCCTTGCACAAGCCAGAGTGAGACCATCGGTTGCGCGATGGGCTTCACGGCCCCGACAAGCGGCGTGATTTCAAGCGAAGCGACTCCCAATGGGACTCTACCGGAATCCGGCGGTCCCAGTGGAGTTGTGATTGACTATTCGTCGAATATCTATTTCTCGACGCTTTACAACCAGACTTGCACGACATCGGGTGGAAACGGCGGTTGCGCTATCTCGGCAACGCAATCGGGGTTACAGTGATACTTTCGCGGCGTTCTGGCTTCGATTGATTCAGGTATGAGGGTTGTCGCGTCACTACGCAGGATAAGCATGGATAACAAGTGTAGTCGGCGCACCTTCTTAGGGAAAACAATGTCAGCAATGTACCGATTCAGATAGGAGAGTCCACGATGACATGTCTGGAACGCTCAAACGGCCAATCGGTGAGCACTCGCTCATTTGGGCTTGTCATGAGGAAGGCGGCCCGCATGCAAAGATTCTTCGAACTGATGGGCGCAACTCGCGCGCTTCTTCTTGCGTTCGCGCTCTTTTGCCTGATGCAGCCTAGCCGTGGCAACTCCCAAATCTGGGTCACTTCCGGGTTCACAATCGTTTCAGGTGGTCAGGAAACAGCCTATTGCACCACGTCGGCCGTGGACCCTTCTACCGGCCAATCTTCCGCGGCAGCTACCGATTATCCTTATTTTACTGCTGCTTGCTCCGTGACCGGTTCCGATGGATCCTCCTTTACCTCCTCGCAGTGCCCCAACGGCCCTAACGAACCGCTAGACCTTTCTCCCCACGGGAACCCCACCGGGGAATGCTCCGTAACCTTCACGCCCCAGCCCGGAGTCATTTATACCGTCAGTTCGGTCCATGGGCTTCGGTTCTATCCCGAACAGTGCGGTCAATCGGATTGCTATTCCGATCCGCTGGGATACTATTTAATGAACCCTAATTTACCCGATCCATGGCCACTGCCGCCAACATACCCACCTGCGAATCCGGCGAATACGGTCGACGTAACATGCAGCGCAAGAGGAGGCGTATGCGCGCCACAGAATATCCCCTTTGAGTATTGCGTTAGTGGTGATTATTTAGACGGCATCTGTTTAGGCGAAGAAATTGGGGCGCCAGCCTATTGGTTCATCGCCTATACCTCCGCAGTGTCTTCGTCTTTGGGGAAGAACATCGGGAATCCGTGCAATATTCCCGGATCGAACGGAACCGGCGATCCAATCAGTATTTGCTCCGGCGATGTATTTGAAGAAGTCACCGACTACCAAACCGCAGGCCAGAATAAGCTGAGCTATATTCGCTATTACAATAGCCTTTCAGTGGCGGGAACGTACGCCACGGACCTCGGCTCGAATTGGCGCTCCAACTACGATCGCTTCCTGCAGTTTATTTCGAGCAGCCTGATTACCGCCGAACGCCCGGACGGGCAAGAGATCAACTTCTACAACAACGGAGGAGGTTCGTGGACTTGTGATAGCGATGTCGATTACACGCTGACTCAGTCGGGAACGACTTGGACTCTGACAGACCACAACGATACGACAGAAGTTTACGTGTCTAACGGCGCGGGCACGGCGGGTATTCTCGAGAGCATCACGCTGCGTAACGGGTATACGCAGACGATGAATTACTCAAATGGTCAGCTCGTCGGCGTCACGGACTCTTATAATCGCCAGTTGGCATTCACATATTCGAATGGCACCGTCTCCACGGTTACGACCCCGGATGGCCTGGTCCTGACATATGGATTCAATAGCGTTATCAACCCCAACGACCAGCTTGCCTCCGTTTCCTATTCGACGAGCCCTGTGACCAGTCAGCAATACCTCTACCAAAACACCAGTCAGCCTTATGCATTGACAAGCATCCTCGATGAGAATGGAGCAACCTACAAAAGTTGGACCTACGACAGCTTCCAGCGAGGGCTCACGAGCCAAACAGGAGGCCTGGCCAACCTGTTCACGGTCACCTATAACGACACGAACCTTACCCGCACGGTGACGAATGCGCTCGGAGTAACCGACACCTACACGCAGGCGTACCTCCAGAATGATTTGAAGATTACGAATGTTTCGCGCGCCGCAACCAGCACCACGGCGGCGGCAACCGAGACGTTCACTTACGACTCGAACGGCTACTTAAGCGGCATGACCGATTGGAACGGCAATCAAACCACTTACGTCAATGACAGCCACGGCGATCCGACGACCATCAATGAAGCGGTCGGCAGCTCCGTGGCGCGCACGACCACGATTGCATACGACTCGACGTTTGTCCAATTGCCGGACACGATCACGACGCCAGGCCTGACGACGGCCTTTACTTACGACGGCAGCGGCGAAGTGCTGACCAAGACGCTGACGGATACGACGACACAATCCACGCCATATTCGACCAACGGTTCTGCGCGCGTCTGGCAATACACGTGGGAGAATTTTCTGCTCGCCACTGTGCAGAGTCCGCGCACCGACGTGGTCGAGAAGACCACGTACACTTACGATTCGACGGGAGCGCTGACGGGGATCACGAACCCGCTCAATCAACCGACCACCATCACCAGCCACACTGGGGGAGGACTTCCGCTGACGATTGTCGATCCAAATGGCGTGACCACCACGCTCACCTACGATCCGCGCCAGCATCTTCTCACCAGCACGGTGGCCACTTCCGCAGGCAACCGCACGACGACTTACGGTTACGATGCGGCGGAGAATCTAACCAGCGTCACACAGCCGGACGGTTCCGGTTTGACATATACCTACGATACTGCACATCGTCTCACAGCCATCACCGATTTGTTCGGCCAAAAGGTCTCTTACACTCTCGATGTGCTTGGCGACCGCACG
>JASHQH010000153.1 GCA_030037635.1 Acidobacteriaceae bacterium
CTATTTACGTTGCTTGCCGGATTGGCATTGATGTCGCCGATCTCATAGGACAGGTGCCTGGCGAAGGAGCCCACCCATGCCATCTCGAACGACGTGGTCTTGGTGATCTGTTCCTGGAAGGTGAGGCTGAACGAGGCCACTGAGCCGGTCTTCATATTGGGATTGATGGAATACGTTGTTTCCAGGTTTCCATTCACCACCGTTGAGGGAACGATGGTGCCTCCGCCGGAAGGCGGCAGGTTGATGGTGGTGTTGCGAGGCACGCCCGTGTCCAGTACATATTCCCACGGGTAAGTGGCACAAGTGTAGCAGGGGCCGTCGTAAACCCAGTTGGTGTAAGCAGCCTGGTCGGCGAAGGGGTAGTTCTGGGTGAGGATGTCCTCGCGTCCGTCGTTTTCCGGAGAGAAAAACCAGGCGCCGCCGCCGCGGATGACTGATTTGGGATCCAACTGAAAGTCGAAGCCGAAGCGTGGAGAGATATCATCCTTGCGCGCCAACATCAGCGAATCGGAATTGCCCCCGCGACCAGCCAGCAGAATGGTATTGCTGGCAACGTTGTAGTTCGAGATATTGTTGTTAGCCTCGGTCCAGGGGTTCTGGTATTCGTAGCGCAGGCCGTAGTTAAGAGTGACCCGCGGCGTCACCTTGAAGGAATCCTGTGCGAAGTAGTCCAGGTTCCAGCTCTTGGTGTGCGGATTGGTCAACTGGAGGCCTATATCGACGTCAGTCGGCAATCCCAGAACCAGGTCGGCAAGGTCCGATCCGCCCGCCCAGTTATAGGCTCCAGGGATATAGGTGTAGTAAAAGTTTGAAGTTTCGGCATAGCCGTAGCTGTCGAAGTAATCAAACCCAGTGGGAAAGAGCGAGAAGTTGGGGTGCGAATTGAGCAGGCGCAGATCGCCGCCAAACTTGAAGTCATGCCGGCCATGAGTCCATGTGAAGTTATCGGTAATTTGATAGTTCTGGTCATTCACATGATATGGCTTATAAGTCGATCCACCGGCCAGATATCCGTCGGCTAGATAGATCTGTGGATACCCGATCGTTGCCTGATATCCGGGAACATATACATTGCCGACGCCGTACTTGGTGGAGTAATTAGTTCCGTTTAATAAGCTGTAAAGGTTCTCGGGATAGAAGAGATAGCCGAAGCGCACTTCATTGAGGCGGGTCGCGCTGAAAGTACGATCGTAGGTGAGCGAAACCGACTGGGGTTCATAATCTTCCTGGTTCGCCTGGTCGGCGTCGCCGCCGCCCGGCACCACGGTGTGGCCCCAATAGGGATCGGTTACCAGTTGGTTGTCGCCCTGCCAGTGATAGAGCGCGTAGAGCCTGTCCTTGTCAGTGATCACCTGGTCGAATCGAGCATCGACTTTGTCGTAGTTGAAGTGGGTGGGTGAATAGACCTCGAAGTTCCTGAACCATCCGTTATCGATGCCAGGCAGGTTGGGTTGAGGATAGAAGTCCATCATCGTGGCCAGCCCGGCAGGGCTCACGCGATCGGCGGGAATGATGTTGCCGGTGAACTGCGTCTCAGCGCCGCCGTAGGATTCGACCGAAACGACCGGATCGAAGATGGGATCGACGGTTCCTGCCGCTGCGCCGCCGCCAGGCGCGGTGGTGACGCCGGCATAGGGATCGAGCAAGCCGGAAAAGTCCACGCTGCCGTTGCCCGGGAAATTAATCAGGTTGAAGGGGATTGTGGAGTCGACGTACGAATAGGGATCTTTTTCTCGCTCGCCCTCATAAGCGGCAAACAGAAAGGAACGGTTCTTCTTGATGGGGAATCCGACCGTTCCGCCAAAGATGTTCCACTTGAGCGCGGAGGGCGGCTGGGGTGTGCTCACGCCCGGCGTGGTCAGCTTCGCGGCCAAGTAATTGGGCCGGAAGAATTCGAAGGCATCGCCGTGAACGGAGTTCGTCCCGGATTTTGACTCAATGGCGATCTTGCCCCCAGCCGCGTTGCCAAATTCCGCGTTATAGGTGGCCGTGATGACCTTGAACTCGCCTACCGAATCCACGTTGGGATCGACGGTAATATCCTGCGTGCGATTGGTGGTGGTCTCAATGCCGTCCAGTTCCACGGAGTTTCCGTACTCGCGCTGGCCGCTGATGGAAGCTCCCAGGCCGTTGATGCTTCCGCTGGCCGGGGGAAGCGCGGTGACTCCCGGGGCGAGAAAGACCAGCGACTCAAATTCGCGGCCATTCAGGGGCAGGTCAGTGATGGCATCGCCGCTGATCACCGTGCCCACTTCGGCGCTTTGTGTCTGCAGCAGCGGAGCGGCGTCGGTGACCTCAACTGAGGCCGCCGCAGTACCAACCTTGAGCTTGAAGTTGAGCGCCAGCTGTTGGTCAATGGCCAGAACCACGTGACTGAACTTGCTCTCGGAAAAGCCGCTGGCCGAGGCGGTAACCGAGTAAATGCTCGGGGGCAGGCTGACGACTGTGTAGTTGCCGGAGGCGTCGGTCCGGCCTGCAAACGAGACGCCTTTCTCTTCATCGGTTACGGTAATCGCGGCGCCGGGCACCACGGCTCCGGTTGGATCGGTGACCTGGCCGGTAATCTGGCCTGTAGTCGCCTGGCCGGCGCAGGGTAGAGTCGCCATTGCCACTCCGGCAATTGCGAACAGGAATGCAACGAAGGAGCAGATGCGAGTGGATGCTTGGTGTTTCATCCTGTAGCCTCCAGGAAAGCAGGGCAGGCGCAGAACTTGGGCGCTCAGACGCGCCTGAAATTCGCCGCCGGCGTGGATCAACGTTTGGCCCCGAATGCCCGCTGCGGAGATCGATGCCGGGAGCCTTTTCTCGCGCAGCTGCGGGGGCGGGAAATCGTTTTCCCGAAACTGTACTCCTCCCTATCAGCGGTCGTCAAGAAAAAACTCCAGGCGCTGCTTGCTGCTCTGATTCCTGCGTTTTGCCCCCATTGACCCGCCTTGCCCGAAGCAGCAAGCCCAGGGACGAAGCCATCTGCCGCGCAACAGCGCATTTCACTGGACGGAGCGGCGAATCTTTGTGTACAAGGGACTACGCCTTCCCGCCGGGTGCGAGTCAAACCATGAAAACAGGTAAATTTGGCCCCTGGGAGCTGATCATATTTCCTCTTTACCTGGCTGCTATTGCGCTTATCAGCTGGATATCGCGGCGCCGCTGGCCCACTTCAAACGACTTTCTGAACGCTTCCCGCACTTTGCCGCTTTGGGCCGCGGCGCTCTCTTTCCTGGCCTTCAATTGCGGTTCGATCGAGGTCATCGGCATGAGTGCGATGGCGGCGCAATATGGCGTTCAGGCATTGCACTTTTATTGGATCGGCGGCATCCCGGGGATGGTTTTCATGAGCGCCGTGGTTCTGCCGGTCTACATGCAGACCGGAGCGCGCAGCCTTCCGGAGTATCTTGGCCGGCGCTTTGGCGCGAAAGTTCGCGCGTTGAATGCGGGGATGGCATTGGCCGGCACGCTGGCGTACTCCGGCGTCGCTCTTTACACCATCGCCCAGGTGCTGCACGTCCTGCTGGGATGGGATTTTCTCGCAGGCGGCCTGATGTGCGCGGCGGTCGTATTTGCCTACGTTTCGATCGGGGGTGTGCGCGCTTCCATCTTCACTTCGATCTTCCAGTTCTTCGTCCTGATTGCCGGACTTGCCCCGCTGCTGTTCCTGACGGTGCATTTCAATGGGGCCACCTGGGCCAACAGACCGGAGCGATGGCATCTTTGGAAGCCGCTTCCCGTCTTTTCCGGGTCCGCGCCGCTCGACCGGATCGGCGTAGCCGTTGGCCTGGGCTTTGTCATCAGCTTCTCGTACTGGTGCACCGACTTTGTCATGATTCAGCGAGCGCTCACTGCCCGCACCTTCGACGATGCCCGGCGCGTGCCCGTGCTTGCCGGCTTCGGCAAACTGGCGATTGCCTTCCTGGTTGTGTTGCCGGGCGTAGCCGCGCCGGCTCTGCTGGGCGGAAAGGCATCGTTTGACCAGGCCATGCCGGCCCTGATGGCCCTCGAATATTCACCAGCCTTGCTGGGGCTGGGAGCCGCCGCGCTGCTGGCCGGACTGATGGCATGGCTGGCCGGAAACGTCTCCGGGTTTTCCGCGCTTTGGGTTGAAGAGATCTATCGTATACGCCTGTGTCCGCATCGCTCTGAGCAACACTACATCCGGGCCGGCCGGTTCGCGGTCCTTATCTGTCTGCTGGCGGCGCAGTTTGTGGCTTTTGCCACCTTCTGGTTTCGCGACATGATGGAATTCCTGCAACTCATTGTCGCGCTCTTTTACGCGCCCGTATTCGCGGCGGTGCTTGCCGGAGTTTCTTCGCGGCGCGCCAGCCAGCGCGGTGCATTTACCGGGATCTGCGCAGGACTGATCGCAGGCATCATGCTTCAAGGCGCGTCGTACCGGCATGTTGTGCATTTTGGCAGCCAAATGAGCGCCGATTTCTACACCGCCATGTTGAGCTTCTCTGTGGCCGCAGTCTGCTCATTGCTTTGGAGAGAAATCGGGCCTGGGATCTCGCGCGGGCAGGTCCAGTTTGCCGCCGGCGACACCATCTCCCGTGAATCCATTCGCCCCACGCGCGGTCTGGTTGCGTTAAGCGCCATGCTCCTGGCGCTTTGCCTGCTTCTGAATGTGCTTTGGTGGTAAGGGCTTCAAGGCCGCGTTCTGCGAACCGATGCGCGGCGCGTCGAATCACCGAATGGCCAGCTTGTCCTGCATTCGCGATCTGCGCCCGAGGGCCGCGAGGGCCTCTTTCGGAGCGTCCGTCGATTGGCGCACAACCAGGCTGGTACCCACGCGGATCGGCTGGAGTGACTTCTCATCGCCCGCTGACCATAGCTTCTCCAATCCCCTGAAGGCGGCCTGGGCAAGATCCTGCCGGGACATGCGCACCGAGGTGAGCGGAGGATTCACAAACTCGGCCAGGTGAATGTCGTCGAAACCGACAACGGACATATCCCTGGGCACCTTGATGCCGCGCTCCGACATGACCCGCAACACGCCGACGGCCATCATGTCATTGGAGCAGACGATGGCAGTGGGCGGCGCCTTGCTGTCAAGGAAGTGAAGAGCGGCCTGCGTTCCGCCTTCAAACGTGTGCTCGCCAACGAAGACCGGGGCGCTTTGTGAGGGCAGGCCGATCTTGTGCGCCGATTGAACGAAAGCATCTCGGCGGCGCACGTTGGTGAGATGAGGCATGGGGCCGCTGGCAAATCCGATGCGGCGATGGCCCAGCAGGGCCAGATGCTGAACGGCCTGGTCGATACCCAGCGCGTAATCCACCTCAAGCACCACCGACCTTGCGCCATCGGCGCTCACGTCGATCGTTACCAGGGGTATGTTGTGCGCAATCAGCTCGTCCAGCAGATGCGACTCGGCCCGGAAAGTCATGACCGCGACGCCTTCCACACGCCGCTGCACCAGGCGCCGGATGAAAACCCTGGCTCGTTCCAGGTTGTAGTTGGTCGACCCGACCATCACTTCGAAATCATGCGCTCCAGCCAGATCTTCGAAGCTCTGCATCAATTCGGGGAAGAAGGGGTTGGTAATCTCCGAGACGAGGAGGCCCAGCACGCGGCTGCGGCCCGACACCAGAGCGCGGGCCTGCGGGTTGGGCGTGTAGCCGAGCTCCTCAATCGCTTTCCAAACCCGTTTTGCCAGGTGCCTGGCAACCGTGGACCGGCCATTGGTGACGCGCGATACCGTGGCCGGCGAAACCTCGGCACGCCGCGCCACCTGAATGATGTCTACGCCGCTCCGCTTACCCTTCTGCGTACTCATAGCAAAGGCATCTCAAAAGGCGCCCGTGTTGTTGAAGAACCTTCCCAGGCGCCGCTCCGGTCTCGTGCAGAATCTTTCCCGATGCTCGATGTCCCTGCGCATCATTGTATATTCGAGAAATCGATTTCTCGCAATGGCTTTCAAAAATGGCCTGGCCTGACAGCCGAGGCATTGGGCGAACCGGATGCAGTCCTTGAGCCCCTTCTCCACCCCCGTTTTTGGAACTGAGCGCCGCAGTCTGCCGGTATCATCCAATTCGAAAGGGAGAAATGCTATGAAGGAGATCACTGCAGACCAGGCCCACCTATTTGTCCAAAATGTGGTCCTGGGCGTTCTCAAGAACGAAAGCCGCACCACGAGGTCAGTTCTCGCCGCTGTTCCCCATACCCATCTCGATTACCGTCCTGACGCCTGCGCGAAGACCGCCGATGAGCTCGTTCGGCACATCGCCAGCGCCGACAACCTCTTTCTGAAGTCGGTAGTCGACGGAGTGTTTGTCCCGGGCAGCGTAAAAGTTCCTCAAGATTTAAAGGCGCCGGAACAAATTGCTGAGTGGTATGGAAGTGAATACGCGAGGAATTTCGAAGCGGTCACCAAATTGCCGGGCGAACAGTTGATCAGGATGATGAATTTCCGGGGACAATTCGAGCGTCCGGCCTTCACTTTTCTTCAGATCGGCCTGCTCCACACCGTTCACCATCGCGGCCAACTCTCAACTTACTTGCGCCCCATGGGTGGCAAGGTGCCGGCTATTTATGGCGAAAGCTACGACTCTGCACAGGCCAAAAAAGCTGCGCAGGCGCCGGCCTGACTTGCTTTGCCTCAACTCGCCCGCAAGAACGAAATCCTCGCCGGCACGGCGACTTCCGGATTGCTTGCGTTCTGCCGATTGCGGATCCCACAAGGCAGTTGCACATCGCCGCTTCCATGGATGCATCGAGTGACTAACTTCGGATGCGCGCGCGCCGCGACGGATCAGCCGCGGGGCGTCAACATCGCTTCATATAGCAACGGCTCACCGGAATTCCCAGGCAGCCGGGAAATTCCGGGATTTGGGAATACCCCTCGGATTCATACAAGGCGATCGCCCCGGCGTTGTCACATCCTGTTTCGAGCACGGTGGAGCGAAATCCGCGGCGACGCACTTCTTCTTCCAAATGCCGCAGGATCAGGCGGGCCCCGCCGCGGCGCCTGACATCTGGCCGCACAAACATGCGCTTGATCTCGACGGACTCTTCATTCACGGGCCTGAATCCGCCACATCCGATGGTCCGGTTCCCCTGCCGTGCGATGACGAAGTATCCACCGGAGCTTTCAAAATCGGCTTCGTCGATCCCGCTGATGACAGAACCGGGATAGAGCGCGGCGATCTCCACATCCAACTCCCGCATCAACGCGCGAGCTTCCTCATCCGATGGGCTGATTGCGATAATGATTCTGGGTGCAGCTTCATGGTCTTCAGCAAGTGCGAGCCGTGGCCCGACGGTTGAAGATTTTGGGGGAAGAGGTCGCATCGACGTAGAGTCTATTACGCTTCCCAGTCCATCAGCAATGCCGCTTTCTGAAGGCCCTGACATCGTGAAGCAACGGTGCGATGCGGAGACGCCGCTTCGAGCGCGCCCGGCTCCAGTCGAGGGTGAGCGAATTTCAACCGAAAGGAGCAACGATGGTCGAGTCCCTGCGCGAGTGGCTGACCGCGAACGGCCTTTCGGAGTTTGAGGAACTCTTCACTCAAAATCAGGTCGACCTGAAGACTCTTTTGGTTTTGACGGATCCGGACCTGAAGGAGCTGGGCCTTCCGTTTGGCCCGCGAAAGCGGATACTCAATACGATCGCGGAGCTGAAGCATCAAAGCGAGGGGCGGCCCGATGGAGAGACACCGAAGAGTTCTTCCACTGGCGAACGAAGACAACTGACGGTGATGTTCTGCGACCTGGTGGGGTCGACCGCGCTTTCCACCGTCCTAGACCCCGAAGAATTGAACGCGCTGATCAAGAGCTACCGCGCAGCCTGCGGCGCGGTTGTTTCGCGCTATGCCGGACATGTGGCCCAGTACCTGGGCGACGGGATCCTGGTCTATTTCGGCTGGCCCGTGGCATACGAGGATTCCGCCGAACGCGCCGTCCGCTCTGCGCTCGATATTATCGATGCCGTCAAGGCAATGCCTTCTGCCAGGCCACTTGCGGTTCGCATTGGCCTTGCGACCGGCCCGGTGGTTGTAGGAGAAGATTCTTCCGACGGCGCTGAGGCCGGTCTCGCAGTGGGAGAAACCCCGAACCTGGCGGCCCGCTTGCTCGCGCTGGCCAACCCTGGTGAGATCGTGATCGCGGCTCGGACCCGGCGCCTGCTGGGCAACGCCTTTTCTCTCACCGACCTGGGAAGCCACTCCATCAAAGGCATTGAACATCCCGTACAGGCGTGGCGCCTGGACGAAGCTCGACGGGTGGAAGGCCGCTTTAAAGCGGCACACGGCGGGATCGAAATTGCGCCGCTGGTAGGACGCGAAGATGAGGCTGCCCTCCTGGAACGCTGTTGGCAGCTCACCCGCCAGGGAGCGGGCCAGGTGGTGCTGATTGGCGGACAAGCGGGCATCGGCAAATCGCGCCTGACGCAGGGGATGCGTGAACGAATTCTGGAAGCGCACACTCCTTTGCACTATCAGTGCTCGCCCTTTCATCTAAATTCGCCTCTGCACCCATTCATTGAGGAGATTGAATCCTCCGCCGGCTTTTCTCGTGAAGACGCGTCTGGCGCGCGTTTCGAAAAGCTGGAAGCGGCGCTGGCAGGCGTGGTGCCGAATATCGAGGACGCCCTGCCGCTGTTCGCAGCGTTGCTTTCGCTTCCTGCCGGGCGGTATCGGCCGCTTCAACTTTCTCCTCAGAAACAGAAAGAAAAAACCCTGGAAACTCTGGTCGACCGAGTCCGGGCTCTGAGCAGCCGCGGCCCGGTGATGATCGCCATCGAAGATATTCATTGGATCGATCCCACCAGCCAGGATCTGCTCGACATTCTTGTCCCCATTGTGAGCGGTCTTCCTGTGCTGCTGGTGATGACCTACCGGCCCGAGTATCTGCCTCCATGGACCGGCGCCCATGTGAACGTGGTCACCTTGAATCGCCTCAGCCGTGAGCAGGGCGCGGTGTTGGTAGGGAGCGTGACTCGCGGCAAGACATTGCCGCAGGAGGTGCTGGATGAAGTGCTGGCCCGCACCGACGGAATTCCCTTGTTCGTGGAGGAATTGACGCGCTCGGTTCTGGAATCGGGATTGTTGCGGGAGGAGGGCGATCATTATGTGCTGCAAAAGCCGCTGTCTGCGCTCGCTATTCCGGTTTCTCTGCGCGACTCTCTGATGGCTCGCCTGGATCGCCTGGGCAAAGTGAAGGACCTGGCGCAGATTGGCGCATGCATCGGGAGGGAGTTTTCATTTGAACTGCTCCAACCCATCTCGGCGCTGCCTGCGGATACCCTGGAACGTAATCTGGAGAAACTGGTGGAAGCCGGACTCGTGTCTCGAAGCGGCGCGGCGCCTTCTGCCGTTTACATATTCAAGCATGCCCTGGTTCAGGATGCGGCCTACGAATCATTGCTGAAGAGCCGGCGCGCTGAGCTTCATTCCAGAATCGCGGTTGTACTGGAGCATGAATTCGCAGACCGCGTGGACAAATCGCCCGAAGGTCTGGCGCACCATCTGACGCAGGCAGGACATCTGACTGAGGCGATTCCCCTGTGGCGGAAGGCGGGAACGCTGGCCGTGGCGCGCGTCGCGCTGAAAGAAGCGGTTGCTCATTTCACCAAGGGTTTGAGCTTGATCGATCAGCTTGCGCCGACGGCGGAGCGGGACGCCATGGAACTGGCCATCCGCGAGCCGCTCAACGCAGCGTGGACAGGATTGCGGGGATGGGCGGCCCCCGAGGTAGGCACGAATTCAATGGCGATTCTTGGCCTGGCCGAAAGCCGCGGAAATAAGAGGAACCTGTTTCTGGCTCTGTGGTGGGTATGGACCAGCACCATCACGCAAGGGCGCATTGCCGACTCACAGGTGTGGGCAGACCGACTTCTCGCGGAGGGCCGGCAAGCGAGCGAAATCGACCTGAAGTGCTTTGGCCATCTCACGGCGGCGGTCCAATATTTCCTGAACGGCCGGCTCGCCGAGGCGCGCGAGCATGCGGACCGCGCGCTGGCGCTGTTCGATCCCACCAGCGCGGCGCAGTGGATTCAAATGACGGGGCATGATCTGCGCACCTTCGTCGAAGTGTATGCCTGCCAGCTCATCTGGATCATGGGCTACCCGGACCAGGCGCGAAAGCTGAGTAACGAATGTGTGGTGCGCGCTCGCAGCCAGGGCCATGCGTTCAATCTGGTATGGGCGTTGACATTCAGCGCCTATGTCTTCGCCTATCGGCGCGAGCCCGACCGATTTCTCGATCGTTTGGGCGAAGCCGACCGATTGGCGCGCGAACAGGGCCTGGCCTTCATTAATGAGGTTTCTGTCCCGCAAGCCAGCGGCATTGCAGCGCTGCTCAACCAGCGCCCCGCCGAAGCGATTGCCCTTCTTCAGCGGGGAATTGAGAATTGGACGAAGACCGGCGGCAACGTGCGCATCCCGCTGGTGAAATCGGCATTAGCCGTGGCAACTGCGCTGGAGGGCGATACCGGCACAGCTTTGAAATTGATTGACGAGTGCATCGAGCAGATCGAGCGTCCTTCAGGGCAGGAACGTCTCTGGTTGTCAGAAGTGCTGCGCTCAAAAGGCTGGATCCTGATGCGCGCCGGCCGCGGCGATGAGGCGGAAGCCATTCTCCGCGCGTCCATTGACTGCGCACGTCAACAGCAGGCTCGATCGTGGGAGCTGCGCAGTTCCACCACGCTTGGGTTGCTTCTGGCCAGCCGCGGCCAATGCGGTGCCGCTCGCCGGTTGCTCTCTCCCATCTGCGAATGGTTCACCGAAGGCGCAGAGACGCAGGATCTCATCGAGGCCAGAGAATTGCTCGCAAGCCTGACCGCGAACAGCGTCGACGGCGAGAAAAGCAATTGACCACCGGGAAGAATACTGTGTTACCTTCATTTCCAATCCCTAAGGAGGACAAATGGCCACAAAGAAAGCGGCGGCGAAATCGAAGCCAAAACTTGACCCGGGCCTGCTGCGAGCCCACAAGGCATATGAGGCTGCGATCAACTCCAATAACACAGATCGCGTGATGGCAATGTACGACAAGGGCGCCGAGATCCTTCAGCCAGGCGGCCCGCTGGTAACCGGCACGGGCAACATTCGCAAATGGGTGAACGATTATTTCACAGAGTACAAAACGCACTGGAAGAAGGTTCCGCTGAAGAATTTTGTCATGGGCGAGTATGGATTCGACGAAGGGATCGACACCGCCGTGGACATTTCAAGAAAGGACGGAAAAGTCACGCGCTGGGATTGCAAAGGAATTCTCGTCTACAAGCGACAGAAAAATGGCCAATGGCTGATCTTCCGTGACATCTGGAACAGCAACAAGTAAGGGAAGCGGCGCCGGACGCCCCATAACCGGGCCAGGGTTTACGGCGGCGTCACGCAGGCATCGAACTGTGGACTTTCGCGTCCCGGGATAAGCCGTCGATCACGGGGCGCGGCAACCGCAGCCACGCTTCGAGGCAGTAGTGCAACCAGCCGCGTATATAGTCGCAGGCAGGCCTGCCGCGGTGAATCACTTCGTGATGGCAGCCCCCGCCGCACAAATAGCGCGCCCAGCAACTGCGGCATGGTTCCTGCCGGTGGACATGACGCTCGGTGAGCCACTCCGCTTGCCGCTTTCGATCGACGCCATGGTTCAACGTGCCCATGGCGCCGGCTGGGTCGCCGACGAAGCGATGGCACGCCGACAACTCGCCATCGGCTGAGACGCCCAGGTATCCGGCTCCCGCGCCGCAGGGGTAGGGCCGATGCGTCCCGCGCCCGATCTCGCGCATGGCATTCACCATATTGGCGAATGGGTAACGCTCCCCTTGAAGCGTGCGCCGCTCGAACTCCCTGCCGCAGCCGATCATCTCGCCGAGCATGGTTTCGAGATCTTTCGTCTGCATTTCGCCGTTGCCGCCCGGTGAGCTCAGCATGGGTGAAAACCCAACGCTGTGGAAACCAAGATCGATGAACTCGTCGAGCGTGCGGCGCAGCTCCAGGTTGGCGGGCGTCACCGTCACTCGCGCCGATACCTGCATCCGCCGCTGCATCGCGAGGAGCGGCCGAACCCGCTCGAGAATCGCGTCGAAGCTTGGCTTCCCACTCTTGAACGGCCGCAGCAGATTGTGCGCTTCCCGCGGTCCATCCAGGCTAATGGTCACCGCGAAGCCGTGGGCTTCAAAGAATTCCGCATCCGCGGGCGCCAGCAACGTGCCGTTGGTGGTGATCGAGAAGGTGATGGGATTGCCGCGGCGTTCAGCCAGCTGAGCTGCGTAACGGGTGGCGGCCTGAAGAACCGACCGGTTTACCAGCGGCTCGCCGCCCAGGAAAGCGAGGTTCAGGCGCGCACCTTCCTCTGCGCCGTTCACCAGCAGTTCCACGGCGCGCGTGGCCTCTTCAAGAGGCATGTTTTTCCCGGCGCCGCCGAATTCTCCCTGTTGCGCGTAGCAATAGGTGCAACCCAAATTGCACTTCTGCGCAATCGCCAGCGAGAGAGCGTGAATTGCGGGCAGCGCCAGCGGCGCGTCGTCGATGAGGGGGCTTCCGCCCAGACCCACTTTTTCGAGCAGCGCCGTGATCTCCTGCTCGCCGGCGATGACGGCCGCTTCCAGCCGCGCGTATAAATCTGCGCCCGCGCCGAACAGGCGGCTGCCGTCGGCGACGAACAGGCTGCCGCCGTGAATGGTCTCGATGAGATGCACCTGCGGAACACGCGGCGCGGCTGCATCCATATAGCGCCTGGCCTCGGCGTTAGCCACCAGCTCCCCTTTTCACGAGCGGATCTTTCGAAGCCCGTGCGGCGCCCCTCTTAAAGTCTTTGCCGCCCACCTGGAATCTGAGCCAGTGTTCCCAGTCGAGAAACAGTTCATCGTAAAGCACCAGCCGCGAATCGACGTAATCGTCGGGCACGTAGTCTCCGGTACGCAGCTTCTGGAACCAGTTATCGCCTTTGCTCAGGCCATTGGCGGCCGGTTCCACGTTCACGTAATCGGGACGCGCTGAGGCCCAGTAGTAGCAGGAACATTCGCGATAGTCGTTCTGCCAGGGAGAGCAGAGCCCCTGGGTGAGCTCGCCGGGACTGGCCAGCGCTTTTGAAATCACGGCCGTGTCGCCGTCGAAAAACTTTCGCATTTCGAACTCGATGGTGACGAAGTTGCGCCTGGGATGATCGACGATGGGCTGAGGAATGTCCCGATCATCGCCGGTCAGGCCTTTGGTGAAGTCGCACAGGACGGTCTTTCCCTGGTGGGTACTCAAGAGGTGCGCGAGTGCGTTGGACCACTCCTTGGATGCCAGCCCGAAGGGATTAAACTGCGTGGTCAGACTGATTTCGCCATCCACGTCGGACGATGCCGGGCCCTTGATGGGAGTGGTCATCACGAACTGCCTTTGCTTGTCGATATGTAAGTGCTTATCCTCCGGCAACCGCACGCGCAGCAATTGTTGACCTACCAGGGCCTTGATCTTGCGGCTTTTGACATCCGGATCGACATCCATCACCAAATTGTCATACTCGCGCAGCACGATCCCTTTGAACATCCGCCGCCAAACGGCACGGAAATCCACTTCCAGGCCTGGGCAGCAGTTGGCCACCGATGTCACGGGACGGGAACTCACAGGATTGCCGAGAGCTTCGTAGTGGAGCTGAGCGGTCAGGTTCAGAGCGGTGAGCGACTCCGGGGGCGGCGCAGGAATCACCAGGGTTCTGCCGCGAAATGGCGCTTCCTCCGATACCTTGCGGATGGAGTCGATCTGCCGCCAGGTGAGCGCAAGGTAGCTATTGTCGGCCCCGCACATCAGCGCCGGCATCTTTCGCCGTCCCCGGTCGGTGAAGTCCGCAACCTCATCGGGGTTCCGGAGCAGTTTCACAAACCACGGCGCAGCGCCGCCGCGTAACGCCGCATATACCTGCTCATGCAAGGTCATGATTCCCAATGTATCGACAGAACCGGGAGCCATCACGGGGCGAATGGCGCGCTCGGTATCGGCGGCTTCTTCTTCGGGCATGGAATCGAGCAAAAGCGCCGGACGCCCCTTGAAATTGTTGCCGTTCATGAGCGCCACGTTCATGAAGCGAACGGTTTCGTACGCTCTCCGCACGATGTTGAGGGCGCGATTGCGCGTTACCTCGTAAGGCTCGTCCTTGGGCACCTGGGGTCCGTTGATCACCTGCTCCAGATCGTCGGCCAAGCTGCGAATAAACAGCGAGTCAGGAACCACGGCCGGCGGCGAAGCGCAGATTCGCGCCGTCGCGGTCCATCGCTTTCCGGCCGGCAACGTCAAGCGCACCTCAACAAAGCCGTCGCACGCGTCGTCGAGGTATCCGCGGCTGACCGCAACGTTGTCATTCAGCCACGACGGAGCAGGAGGCTCAATCGCATAGAGCGAGGGCGGCAAGGTCTGGTTCGCCACCTTGTCTGGATCTTTGCCGAAACCTACCCAGTCTTTGGATGCATCGTAGATGGCGCGTTCCGGCGGGATGGCCGGGTCGGGTTTGCCGGTGGCTGGGTCAACCGTGCGGTGAGGCCCGTAGATCAGTCCATGCGCCGGCGTAAAGCGCAAGCGAATCTCACTGAACTTCTTGTTGGGGAGGATGAAGCGCACGTGGCCGAAGTTGATGTGAGCGCCGGGCACAAAATTCTTTGAAGAGCCCAGCAGCACATGGCTGTCATGATCTGAAAACCAACCGGTATTCGCCGCCACCATGTCGTCGGGGTTGCCGGTACGCCGCATCACCTTGCGGTTCGCAACCGAGACTTTCCACTCGATCCTGGCCCCTGCCGCGCCCACCTTCTTCAGCAGCGCAGCGTTGAGCGGCGTCATCTCGGTCTTGCCCTTCTGGGAATTCTCCACTACAGCGAAGACTTCAAGAAATGGCGCGACGGGGCGAATCTTGCCGTCGATCTTAAACGAGATTTTCTTGGGAACCCCGGCGCTCGCGACCTCTCCGGTTGACTCGCGCACCTTCAGGGTCTTCGCCGGAACGATCTTCCGGTAGCCAAGCGGCTCATTCGGGTTGTCGACGATCGTGTAGTTGTCTTGTGGTTCATTCGCCGAGCCCAACCGCCCAATGGCAAACGGCGGCAGGATGCGCAACTCGCGGATCTTCATTCGTCATACCTCGTGGTGGCGTTCGTTCCGGCAAGAATCTGGACGATCCAGGCATCCGTTTGTTCATCGAGTGCGAGCAGCGTCTTGATGTACTCTTTCTCGTCGGGAGTTGGATTGCTTTCAAGAATCGAATGGCAGGCATTGCGCGAGGCGACGAGCGAATCGCGATGCAGGCACCAGCAATCGACTTCGCTCGCGGGAAGGCGCGAATTCGCGGGCAGCTCAAACGGAGGGCCCGCCATGGTTTTCTTCCAGTCGGGCGTTTCCGGATCTGCGTCGACATCGCGCAGAGGCATCTGAAACAACTTGCCTGACAACGTCTTCAGCTGGTACATCTCACCAAAGACCCGGTGCATGAGCATAGCGCGCAAGTTTGGTTCGTTGGGTGCGCCGGGGGGATCGATCTGGAAGGTGTGCGCCAGGTACCGGAACAGCATCCAGTAGCGCACATTCAACAGTACTGCCCAATTGCGCGTGCGGTCGCAGGAGATGTAGCCGTCGGGGCAAGGCGCATTGGGACCGGGGTTGGTGTTGGGATTGACCGCTGCGCGCGCCGCAGGGCTCCAGTCGCTGCTTTCAATCTTTCGGAACTCCCGGAATATTTTGATAAAGCGGCGGAAGTGCGTCCATTCTCCCTCCTTTTTCCAGTCTTCGACTCCCTCACCCTGCAGGCTGATTGCATTTAAGGCCGCCAGAGCCTGGGTGCGGGTGGCAACCTGAAAAATCAGAATGTTGGAATCGAACTGTGCCTGCCTTTGCACGTCCGCTGTGGCGTCGACGAGATTCCCTGCCGCATCCAGGGGCCGCGGAGCCGGCCTGTAGCCGCGGCCCCACTCATCCCAGGAGGCCTGCAAGGCATAGGTTTGAGGCTGCAGCGCGCCCTCCGGAATCCGTTCGGTGTCTGCCAGCAGAGTGGTGATTTCGCGATAGATCTCCGCCACCGGATGCACAGGCAAAGCATCCTTCCTGAGATGTTTTTTCACCAGCTCCTCGATCTCTTTTCGCTCGGGGAACTCTTCTGACTCCGGCATCTCCGCATTCACGTAGCAGGCCAGCGAACCCATGCAGAATGGTTCAATATTGAACCATTCAACGGCCCACGGAAACTGATCACGGGACAGGTTGAAGCCTGCTCCCAGGAAGGTAAGAACATTCTGCACCGTGATGAGGTGGCCCATTTCTTCGCGAGCCACGGCCAGAATCGATTCCTGCCATTCCTTGACCTTGTGGCGATGTTGCGGCGGCACCTGTTTGCCTCCCAGCGAATAGGCCGCGTAAAGATACTGGACCATGAGCGCGTGTTCCAGGGCGGCTCCAAGATGGAGCAGCCACACCAGCTGGTCGTGCCAGGTCATTTCGCGCCGCTTGGGAAAATCGTTAGCCAACACAGAGGTAAAGGGCCGTGGGCCCTGCTGCTTGTCTTCAGGTGTCATTCGATTCCTTCTCGAGTTTTCAGCTGTACCTGGTACCGGCCTGTTCCATCCCGCGGCCACCTTCACACATGACTCGCGTCCCAGAAGGCGAACGCAAGCTATACGCGAAATGTCGTCATTTGGCGTATGGGTATCTGTGCACTTTTGCCGGTCGCGGGAATCAAGAGCCCCTTGCCCAACAACCACCCCGCAAGGGAGAGTCCTGTTTTTATGGATACACGGTCGGACCATAGCAGCGCAATTTCAATCGGTTTCATGCCCCCGCGCACCCTTTGAACGAGTGGCGGCATCTCGTAGCCGCCAACAAATGTCACGGGTCTATCGAGGGAAGGATGCTGCAATGCCGATTTCAGCGTCACAAATCCGCCTTCGATGCAGGGCAAATCAACGAACGTGAGGTCCGGTGACAGGGCCAGCGGCTGATCGGCGAAGCCGCTCGGGCTGAGCAACGGCTTGGCTTCGGCCGTCAAACTTGTTGAAGCGCGCCGCCGCCAGAATTCCGTTTTACGGGTCGCGGCCGCGGCGCTAAAGTACTCGCCCGCCCATTGGCTATGACGCTCCGATGCATCGGCGAGACTCGACCGATAGAATTCAATGGCCGCTTCACTCGATTCCGGCTTTCGCAACAGAGTGTTCACCACGACCGCGCCCGACAATGCCGTCTGAATAGCTTTCTGCACTCCGCTCGACGAGAGAGGATCGATGGTGAGCGCCGCATCGCCAACTTTGATGCTGTGACGGGTGATGCTTTCTTCATCTAAATATGCTGTTGCATCGGCCGCCTTGATGGGCGAGACCAGATGGATGTCCCGGCAACCCTTGAGCAGGCCGGACCGAGCCACCAATTCTTGAAATCGGTCCGGGGTGTAGGTTCGAGCATCAACGAAGACCAGGGTGTTGCAGGTGCCGTCCGGTATTGGAACGCCCCAATACCAGGCATCCGAACCAGCCTCGATGCGGGGCTGCCTGGGAAGATCGGAACCTTGCCAGTAGGCGTAAAACGCAGTGGTTCGAGCTCCGGTTCGGCGCTTGCGTCCGCGCGTGGCAAAGGCCCGGCCGCTGGCGTCGGCCAGAAATCGAGCGATGATAGGGATGGTTTCTCCGCCTCGCTGCACCATAAGGCGCCAGCCTTCCGCGAGCGGAAAGCAATCCCGGAAAACGGCCGGCTGCAGCACCTCGACGCCAGACTCCCGTGCGCGCTTCAGCAGCAAAGCGTCGAATCTGCCACGATCGACGAGCATGCCCCCGGCCTCTGGATCAGTCCGTTCCCGAAGCTCCCCATCCCAGTTCACGAGGACCGAGTCAACCGTGGATGCACCGGCTTCATTCGCCAGGTCACCAGCGCCCAGTGCCTGCAGCAGGGAACGCACGCCGGGTGTGAGGGATTCACCAAGGTGTCTCCTGGGAAACTCCGCCCGCTCGACGAGCAGGGCGCGATTACCCAGAGCGGCAAGTTGCGCGGCCAGCACGCTACCCGCAGGACCACCCCCGATGACGCACGCGTCTGTTTGGATCGCCTTCACGACGGCCTCGAACGCGTAAGGTTCACATGGCACTTCAGGAACATCTGGAGCTTCAGTGCAGGGGAACAGCGTTCCGAAGTCCATCATACTTCCACTTTTTGCCTTCCCACCACCTTGAATGGGGAAGCGATGCGCTGCTCGATTCTTGATCGATAAAAAAGCCGAGCTTTGCGGCTGTATGCTTAAAACGTGCCGCCTGAATTGCCCGAGCGGGAATGCGGGCCGCCCTGCCGCTGCCCGTGAACGATTGGAGGCGCCGCCGGGCTTGTTTCTGAATACCGCGCTGACTACAAATCTGGAGGCTCGCGCAAAGCGCGAGCACCTGGTTCGAGGTGGTGAAGGAGAACTTCTAGCTCGGATGCCCCATCCGCCTGACAATCCGCAATCGGCTCCGAATGCTGCCACGCTGGGCCCTGAAATCAGGGGAAAGGCGCCAGATAGCGGCACGAACCCGGAGCTGCTGCCCATGGGAACGCTGCTGGGGCCTTACCGTATTGACGAGCATATTGGATCTGGCGGCATGGGAGCCGTCTATAAGGCGCGCGACACTCGCCTGGAACGGAATGTCGCCATCAAAGTTATCCCGGCGAGGAACTCCAACCCCGTGCTCGAGGCGGCTCTGCTGCGCGAGGCGCAGTTGACTTCCTCACTCAGTCATCCGGGCATCGTCACGATTTATGACATTCTCTTCCACGGCGGAACGACCTGCATCGTGATGGAATACGTAGAGGGACAGTCGCTGCGGCAGCTGATTCCCGAAGGCGGTCTGCCCGTCGACCACGCTCTTTCGATGGCGACGCTCATCGGCAACGCCATCGCAGCCGCCCACGCTGCAGGCGTGATCCACCGCGATTTGAAGCCGGCCAATATTCTCGTCCGCGAGGACGGGCAGATAAGAATCCTGGACTTTGGACTGGCCAAGGTTTCCCGGCCATTCTCCCCTGACGGCGAGACACTGGACAAAAGTCTCTTCAGCGGACTTACCGTGGGCACCATGGGCTACATGGCGCCGGAGCAGGCCCGCGCCGAACAGGTGGACGAACGCGCGGATATTTTCTCCTTCGGAGTGATTCTTTTTCAGTTACTCACGGGCAGGCTGCCCTTTCGTGGCGCCAATCCAGTGGCCTTGCTGCTCGCCATGCAGACGATGGATCCGGATCCCATGCGCGATGCCCGGCCGGAGATTCCCGCAGGGATCGAGTCGGCCGTGCGCAGGGCTCTGGCCAGGACGGCAGCTGATCGATACCCGACGATCCGCGAGATGCTGGCCGACTTGAATGCCGCGTCGGGCAAGTCAATGAGCGCCCCCGTGCCGGCTGTGACCGCAGCTGCGCATACCATTGCGGTTTTGCCTTTGATGAATATCAGTCCCGACCCGGAGAACGAATATCTCTGCGACGGCCTGGCCGAGGAACTGACCAACGGTTTCACGCAGATTCGAGGTCTGCGCGTTGTCTCGCGGAGTTCCGCTTTTCAGTGCAAGGGAAACTCCCCGGACGTGCGAGAGATTGGTCGTCGCCTGGGGGCCAGCCTTCTGGTGCACGGCAGCCTTCGCCGCTCCGGCACCCGCATTCGTCTCACCATGCAACTGAGCCAGACCAGCGAAGGGTATCAAATCTGGTCGCAGCGCTTTGATTCAGAGGTAACCGATCTATTTGCGCTTCAGGATGAATTGACCGCGGCAGTGCTGGACGAGCTGCGCGCGCAACTGGGTGCAAGATTTCCCGCCCTCGAAGTTGCGCGAAAGATGCCCTCTTCTGAAGCCTACGATCTTTATCTGCAAGGGAGATTTGCCTTCAATCAGGAAACCCCCGAGGAGTTTCAACGTGCTCTCGATCTATTCCTTCGCGCAGCAGCTGTCGATCCGGCATTCGCTCCGGCCTTGATTGGAATTGCCGAGACCCACATGCGGCTTGACTGGTATGGGATTGAACCGGCCTCCGATGCAGTGCCCGCTGTCCGCGCTGCGCTGGCCTCCGCCTTGCGGCTGCAACCTGACTCCGTCTCCGCCCTTTGCGCTCTCGCCATCACGCAGGCAGGCTGGGATTGGGACTGGACTGCGGCCGGCAATACCTTCAATCGCGCCATCGCCGCCGGAGCTGGCCTCGCTTCCATACACTTTCACTACGGTTTGGACTTCCTGACCCCCCGCGGCCGCCTCGAAGAAGCTCTGCGCGAGTTGCGCCAGGCTCTCCGCCTCGATCCTCTGTCGCCGATTGTGCATACCGCAGTCGGTGGCTGTCTTTACCGAATGCGGCGATGGGATGAAGCTCAAGAAACTTTGCGCGCGACCCTGCACGCAAACCCCGAGTTCGGACATGCGCGCTGGTCGCTCGGTCGCGTACTGCTCGAGCAGGACCGTTCAGATGAGGCCCTCAGCTGCTTTGAGCAAGCCCTGCAGGCGATGGGACATATTCCCGCCGGGCTGTCGGAGATCGGTTACTGTCATGCGCGCATGGGCCACCGCGATCTGGCTCTGGCAATGCTCGATCGGTTGCAGCAACTCGGGCAGGATGGATGGGTCTCACCACTCAACTCAGCTCTCATCTACGTGGGCCTCAAAGATCACGATGCCGCCATTCGCTGCCTCGAAGAATCGTATACGAAGCGAATTCGTCAACTGGTCTGGATCAACGTCGATCCACGCTACGACACTCTGCACGGCATGCCTGCCTTTGAGCAGCTCATCGCTCGCATGGGCCTGGCGCCACACCGCGTCGTCGCAGCCGCGGGATAACGGCGGGCCGCGCGTGCTATCGCCTCACCGGCAGTTCAGGCCGCTGGCGGTTGCCAGCTCAGCGGTGAATTATTTGGCTCCGGGAGGGGGATTCAAACCCGGACCGTCTGTGGCGTCAAAGACCACCGTCCTGCCGCTGGACAATCCCGGAGCAACCTAGCCTCCTCTTCGCGAGACACGCCACTTATCCATGTGAGTTACTCTGCCGATATAGTTACTAACTGGCTGGCGAGCGAGGTGTCGAACCTTGAATCTCCGCGGTCAGATGCTTCGGCGGCGACGCACTTGGATGGTCGTGTGACCTGTTCTCGCTCACTTTCCAAAGCTGAAATCGCGCAGTAAGCCTTCCGATGGCTCCCACTCTCCAATTGCCGGGTTGAGCAACATTGCGGTGCGCGCCATATTCCTTGATTCTGTCATTGCCGCTTCAATCGTTGCCCGTTCATATTCCTTCGCGGCCAGCACCAGCCCTCGGACCGCCGCCGGCAACGTGCCGCACGGTTCCGGCGTGATGGCGCCATCGCAGATGCTGCACGGCACTTCAACCACATCGTTGGCGTCAATTTCGGCAATAGCGCCCTGGTTCCTTACATTGACGATCACTCGCCGGGCTATTTTGCCGCGCAGGGCCTTCATCACATCAAGCGCGATGCGGTGATAACCGCTCGCGGCGCGGAACGGATCATCTTCGCCCTGCGATGTATCTTTTCGGAATTCGTCTTCGCTCGTGGACTCGAGCATCATATAGGTTCCAGATCGAACGTTGAGATACTCGATATATGCAGCCAGGGCGCCTTGGCCATCATTGGCTGCGAGCAACGTGCCAAGCCGCCGAAAGAGCTGATGGTTCAGCTTCCCGATTTCAGTGCCTCGCGTGCCGCCGCGGGCCTTCTGGTTGGCCAGAGCACGCCGCCGTGAATAATAAAAGTACAAGTACTCGCTGGGGATTAGCCGCAGGCTGCGAATGAGCTCATGATCGAAGAGCGGTCCGCTATGAAGCTGATCCAGCAGCTGATCGTTCGCCAGCACCTCGCTGGTAACATCTTTGCCGCGCAGCTCGATCCTGCGCACCCACCCGAGATGATTCAGGCCGATATAGTCACAACGGACTTCTGATGGACTGGCGCCGAGCGCGACGGCAATCCGATGCAGCATCTCCGACGGCGTATCGCAGATGCCGACGGCGCGAACCTCAGTGTGTTGCAGAATGGCCTGGGTAATGAGGCCGGCGGGGTTTGTGAAGTTGATCAACCACGCTTTTGGCGCGAGGCGGTGAACCGCACTGGCCTGCTCCACTGCAACCGGGACGGTGCGAAGCGCCATAGCCATTCCAGCCGGCCCGGTGGTTTCCTGTCCCGGATAGCCGTGCACGATAGCGGTTCGTTCGTCACTGGTGCGCGCGGCGATTCCACCAACACGAATGCTGCTGAGTACAAAGTCCGCTCCTTCGACGGCGTCTTCAAGGAATGCCGCTTCGCGCACGCGCAGGGAGCCCCCTTCGCGCTGCACCACAGCCCGGCCCAGGGCCACCATCATCCGCGCGCGTTCCAGATCCGGGTCGTATAAGACGATTTCGTCTGTGCCGAGCTCGCGCGCGCACTCGTTGATACCGAACACGACCAGTGGAGTCCTGACGCCGCCTCCGCCGATGCATGCGACCTTACTCATAGCTTTCCTCATAACAGCGCTTGAGTTCGTCGCGCGCGGGCAACCCGCGCAAGGCGCCTGCCACCCGTGTTGAGAGCCCGCCGCAGACGCATCCGCGGCGCATGCACTCTTCGCCGTCCTCTCCATCTAACAAGCCGTCGATGAAGCCTGCATCAAAAGCATCGCCGGCGCCCGTCGTATCCACCGCGCCCACAACGGGCGAAGGCACGCACACCGCGCCATTCTTGCCGCGCATCATCGCTCCCGCGGCTCCCATCTTGACTACGCCGCTCGGCCATTTTTCTCTAAAGGTGAAGTCCAGATAGGCTTTCGCGTCTCCCGGGCAGATCATTCCTGCCTCGCGTTCGTTCGGAAGAAAGTAGTCAACCCGCGAGCAGGTCCTGAGACTCGCGGCGTCGTTCAGCCATGCCGCGCGGTTCCCGACATCCAGTGAGGTTGTGCAGTTCGCCGCGGCGAGCTCGGAGAGAAGTCTCTCTGCAAGGCTTGCGGTTACCGGCATGGCGAAATGGACATGCCGCGCTCGAGCCAAATGTTCCACGATGGAGTCGCCGGCCAGTTGTTCCTCAAGCCTTGCGTTCTCTCCCATGTAGGTGAAGAACGAACGGTCTTCTGTGTTGGATATGCTGATGGTGATCCCGGTAGATCCCTTGCCGCGATGCAACGCGCCGCTCGATACGCCGTAACTCGAGAGGCGTTGATCGATCCACGCCATCTCTTTCTCTCCCACAATGCCAATCAGGCTCACGGACCGGCCCAATCGCGCCAGCGCACAGGCAGTAATCGCGGCTCCGCCCCCGACCTCCCGGACATATTCGTTGGTGAACACCTCTTCGCCGGGGCCCGGCCATTTCACGAATCCGGTGAGGACATGGTCGACGTAGATTTCGCCAACCACCGCTATGTCGTATGTCTTCATTGAGCCGCGAAGGGCCACTCCCGTCCACGCTGTGCTTTAAGGAGGTAAATTCCGCCGCCCGCAGCCACCGTGATGACGCCGATGGCCAGATAGCGTGCGCCACTGCTTCCCGCTATATAGAGCCATCCCAGCAGCGCAATCACAGCGGGGATGGGATAAAGAGGCATACGATAGACGCCGCTTGCCTGAGGGTTGCGGAAACGCATCAACGGAACCGCTACGCATTGCGCGGCAAACTGGAAAATGGCCTGCACCACAATGAGAACTTTGATCAGTTGCTCAAGCGACAACAGGCATGCGACCGCGGAAAACGCGCCCATGAAAAGCAGCGAAATGGTGGGGAATCCGCCCTTCCTATGCAAACGGGCAAACGGCGCAAAAAAGCGGCCTTCTGCCGCAGCCGCCCAGGGAATTCGTGAGTAGCCGAGCATATTGGCGAATACCGCGCCAAAGCTGACCGCGAGCACCAGGAGCGAAACCAGCAGTCCGGCCCAATGCCCGTAGATTGCCTGCATAAAGTCGGCCGCGATGGCGTGAGAGTGTTGCGCCACACGCCAGTTCATCGATCCGATGATGGCAAGATTCATCAACAGATAGAGCGCCGCAAGAAGAAGAATGGACAAAATGATGGCGCGCGGAATGTTTTTTCGAGGCTCCTCGATCTCGCCGCCCAGGAAACATACGTTGTTGTAGCCGCCGTAGTCGTAGGCGGCGATGAGTGTAGTTGCTCCCAGCCCGCTCCAGAAGGCGAACGACATGCGAAAGGCGCCGGCGGGAATGTCAAATGCCATGGACGCGTGAAAGTGCAGTAAGCCGGCGACAATTACCCAGACGAAGGTTAGTATCACGACGGAAGCTATTGCCACAGTAATGCGATCGATGGAGCGAATGTTACGGTAAAGCAGATAGACATTCAGTAAACAAACGCCCGCCGCTATGGCTACCAACTTTGAGTGAGTGAGTCTGGGATCGATGAAACTCATGTACTCAGAGAATCCTACGGCGCCGGAAGCGATTGAGACCGGCCCGATAAGCAGGGTTTGCCAGAGAAACAGGAAGCTCATAAGCTGACCGAAAGTGTTTCGGCCATAGGCTTCCTGCAGGTAGTAATAAGAGCCGCCTGAGTTTGGCATTTGCGAACCGAGTTCCGCCCACACCATTCCATCGCACAGGCATAACAGCGCTCCAAGTACCCATCCGACCATTGCCTGCGGTCCGCCCATTGCGGCAATGGCCAGAGGAATGGTGAGGAACGGCCCAATTCCCACCATGTTCAGCACATTAGCGGAGATAGCGCCAAAAGGCCCCAGTCCGCGCTCCAACTGCTGCCGATTTTGCGCATCTGCATCGATCATCTGGATCCTGCCTGCAACAACTAACATTGCTCACAATCGCAGTGTCGGCAATGTCGCGCGTTCTACTTCGCCGCCTTCGCCTTTATCAGCGGGTTCTCTCCCAAGCTGAGCAGATTCGCAAAAATCCGGTAGGCGCCAGGCACTCCCAGCGGAAGTTGCCGGTAGAAGGCATATGCGGTGTACACATAGACGCCTGAGCCGTATTGAGCAATGAGCAAACCGCCGTCTTGCGGCTCCTGTCCCGGGTCGTGGGTTGCAAGCGGCGCCTGATAGTGCGCATCCCACGAGTGCATGAATTTCGATCCGCGCTCCTCGATCCAGCCGTCAAAATCCTTTCCGCTGATTTTGTTCGGCCAGTTCAGGGCTGGACTGGCAGGATCAACAAAGGTCATGGGCGAGGTTTCATCGGTCACTTCCTCGGGGTCCGAAGTCATGCTGTAGGGGTAGGGTCCGAAGTTGTGATCGTATTCCGGCGTCTGATACTGAACGACAACCAGGCCGCCGTTCTTCACAAAGTTCAGGATTCGCTGGTTGTAAGTAACTAAGTCAGGGCGCACTGCATAGGCGCGGACGCCGATGAGAATGACGTTATATTTCGCTAAATCTCCGCTCGCGAGCTCCGCCGCCGCAAGAAAGTGCATATGAATGCCAAGGTTCTCAAGCGAGGCGGGCACATCGTCTCCGCTGCCCTCAACATAGCCTATCTGAAGATTGGGAGCAACCTTCACGTCGGTTCCCGTTGTACGGTAGTCGGCGTTGCTATAAAGGAAATAGGGCCGCAAGCCAGGATAGCCAGTTACTAAGTAGCCTTCTTTGTACTCGCGACCGTCATAAGTCGCCACGGCGGTCAACTTATATGCCTGTTCGGCAAGTCCGGCCGGCTGCACTTGAAAACTGATGAATTGTTCTTGTCCATCCGCAGCCAGTGAAAAGGTGGCAGTTGCAGGATCGGAGCGCCAGCCCTCCGGCATATCCAACTTGAGGCTTCCCTGCGCGGGTCCCTTGACGTTGCTGTGGATGCGCACGCCCACCGCAAAGGATGCAGTGCCCAGCGGCACGATGCCTGCGCTCTGCTGCATGGTGACCGAAATTGCCGGTCCAATGGGCATGGGAGTGTAGATGTTTCCGAGCCCGGCATCGAACCTGATCGTCTGTACGGCCTCGTCTAAGTGGATTTGCACACCGTGATAACTCGCTGTTACCAGCGCCTGCAGCGGATAGGGGGCAAAAGGCAGGCTGCGATACTTTGGCTCTATCAGGTCGTAATAGGCTTGCTCAAGTCCAGGGCGCTCAAAGTACGGCCGCGTAAATTGCGCGTTGAGGGGTAGTTGAACCTGGAAGCGGGCATCGAAGACGCCGCCGTCTTGCAACGGACCGGCGCTGCTGCCTTCGGCGCTTACAGCGGAACCGTTGCCGCCTTCGAGTTGTACCGATATCTTGTCGATATTGACAGGAATGGGGCCTGTATCGGCCAGGTGAACGTGGACCGGGAAATGCTGCCCCGGAATCGCCATTTGAAAGGTGGGCTGTTCTCCCATAAACCGCGCAAAGAGTCCTGTCGGCGGATGCTCCTGAGTAACAGTGGCGCTCATCGACAGGCCCAGAGCCAGAGCCAAAGCGGTGTTAAACTGGCCCTGTTTCACCTTCAGCTCGTGCAGCACGTTGAATTTCGCATCGTCGGAAAGCGAACTGGCGGTAACCTGATCGACCAGGCTGTTGGTAGCGGCCAGCCCCTGCGCCAAGGCCGGCGCAATGGCGCTCGGATCGCCGGCGGAATAGTTTCGCGTAGCTTCGTCGACCAGCGAGCTGATCTTTCTGAGCCCTTCATTAAGAAACGCATGCTCTTCGCTGCCCGCGAGGTCAGCGATTCCCGTCAATGAAATGTCAATGCCATCGAAAAATGATTTCTCCTTATCCGCAACAGGGATACGCGAACCGAATCGATGATAGGAGGCGTCGTCGGGTCCCGAGGCGGGAATGCGCGGTCCGCCGTTCTGCGATTTTTGGAAGCCAAGGCCTGTGCGCGAGATCTGCTGATCGTTCAAGCCATCGATCGCGTTGTAAGTTCCCTCCGGTATCTCGACATTGGCGCTGACGCCGCCGGCTTCGAACTTACCCGAGATATAGTTTTCAACTCCGGCCGGAGCCCATTGGTGGGTTGCGTAATCGTAAAGGCCTTTGGGAGAGACTTGTCCCTCTTCAAGAGAAAAGGGAACCCGCGCGTAGTCTTTGATCGGGTTCCACGGATGTAATCCATTCTTGATCTGGTCGGGAAACACATTCGGATTACCTGCGTCAGCGAAAACCTTCTGGGCCCACATGCCGGATGCCTGATGCTGGCCGTGTCCATCGGAAGGTCCGCCCACGAAACTCGAGGTGATAATCAGCGGACGCATCATGCGCACGACGCGCACCACGTCGTAATACACCTGGTCGACGGGGTATTTCTGGAGCGCTTCCTTGAGTGTTTTGGAGAAACCGAAATCGGCAGCGGTGGTAAAGAATTCTGTGGCGCAGTAGTAGCGGTCAGCCTGCAGAAGCTCTTCAGTGCGGACCTGGCCCAGAGCATCCCAGAAATCGGAAGACATTTCGTTGGCTCCGCCTTCGCCGCGGTTAAGGGTGAGCAGGTCCACGCGAGCGCCTACAGTACGCGCTTCGTATGCCAGCATGCCTCCATCCTCGTCGTCGGGGTGCGCCACAATCATGAGCACGCTGGCGCGGGTATGGAGTTGCCGCAACACCACGTCGAGCCCGGCGGCGCCACGGTTCTCCGCGATCGGCAAGGCGTCCTGGCGCGCCGGACCCTGGGGCAGGCACGGCGTTTGCGCGCCGGATCTCAGCGCGGCAAATGTGGTCAGCGCGAGCATGATTGCCCAGGCCCACGCCCAGCGCGATTTTCGATTGTTCGGCATGGTGTATGCAGTCTCCAGATGTTTTGCCGTTCTCTGTTGGCCAGCGATTCCAAGCCGCGCCCGCAACGCAGCCGCTCTAATTCGCGCAGCCGGCTGCGTGCGTCGGGGCTTGGCTTCGCGGCGGGCTAGAAGAAGAACTTTCCTACCAGTTGCAGCACGCGCGGGTTGGTGGTTGTCCCCGTGCTCTTGCCGAAAGCTCCAGGCGACGAGACGCTGGCGGAGGGGTTTTCGAAACTGGGGCGGTTGAACGCGTTGAAGAATTCGCCGCGCAACTCGATCTTGCGCAATTCGCCGAGCGGGAAGCTCTTGAACAGGCTCAAGTCCTCCTCCTCGATTCCGGGTCCATGCCACTCGCGCGGCCGGCAGGTGCCGAAGGTGCCCAGGCCCGGCTGAGAAAAGGCTGCGAGGCTGATGTATTCTCCTGTCGCGTTGCTCCCGGCGTAGTCTTTGGGATTGTGCGAGGTGCCGGCCCAGGGATTGCCGATGCAGTTGGCGTAGGCAGCGTGATTGCTCCCGGTATCACTCTCGTCGGCCGCAGTTACATCGAAGGGAATGCCTGTTTGCAGGTTAACCACCGCGTTCGCCTGCCAGCCGCCCACCAGTTTGGCAGCGGTGCTGTTGTTGTTCAGCACCCATCCGCCGGTGCCGATGGGCAGAATCCAGGTGGCGCCGCCCGTGAACCGCTGTCGCACATCCTGGGGCGAGTTGGCCATCTCCTGACCATAATCATATGCATTCTGCGGGGTCGAGCCGCCGGTCAAGTTGTCCACGTAATCCGCCATGTTATGCGACCACGTATAGCCGAGTTGGTACATCAGCCGGTGACTGAAATTGCGCTTCAAGTCGACCTCAAGCGCATTGAAATCGGTGTTGCCGTCGTTGGTGGCCAATTCCAGAAACGAATGGTTTCCCGCCCCGCCTATGGCCGTGGTTTCGGTATTGAGGTTGGCGTAGGGGAAGGTTATGACGGGGGTCGTGCCGCTTAAGCCGGTCACCACGCCCTGGTTGGCGTTGCGCAGGCGATTCTCCTTGCGTCCCCAGTTACCCACCCAGATGAGGTCCAGCAGCGTATTGCCGCTAAGCTGGAATTCCGGTCCGAAGCTGGCTTGCTCCACGTAGGCGGTGCGCTCGTTGGGATCCTGCGCGCGCAGTTGCAGGTCTGGCAGGTCCACGCCCAGCGCGAACAGTTGCGCGGCCGGGAATCCGTTCTTGAGTTGGAACACCGGTGTGGTGCTTCCGAACGGCTGCGCGAGCGATTCATCCAGAAGGGATGGAGGGTTAAGCTGCAGCATCGATTCCGAGCCGATGCGATTGATGAACTGGTGGAAGATGCCGTAGCCGCCGCGCAAGACGACAGGCTTGATCAGGTGATAGGAGAAGCCCGCCCGCGGGGCAAAATCGATATCGTCTGGGTGGATGAGCGCCCGCCCGTAAATCCCGTTGCCTCCGGTCGCCGTGATCATCTCGCCGCCATTGGCGGGGCTGAAGTTCGCGGTGCGATTCTCGCGGTTCAGCCAGAAGGGTGGATAGAGCTCGTAACGAAGGCCGTAATTGACTGTGAGGTTCGGGTTCACGCGCCATGTATCCTGCCCGTAGAAGGAGTTTCCGCGAATGTAGTTATTCACTTCCAGGGGCGTTTCTACGATGGCCTCAGTGATGTCGCCCAGCAGATAATCTCCGATTCCGAATCCCGGTGTGTCAGTGTACACGCCTTCGGCGAGGATGGCGCCCTGCGGCGCTTCGAGATCGAAGAAATTGAGGGAGTTCTCGTGATATTCATAGCCGAACTGCAGGCTGTGTTTGCCGATGAGCTTATACACGTCGTCGATGACCTGAAATACCTGCGCCACCTGGAACTGGGGTCTGTAAATCGGCGTGCCAATTGTGGTGCATGGAAAGATGTAGTTGGCGGGGATCCCCGAACTGTACGGGGTCACCGGAACGCCGGTAAGTCCGTAATTCGGCGCGTCGGAGACGCCCAGAGGCAGGCCCACCGGGTCGCTGTGCGAGAAATCGCGCAGATAGCCAAAGTGCGCGGTGTTCACCAGCGACGAATTGGGCGTCATTGTCCATCCCAGGGCCAGCGACTGGCCGTGAAGGATGTAGTCGGTGGAGAATTCGCCGTTGCCGGCAATTGGATTCGAGGTCCACGGGGCGGTCTCGTAATCCGAAATGTCGTTGGCATAGCGCCCGAATAACTGGTTCTTCGCGTTCAGCGTGTGATCGATGCGCACGTCGAGCGTGCGGGTATCGTTGGGTACAGAGGTCACATACTGATAATTGGGCGCGCCCGTGAAGGCGTTTACGTTTCCCAACTGCGGGCTGGGGTTGGGAAACAAATCCAGAATCGCCTGGCCGACCGAATCGATGCAGCCCGGGGATATGATGTTACCGGTTATACAGCCGGCCTGGCTTGGCACCGTGGTCGTCATGGGATCGGTAGAGAGAACGCTGGTGAAGTCGCCGGTCTTCATGGCTTGAGTGGGGACGACGGAAAGCTCGGTCTCAGCCTCCCTGCTGAGCAGAGTCTCGTAAGCCGCGAAAAAGAATGTGTGGTTGCGGACAATCGGGCCTCCGACGGTCGCGCCAAACTGGTTCTGCTCAAAATGCCCCTTCGGAATGTCGCCGTAATCGTTGAACCAGGTGTTGGCGTCGAAGGCGCTGTTCTCCACATAATCCCAGAGGTCGCCATGGAAGGTATTGGTTCCGGACTTGGTGGATACGTTGACCACTGCGCCCGCCGACGTGCCGAACTCAGAGGAGTATGTGCGGGTCTGAACGGCAAATTCCTGCAATGCGTCAGGCGGAGGAATCACCGCTTGCACCGATTGCTCCTGCAGATTTTCCGAGCCGGTGTTGTTGTCGATTCCATCCAGTGAGAAATAATTCTGCAGCTCCAGGTTGCCGTTGGCGCTAAAGCGTCCCTCAGCGGGGTTGGCGACTTCAGCGCTGGGGTCGTGATAGGTGCCCGGCTCCAGCAGGGCGAGCTGATCGTAGTCCCGTCCATTGAGGGGAAGCTCGTTGACGGTCTGCGTACTGAGCACCGCCGCCACTTCAGCGGATTGCGTCTGCAACTGGGATGCCGTTTCGTTCACGACCACCTGCTGGCTGACCGAGGAGAGGTTCAGCACGAAATCGACCGAGATGCGGCTCTGCACGTTGACGGTGATGTTTCGCCGCTCTGCGGTGGCAAACCCGTCGTGTTTTACGGTTACGGTATAGTCGCCGGGGATGAGTTGCTCCGCTTCATACTCACCTTCGCTGTTGGTTCGATAAGTGCGAGTGACATTGGTGGCCATGTCGGTCACTTCCACCGTGGCGTTGGGGAGGCGCGCGTTGTTCTTGTCCTGTACCAGGCCCACAATCGTGCCGGTGTCGATTTGTGCGTATGCTGAGAACGCAACGGTCATCAGCAGTACGGCCATGGCGCGGCAAAACAGCTTGACGCTCGTAATACTCATCCTGGGAAGGGAAAACCTGACGGCATGCATAGACCAACCTCCTTGAAGTCGAGCCAGAATTCGAATTGAATTGCACTGTCCCAACGACACTGACCATTTCGGGCTTGAAGCCGGACGATCCGGGAGAATGCCGAGAGGCGGAGTTCATCCGGCTAAGAACCGCGGTGAAGTTGGCGGGGCGGCGTACCTTTCAAGTCCCGCTCGATCGGGGCCCCGGACGCGAGGGGAAAACCGGCTGCCTTGAGACTTTGATTTGCGACGCGGTCAGAGCCAGCTTTACCGGTAACGCGAATGAAATGGAGCGTACATAGCGGGTCTTGCGTTGTCAAGAAGAAAATGAAGTGGGTTGCATTGTCTGGTCTGGACGGGATGTCTCCCACGGGACATTAACCACGCTGCAATTCCGTCATACGCTGCTTGTACTCCCGCGGCCCTGGGAGTCCCTGCGAGCCGCCGGGCCGCGTTCCCGCAAGGCTGCCGCAGATATTGCCCGCACGCAGGCAATCGTCCCAGCCCATTCCATGCAGGAACGCATGCAGAAATCCGCCATTGAATGCGTCCCCCGCCCCGGTTGCATCGACCAACGGAACTTGTGGCGCCGGCTGCCGGTAGACTTTGCCTTCCGCCATCAAAAGCGCACCCTTTGCGCCCAGTTTCACCAGAGGAACCCTGACCCACTTCTGCAACTGATCCAACGCCTTCATCGGGCTGGTGGCCCCGGTGACGGCCCGAGCTTCATGTTCGTTGGGAAAAATGAAATCGCAGTAACGGATGATCGAAATCAATTGGTTGACAGAGATGTCGGGGTTCCATCCGAAATCCGCTGAGATGGTCACTCCGCGCTCCCTGAGGCCGCGCAAAACAGGCTGCCACTTGGCTGGCCGCCGCAGTGCGCACGCAAGGTGCACGTGGCGCGCCCGTCCCAGTTTGCGCCGCACGGCTTCATGATCGAGCAGGTCTTCAAGCCGCCGATTGATGGGCTCGTGCGTCACCATCATGCGATCGGTCTTGTACGCGATACATACGGTGAGAGCCGTCGGGAGGTCCTTTCGGAACTCACACGCCGTGATGTCCAGCTTTTCGTGGCCGATCTGGCTCCAGGTCGGCAGATACTTCGCATCGGCGCCAACGCGCGTAATGATTCCTGTCACCGTGCCCAGCCGGCTGGCGGCAATCGCCGTGGTCGACAGGCCGCCACCCGGAGTGACCAGAAAGGAGTTGGTCTTCGACTCTTCTCCAAAGCGCGGACGCTGCGGCAGTTGGTAAAAAATCATATCGGAGAAGAATTCTCCAAACACCACCAGATCGAACTCGTTTTCCCGGTAATCCCGCCTTTTTGCCATGGTTCTTTCCTTCCGCTGCATTTGCTCTTGACGCAACTCAGACTCGGTCAACAATGCCCATCCGACGACTTTCTTCTCACCAGTCTCGGCTTGATCAGTATTCTTTGCGGTCTGCTGCCATTTCCGCCGCCGATGGCGGCCAGCGCGAGCTGGCCTGCCTTCAGGCCAAGCTCACGGCCGGCGATATTGATACTGGTGAGCGGAATTCGCATGGAGCACAAGAGAGCATCGTCACCGCAACCTACGAAACACATCTCTTCAGGAATCCTTACTGCCTGGCTGATAGCCGCATCCATTGCGCCCACGGCCATCATGTCGGAATAAGCCATCACCCCATCCGGCCGGCCGCGTCTCTGGAGCAACCGCACGGTCGCTTCGTACCCTCGTCTGTACTCGCTTTCTTCGGGGTGCATGCTCTCCACCACAAGGTCCGATTGCACAGCCAGCCCATGTTCGTTCAACGCCTGACGATAGCCTTTCGCGCGCATGTCTGCGGCCGCCGTGCGCGGGCCGCGCAGGTACGCAATCCGCTTACAAGCGCAGTGAATCAAGTGCTCACAGGCAATCCGCCCCACTTCCACGTCGTGCAAACCGACGTAATTCTGCATGATCCCGGCGGGCCTGTGATCGACAAACACGAGCGGGATGCTTTTCGATCTCTGCATCTGTTCGAAGAACGTCGTCGTCTCCTGCAGCGAAACAATCAGCAGCGCGTCGACCTGGAGCGACAGGAACACCTCAATTTGCCGCTGCTCATATTCAGCGTCCTCCTGAGACGGCGAAACGATGAGCCCATAGCCCTGAGCGCCGGCCGCGTGCCTGATGCCATCTACAATGGCCGAGAGATGAGGTTTGCCAATCGAGGGAAGAACCAGTCCCATGGTTTTGGTCTGGCCCGTGCGCAAGCTGCTGGCGCTGATATTCGGGATGTACTTTAGTTCCTTGACCCGTTTCAGCACGCGGGCTTTGGTCTCGTCACTGATGTCGGTCTGCCCGCGCAGCACTTTCGAAATTGTCATCTTCGAAAGGTTCAGGTCTTTAGCGATGTCTTTGAGTCGAACTCGCATCCCTGACACTCCACTGCTCTCTCGGCATCCCAACAGTTTACGGTATCGTTCAAGCGGCTTCGAAGTTGCGGAAATGGCGCCGCGCCATCCGAACTTGTATCACACCGATCGAGGTTGTGCATTTACTGCGTTCATTCCAGAGAAAAGGGACTCCCTGCCATGCGACAGAAAAGCTTGACATTACTCTGCCTTTCACTGGTGTTGATCTCTGCCTCCACAGGTTTAGCTCAAGCCTGGCCTCCTTCGGGCGGAGAAGGTCCATGTGCTGTAACCAGGCAGACCAACGTGCCCGCGCGGATGAGAGATGGCGTTCTGCTGTACGCTGACGTCTACCGTCCGGTGACCAAAGATCCCGTACCGGTTATCCTCATGCGAACCCAGTACGACAAAAGCGCTGCGCAGATCCAGCCGTCACGGTTTCAATCTCCGAGTTGGTTCGCTTCCCATTGCTACATCGTGGTGGTTCAGGATATTCGCGGCCAATACGCGTCGAAAGGGGTCTTCTACGAATATGCCAATGACCGCAACGACGGCTACGACTCCGTGGAGTGGGCTGCGCATCTGCCCGGATCGAACGGAAACGTCGGCATGTATGGTTCGTCTTACGTTGGCGCTACGCAATGGCTCGCCGCAACGGCCACGCCTCCGTCTCTCAAGACCATCGTTCCCTCGAATACAGCTTCAGACTATTACGACGGATGGACATACGAAGACGGAGCCTTCCGGCTGGCATTCATCGAGGGATGGATGATGGGGACGATCGCCCATTCTGCGGCAATGAATCGCGGCGAAATGGCGCGGGCGGCCACTCTCCATGATGAGGGGAAAGACCTTGCCAAGTGGATGCGATTCACGCCATACGATAAATTCCCCCCGCTGCACCCGGAAGATCCTGCATTTGCTCCGTATTTTTTCGACGCCATCAAGCACTCAACCGACGACGCGTACTGGAAGGCGTTCAGCATCAAGTCGCGCTACGGCAAGGTCACGGTGCCGGTGCTGGCCTTTGAAGGCTGGTATGACGCTTTCCTGAATGGCGCTCTGGAAAACTTCACGGGAATGCGCAAAAACGGCGGCACGGAATTGGCAAGAACCAGCCAGCGTATCGTCATCGGGCCGTGGGAACATCTCGGTTGGGGCCGTCCTGACAGCCCCGTCAGTCCTCGTCTCAAGGCCATTGGTCCAGTTGCCGACAGCCCGGTGAACGAGCTGATGCTTGCCTGGTTCGATCACTTCCTGAAAGGAGAAGACAACGGTGTCAGCACCGGCCCCCGCGTCGATTACTTCGAAATGGGAGAGAACAAATGGCATACCTCCGATGACTGGCCGTTGCCCGGAACTCAGTACCAGCAGTGGTATCTGGCAAGCGCCGGTCATGCCGCTTCCGTGATGGGTGACGGCGCCCTTACCGATATTGCGCCCGGAGCGAACGTCTCCGGCGGAGCCGCTGCCCACGCCATCACAGCAGGCGGAGTAAGTTCCGGCGAGCCGCTTACTGCGGCATCGGATGAATTCATATATGACCCATCTGATCCCGTTCCGAGCATTGGAGGTCACTCCTGCTGCGCCTGGACCTCCGGTCCCCAGGGACAATTCGATCAATCGGCCATCGAACAGCGCAGCGACATCCTCGTATATTCCAGCCCACCACTCGAGAAACCGCTCGAGGTTACCGGGCCCGTCACGGTGACTCTATATGCCAGGTCATCCGCGCCCGATACGGACTTTACGGTGAAGCTGGTTGATGTTTTTCCCGACGGCACAGCGGTCAATCTAAACAATGGGATTCAGGATGCCCGCTTCCGCGATTCCCTGTCGTCTCCTTTGCTCATTCACCCAGGCGAAGTTTACAAATACACCATTCACGTCTGGCCCACCAGCAATCTGTTCTTCCCGGGCCATAAGATCCGCGTCGAGATATCATCGAGCGACTTTCCTCAATTCGCTCCCAATCCAAACACAGGGGAACCCTTCGGCATCAGCGCAAAATGGCAGAGGGCGAAGCAGACCATCCTGCACGATCGCGAACATCCATCCTCCATCACTCTGCCTGTGATTCCCGCCGGAGCGAGCGGGCCCGCGTCAGACAAGGCACCGCAGAGGTAGAACCGAGACGCGTGGGGCCGGATGATCGGCATGATGGCGCCAGCTAACTGGCGAAGGGCTCGGCCTTTGGTATCCCGAGAAGCGAGAGCCAAACTCGCTACGTTACGCATAACGGCCTAAGGAGCCAACGATCTGCCGCAGCGAAATTTGTTTTCCCAGAAACTCAAAAACCGGGCGCGTTTGCGCCCGGTTGAGATGGGTCGGTCAAGCCTTAAATGGTTGCGGGGGCTGGATTTGAACCAGCGACCTTTGGGTTATGAGCGACCGCGCGCTCGCGTATCTAACAGACTTTGCGGCACTTATGGCTACGCGGAAGTACGGAAAAGTACCCTCCGGACACCCTATTAGGAGTCAGTTGGGAGTCAATTTTGGAGTTTGCGCCCAACGGTCGTTGGTTTTGCCGTTTGGCTTTCCAATTTCCAAATTGCAAATTGGAAAATCTGTCCCTGTAAGGCAATGAAAATTAATACTTTACTTGGCCATCGGGAGTGCGTTGGGAGTGCATTTCACCGTTGGGTTTCAGACAAGATGGACGTTGGATCCGAGTCGTCGCTGGTTGACGAAGTGGCAATCGAAGAGA